>NZ_JAOCKC010000047.1:0-767 GCF_029844625.1 Stenotrophomonas sp. GD03680 | reverse complement strand
CGCGCGCAGCTGTCCACCACCCAGCACGAGACCACCCTGACCCTGGGCCATCTCAAGGGCGGCCAGGACAACGTGCGCGAGGGCGAGCGGGGCTTTGGTGTGGAACTGTCCACGCAGGCCCAGGGTGCACTGCGCGCCGGCCGTGGCCTGCTGCTGACCACCGAGCCGGGTACGCCGCAGCTGGCGGCGCCGCAGGCACTGAGCCAGTTGCAGGAAAGCCAGCAGCTGCTGCAGCAGCTGGCCGAGTCGGCGGCCAACCAGCAGGCACAGCTTCCGAGTGATCCCAACGAATTGCCGGTGGACACGACGCTGACCGAACTGCAGGAGACCCTGCGCGCGACCCACAGTGGCAGCGCGGCGGGCAGCATCGCCGGTGGCGACGGCGAAGCGCCGGGCTGGAGTGCGCCTGTCCTGCTGGGCAGTGGCGTGGCCGGCGTGCTGAGCCTGACCCCGGCCGACCAGGTGTGGGTCAGCGGCACGCACACCACGCTGGCCAGCGGCGTGGCGCTGAACTGGATGACCCAGGGCTCACTGACGATGGCCGTGGCCGGCGGCCTGGTGCTGTACACCGCCGGCATGGAACCCAGCGGCGAGAGCCCGAACCAGGAGCGCGGCATCGCGCTGCATGCGGCACAGGGCAAGGTGAGTGCGCGTGCGCACAAGAACCAGGCGATCGTGGCGGCCAAGACGCAGGTACGCATCGCCAGTACCGAAGCGGACGTGCAGCTGTCGGCGCCGAGCAAGCATCTGCTGGCGACGGCGGCCGG
>NZ_JAOCKC010000046.1:0-810 GCF_029844625.1 Stenotrophomonas sp. GD03680 | reverse complement strand
CAGCCCGCTGCTGGCGTTGCCGCCGCGCTGCCACGGGAACTGCACCTTGATGCGGTGGTCGCGGTCGGACAGCAGCGGGTCGCCATCGCTGACCACGATCGCACTGAGCGTGCCGGTGATGGTCGGCCGCGGATGCAGATGCGCGCCATGGCCATCGTCGGTCTGCGGCCGGTAGGTCACTTCGGCCGGGATGGCCACGAAGCGGTTGTCGTAGAAGGCGGTGGAGACCTCACCGGGCGCACGCCCATTGGCCAGGCCCGACAGCGCGCCCGGCAGTGCCGGCGCGGCCACGCTGGACGGACCCAGGGTCTGCTCCAGCGCATCGAATACATCGGCATCGAGGTTGTTGCGCGCCTGGTGCTGCACCGACAGGCACAGGAACTGCGCGTCCTGGCTCACCTGCGGGTGCTGCGACAGGCCGAACCGTGCGCCCGGGGCCAGCGTGCGCCACTGGCCGGCACCCTCGATGGTCTGCGCGCGCACGCGCAGCGCATCCAGGTGCTGCTGCGCGCGGCGCTGGCCGCGGGCATTGTCCTGCCGGCCGTAGGGGCCACAGGTGTCGCGGTCGATGATGCCCAGGTCGTTGGCCTGCCCGCTTTCGGCGCTGGCCTGGCGGCGCTCCAGCGTGCGGTAGTCCCAGGTGGCACGCTGTACCTTGCCCGGACGCCAGCGGTGCGCGGTCGACCACTGCTGCACGCTGTCACTGCGCTCGCTCTCATCGCGCCGATGGAAGCGCACGCTGCCCAGCTCGGCGGTGTCATGGCTGTGATCGGCCAGCACCAGGGTGTGGCTGCCGAAGTCGGCACTGCC
>NZ_JAOCKC010000045.1:0-2398 GCF_029844625.1 Stenotrophomonas sp. GD03680 | reverse complement strand
CGAGGCGATTTCGCCGGCGGCCAGGGTGATGCTGGAGGCGCTGGCCTGGATCTGGCCAACGATGCGGGTCAGCTGGGTGACGGTGGCATTGGCATCGTCACGCATCCGTGCGAACACGCCCTGGTAGTCGCCCTGCATGCGGGCGGTCAGGTCGCCTTCGGCGATGGCTGACAGCAGCTGTGACAGCTTGCCGAGGTTCTCATCGCTGACTGCCATCATCGCGTTGAGGTTTTCCAGCATGGTGCGGAAATCGTGATCGAAGCGCTGTGCGTCGCCGCGACGGCTGAAGTCACCGGCAGCGGCGGCGCCGGCCAGCTGCTTGATCTCGGCATTGATGCGGCCGAGGTTGTCCTTGACGGTATCAACGGCGTGGGTCATCGCCGCCTTCTCGCCCGGGTATCGGGCGATATCACGGCTCAGATCGCCGACGGCGTATTGCTGGACGACATCGAGCACATCATGAAGGGTCTGCACGTGGCCGCCGACCAGCGCATTGGTCTCCTGCACCATCAGCCCATACTCGCCGGGGAATGCGCTGGCATCGATGCGGTAGCTGAGTTCACCGGCGTCGTGGCGACGTGCCATCTCGCGTTGGCCACCGATCACGGCGTGCAGCTGCCGCTGCATGGCGGACATCGCATCCAGCAGGCGGCCGGGCTCGTCATGCGGCTGCGGGCCGATATGGCTGTCCAGTCTGCCAGCGGCGATGCCTTCGGCCACGGCCGTAGCCTGCTTCAACGGTACCGCGATGCGGTTGCCGATCAGCCAGCTCAAGGCCAGCACGATCAGAACCACCACGCCACCGGAGATCGCCATGATCGTGGTGAACACCAGGGCCTGCTTCTGCACGTCGTCCGTGTAGACGCCACTGCTGATGACCCAGTTCCACGGCGCGAACAGCCCGGCATAGGCGATCTTGCCGACCGTGCCTTCGCTGCCGGGCTTGGCCCAGCGGTAGTCGACGAAGCCGCCCCCGGCCTTGGCTGCCTCGACCTGCTGGTAATAGATGCGCACCCCTTCATCGGTGCGGAAATCCTTCATGTCCTTGCCGACCAGGTCCTTGCGGAACGGGTGCATGAGTACCCGGTAGCCGGTGTCGTAGACGTTGTAGTAGTAGGTGTCGTTCTCGGCACGCATCCTCTCCAGCGCCTGCAGGGCGGCGGCCTTGGCTGCCTCTTCGCTGAGCTCGCCGGTACCGGCCAGGCGGTGGTAGTGCTGGACAATGCCGTAACTCAGTTCGACCTGGGTCTTCAGCGAGGTCTTGCGCGTTTCAGTCAGGTCCAGGTACTGCATGCGGGCGGCGATCACCGACAGCGCGACCACGCCCAGCGCGATGAGCAGCGTGAGCAGATTGAGCTTGCGCCGGACGGAGAGATTGCTGAAGTAGTGTTGCCAGCGATGCATGAGGTTCATCGAGCAGGACCAGTTTGAAGCAGGCGGGCGGCGCCGAGCCGGCCACGGCGGAATACACCATGACACCCCCGTTATCGGCCGCGGGCGCGCGGGATTGAGGTGCAGTGCCGGAACGCATTCAGGTTTCCTTGCAGCGGCGGCTGCGGCGCTGCCTGCGGCAGTCCTTTGAAGCAAAAGCAACGGCAACGGCAACGGCAGGTCATGGCGATGGGTTGCTACGGTTTGGCCGGGTCGGGGTGGGCAGGCAGGACCGTTGGCGCCATGGATGGCGCCATCGAGCCCCCATGGATGGGTTCACGGCGTGTCCTGCCTGCCCACCCCGACCCGGCCCGCCAGGGCTTCACTTCGGCGGCCGGCAAAGGCGTTGGGTTTCCACGTGGGAAGAGGGGTCGGATCCGTTTTCCTGCGGAAAACGGATCTGACCCCTGAAGTGGCCTGGCTTTTGCTTTTTGCTTTCTTTCTTCAATCCGGGGTGGACGCGCACGGAAACTGTCCGTGGCCGGGAGGGTGGGTTGCGCAGGGGCGTAAGCGCCATGGATGGCGCGCCCGAGCCTACAGGGACGTATTCACGGCGTCCCCTGCGCGACCCACCTTACTGGCCCAAACGAAGGAAATCCGCAGCTCTCCGCGGCCACTCCGAGGGGCTTCGCCGTTGGCTGGACAATCAGATGCCCCTTAAACGACAACGCCCCGGCGCAGGGCCAGGGCGTTGTCGTGCGTCAGGTCAGGCAGGAATCAGAACTCCTGCCAGTCTCCGTCGGCCAGTTCCGCGGCCATCGGGCGACCGCCGCTGCTGCGGCGGGCCGGCGGTGCAGCCGGCGCCGGGGCGGCGGGTGCAGCGGTGCGCGGGGCGGGGGCGGCGACGCGGGGCGCGACCACGGTTTCGGCTTCATCGAGCACGAAGATGGACACCGCTTCACTCAGATGGCCTGCCTGTTCCTCCATGGCCCGCGCAGCGGCGGTGGCTTCCTCCACCAGCGCGGCA
>NZ_JAOCKC010000044.1:0-8181 GCF_029844625.1 Stenotrophomonas sp. GD03680 | reverse complement strand
GCAGGTGCAGGGCTGCAAGCCCTGCAGACCAACACCCTGCTTACGAACGGCTGACGTGACGCTCATGCGCCATGCGCGAGGCTGTCCGCTGCTGTTCGAGTGGAGGTGGCAACCGTGCACTGGCAAAGCGCACAGGCATATGCATGGCCGCTGGGTCTGGCGGCACTGGTAGGCGGCATCGGCGCCTGGCTGATCCTGTGGATCTATCACCGGCTGAAAGGGCGTGATCGCCGGCGCGCGCGCATCGGTCGTGTGCTCGGTCTGCCAATGGCGACCGCATGGCCCTTGCTGCTGCTGATCCCGGCGCTGCAGGCCACGCCACTGCAGGAGCCTCTGCTGGGGCATCTGCAGCACGGGCTGCACATCGCGCTGACGGCCTGTTTCATCTGGCTGCTGGTGCGCGCGGTGGCCGCCGGCGAGCGTGCGATCCTGCGCAGTCATCCCATCGACGTCTCGGACAATCTGGAAGCCCGACGCATCCAGACCCAGACGCGGGTGCTGAGCCGCGTGCTGATGGGCGGCATCATCGTGCTCGGTGCATCGCTGGTGCTGCTGACATTCCCGATGGTGCAGAAGATCGGCGCCGCCCTGCTGGCCTCGGCCGGTCTGATCGGGCTGGTCGCGGGCATCGCCGCCAAGCCGGTGTTCGGCAACCTCATCGCCGGCCTGCAGATCGCAGTGACCCAGCCGATCCGGCTGGATGATGTGGTGATCGTTGAAGGCGAGTGGGGGCGCGTGGAGGAGATCGGCAGCAGCTATGTGGTGGTACGCATCTGGGACGAGCGGCGGATGGTGGTGCCGCTGACCTGGTTCATCGAGAACCCCTTCCAGAACTGGACCCGGCGCAGCGCCGATCTGCTTGGCACGGCGTTCCTGTGGCTGGACTACCGTGCGCCGATCGCGGCGATCCGCAGTGAACTGGAGCGCATCTGCCGCGGCGAGGCGCTGTGGGATGGACGGGTCTGTGTGACCCAGGTGACCGAAACCAGCGAGCGGGCGATCCAGGTGCGCCTGCTGGTCAGTGCGCGCAGCTCCGGCGATGCCTTCGATCTTCGCTGCCTGGTGCGCGAGCGCATGCTGGATTTCCTGGCGCGCGAGCATCCGCAATCACTGCCGCAGCTGCGCGCGCGGTTGCAGCGCGAGGATGAGCTGGACATGCCGCGCGCACCGCGCGCACGTACGGCAGATGTGCGTTCACCCGGGGCGGAGGACGGCGAGGCCGCGATCGCGCCGGTGGAACCGGACCCCGACCGCTAGCGCCGGGACGTGCCCGGCGAGCGCAGCGGTACCCCCGGTCCGCCGGGCAACCCGGGGCCGATCAAGGCTCGCCAGTGTCGATCAGGGTGTCGGTTTCGAAATGAGGCGGGCGGCGCGCACGTGTGCGTTGCTCGTAGGCATAGGCCATTTCGATCAGCTTCGGCTCGCTCCAGGCTGTGCCCATGAACAGCAGGCCGACCGGCAGGCCGTTGATCTGTCCCATCGGCACGCTCAGGCTGGGGTAACCCGCGACCGCTGCCACGCTGTAGCTCTCACCCGGGAAATCGTCGCCTTCGCGGCGGATGGGCCAGGCTGTGCCGGTGGTCGGTGCAACCAGCGCATCCAGCTGGTAGGCAGCCAGGACGGCGTCGATGCCCTCCGGGCCGGCCAGGCGTCGCGCATCGCTGCGCGCACGGATGTAGGCAGGGTCGGCCAGCCCGGCAGTGGCGTTGGCCTCCAGCAGCAGTTCCTGGCCGAACAGGCCCAGTTCCTGCGGCGCCTGGGCCTGGTTGAAGGCGATGAGTTCGCCAAGACTGCGCAGGGGCGCGCGGTAGGTCTTGAAGTAGCGCTCCAGCCCGGCCTTGAACTCATGCAGCAGCACGACCCGCTCGGCTTCGGCCCAGGCACCCGGGTCGGGCAGTTCCACCGGCACCACCACCGCGCCCGCACGGCGCAGTTCGGCGGCGGCCTGATCGATCAGCGGTGCCATGCCACGGTACGTCAGCAGAGGGGTCTGCAGCAGGCCGATGCGTTTGCCGCGCAGGCCTTCGGGGTCCAGGCGCGCGGTGTAGTCGTAGACCGCGCGGCCGGGCATGGTGGCCGTGGCGGGGTCGGCATCGTCCCGGCCCGCGATCGCCGTCAGTACGGCCGCGGCGTCGGCGACGCTGCGCGTCATCGGCCCGGCGGTGTCCTGGCTGAAGGAGATCGGGATGATGCCTTCGCGGCTGACCAGGCCGACCGTCGGTTTCAGGCCGACGATGCCGTTGATCGCGGCCGGGCAGACGATGCTGCCGTCGGTCTCGGTGCCGATCGCCACACTGGCCAGATTGGCGGCCACCGCTACCGCGCTGCCGCTGCTGGAGCCACAGGGCGAATGGCTGAGACGGTACGGATTGCGGGTCTGGCCACCGCGCGCGCTCCAGCCCGACACCGAATCGTTGCCGCGGAAGTTGGCCCACTCGCTGAGATTGGTCTTGCCCAGCACGACCGCGCCGGCCTCGCGCAGGCGTCTTACCAGGTAGGCATCGGCGGGGCGGAAACCCTGCAGCGCGAGCGATCCGGCGCTGGTGGTCATGGGCGCGGCGTTGATGTTGTCCTTCAGCAGGACCGGAATGCCATGCAGCGGCCCGCGCAGATGGCCGTCCCGGCGCTCGCGATCGCGTTCACCGGCTTCTCGCAGGGCATCCGGGTTGAGTTCGATGACGGCACGCAGGCGCGGCCCGGCGCGATCCAGCGCAGCGATGCGCTGCAGGTAGGCGTGGGTCAGCGTGGTGCTGTCCAGTTCGCCGGCCACCATGCGCGCCTGCAGGTCGGCCAGGTCGGTCTCGGCGTAGGGGAAGGGCACGTTGCGGCTCGCGGGTTCGGCGGCGTGGGCGCTGGTCGTGGCCGGGCTGCAGCCAACAATGAACAACGCGGGCAGCGCGATGAGCAGGCAGGTCAGCAGAGGCGGCAAGGACGGGCGCATGGGGCGGCTTGGTCGGCTCCAATGCCCAGTGTAGCTGCTGCTCAGTGGTGGCGCTTGCGCAGGTCGCGGGCCAGGACGTAGACCACGAGCAGGTTGATCGCCAGGATCGTCCAGGAGGGCCAGCCGGGGTGGCGGACGATGGCGAAGACATCGAAGGGCAGATACAGCGCGGCGGTCAGGCAGCCCAGCCAGGAGGCCCAGGCCCTGGCCCGCCAGAGGCCCCAGGCTTCCACCAGGTGCAGCAGGCCGTAGCCGATCATCGCCGCCGCCGCCAGGTGCACGGCGTCGGGATTGATCATGTTCAGGAGGGAGGGCAGGGTGCCGTGATCCGGGTCCAGGCTGAAACGCCGGATCAGGGCATTGACCCCATCGCGGAGCGGCTGCGGACCGAGCACTTCAAGCCCGGTCGCAGCCAGCAACGCCAGCACCGCCTTGCTCGCTTCGAGCAGGGCGATGACGTGGAGGCCCGGATGCCGGTGTGGATCCGGGTTGTAGCCGCTCTGGCTCACGGTCCGGCTCAGCCGCCGCGCGAAGCCTTCTTGCGGTCGCTTTCGGTCAGGAACTTCTTGCGCAGCCGGATTTCCTTCGGAGTGATCTCGACCAGCTCGTCGTCCTCGATGAAGTCCAGCGCCTGTTCCAGCGAGTACTTGATCGCCGGGGTCAGCTGGATCGCATCGTCCTTGCCCGAAGCGCGCATGTTGGTCAGCGGCTTGGTCTTGATGGCGTTGACGGTCAGGTCGTTGTCCTTGGAGTGGATGCCGACCAGCTGGCCTTCATACACATTGTCGCCTTCAGCAGCGAACAGCTTTCCGCGTTCCTGCAGCGGGCCCAGGGAGTAGGCCGGAGTCACGCCTGGGGCGTTGGCGATCATGACGCCGTTGATGCGCTTGGCGATTGCGCCCTGTTCCTTCGGACCGTAATGGTCGAACACGTGGAACAGCAGGCCCGAACCCTGGGTCAGGGTCTTGAATTCGTTCTGGAAGCCGATCAGGCCACGGGCCGGGATCGAGTATTCCAGGCGCACGCGGCCCTTGCCGTCCGGTTCCATGTTCTTCAGCTGGCCCTTGCGGGTGCCCAGCTTTTCCATCACGCCGCCCTGGTGCACTTCTTCCACGTCCACCACCAGCTGTTCGATCGGCTCCATCTGCTGGCCGTCGATTTCCTTGATGATCACTTCCGGACGCGACACGGCCAGTTCGTAGCCTTCACGACGCATGTTCTCGATCAGCACCGACAGGTGCAGTTCGCCACGGCCGGAGACCAGGAACTTGTCGGCGTCCTCCAGCTGTTCGACCTTCAGCGCCACGTTGTGGACCTTTTCACGGTCCAGGCGGTCCTTGATCTGGCGGCTGGTCAGGAACTTGCCACCGGACAGGTCCTTGTTGCCCGCGAACGGCGAGTTGTTGACCTGGAAGGTCATCGAGATGGTCGGCTCGTCCACGGTCAGCGCCGGCAGCGCTTCCGGGGTGTCCGGGTGGCAGAGGGTGTCGGAGATGGTCAGCTCCGGAATGCCCGAGATCGCCACGATGTCGCCGGCTTCAGCGGTGTCCTGCTCGATGCGCTCCAAGCCCAGGAAGCCCAGCACCTGCGCGACCTTGCCGTTGCGCTTCTTGCCTTCACGATCGATCACCGTGACCTGCATGTTCTTCTTCAGGGTGCCACGCTGGATGCGGCCGATGCCGATCACGCCCACGAAGTTGTTGTAGTCCAGCTGGCTGATGCGCATCTGGAAGGCACCTTCCGGATCCACTTCGGGCTTCGGCGCGTGCTTCATGATCGCTTCGTAGAGCGGGGTCATGTCGCCATCGCGGACGGTGTCTTCCAGGCCGGCATAGCCGTTCAGGGCCGACGCGTAGACGATCGGGAAGTCCAGCTGCTCGTTGGTCGCGCCGAGCTTGTCGAACAGATCGAACACCTGGTCGATCACCCAGTCCGGACGCGCACCCGGACGGTCGATCTTGTTGACCACCACGATCGGCTTGAAGCCCATCGCGAAGGCCTTCTGGGTGACGAAGCGGGTCTGCGGCATCGGGCCGTCCATCGCGTCGACCAGGATCAGCACGGTGTCGACCATCGACAGCACGCGCTCGACCTCACCGCCGAAGTCGGCGTGGCCGGGGGTGTCGACGATGTTGATCCGGTTCTTGATGCCGGTCTTCTTGTCTTCCCAGGTGATGGCCGTGTTCTTGGCCAGGATGGTGATGCCGCGTTCCTTTTCCTGGTCGTTGCTGTCCATCACGCGCTCGGCGAGGACGGTACGCTCGGACAGGGTGCCGGACTGCTTCAGCAGCTGGTCGACCAGGGTGGTCTTGCCATGGTCGACGTGGGCGACGATGGCGATGTTGCGAAGATTTTCGATGGACATACGAAAGGGGGCCAGTCGGCGCCGGATTTGGAAAAAGAAGTCCAACATTATACGTCGAACTTGACGATTCGCGAAAAGCCGGATTCCGGCCCGCCCGGGAGCCCCATTCAGCTGACCGTCGGGGCCCCGCCGGCGGCGCCCCTCCAGAGCCTGAAGCGTCGCCCTGCGCCGATGGTCGAAGCCGCCGCCGCCACGTGCCGGGTGTAAACTAGGTGGCTAGACGCCTTTCCCTTTGCAACAAGGATCTTCATGTCCCTCATCGCCACTTTCGACACCACCCAGGGCCCGATCAAGGTCGAGCTGTTCGCTGACAAGGCGCCGCTGACCGTTGCCAACTTCGTGAACCTGGTCAAGCACGGCTTCTATGACGGCCTGATCTTCCACCGCGTGATCGCCGACTTCATGATCCAGGGCGGTTGCCCGCAGGGCCGTGGTACCGGTGGCCCGGGCTACAAGTTCGAAGACGAGAAGAACGGCGTGAAGCATGAGGTCGGCTCGCTGTCGATGGCCAATGCCGGCCCGAACACCAATGGCAGCCAGTTCTTCATCACCCACATCAAGACCGATTGGCTGGACGGCCGCCACACCGTGTTCGGCAAGGTTCTGGAAGGCCAGGCCATCGTCGATTCGGTCAAGCAGGGCGACGTGATCCATTCGATCACCCTGGAAGGCGACGTCGACGCCGCGCTGGCCGCACAGGCCGACCGCGTGGCCGAGTGGAACAAGATCCTCGCCGCCTGACCCCCTTCCGAGACGGCCACCCACGGGTGGCCGTTTCCCTGTTCTCCGCCGCCTGCCAGGCCTGCCGGGCCACGCCCGCGGCGTCCCATCAAACGCTTGCAAGCAAGAGGAAACCCCCATGAAAGCACCCGTTCGTGTTGCCGTGACCGGCGCCGCCGGCCAGATCGGCTATGCCCTGCTGTTCCGCATCGCCTCCGGCGAAATGCTGGGCAAGGACCAGCCGGTCATCCTGCAGCTGCTGGAGCTGCCGGTGGACAAGGCCCAGGCCGCCCTGAAGGGCGTGATGATGGAACTGGAAGACTGCGCCTTCCCGCTGCTGGCCGGCATGGTCGGCACCGACGACGCTGAAGTGGCGTTCAAGGATGCCGACATCGCCCTGCTGGTCGGCGCGCGTCCGCGCGGCCCGGGCATGGAGCGCAAGGACCTGCTGCTGGAAAACGCCAAGATCTTCACCGCGCAGGGCGCGGCGCTGAACAAGGTCGCCAGCCGTGACGTGAAGGTGCTGGTGGTCGGCAACCCGGCCAACACCAACGCCTACATCGCCATGAAGTCGGCACCGGACCTGAAGCCGGAAAACTTCACCGCCATGCTGCGCCTGGACCACAACCGTGCCCTGAGCCAGCTGTCGGCCAAGCTCGGCAAGCCGGTCGGTGGCATGGAAAAGCTGGTGGTGTGGGGCAACCACAGCCCGACCATGTACCCGGACTACCGTTTCGCCACCGCCGATGGTGCTTCGATCGCCGATGCGATCAACGACCAGGAGTGGAATGCCAACACCTTCATTCCGACCGTCGGCAAGCGCGGCGCGGCGATCATCGAAGCCCGTGGCTCGTCCTCGGCGGCTTCGGCGGCCAATGCCGCGATCGACCACGTGCGTGACTGGGTGCTGGGCAGCAACGGCAAGTGGGTCACCATGGGCGTGCCGTCCGATGGTTCCTACGGCATCCCGGAAGGCGTGATCTTCGGCTTCGCCGTGACCACCGAGAACGGCAAGTACACCCTGGTCAAGGATCTGCCGATCGACGACTTCAGCCAGAAGTACATCGACAAGACCCTGGCCGAGCTGGAAGAAGAACGCGCCGGCGTTGCCCACCTGCTGGGCTGATGCCGCGGGTGCCGGTCTGGCCGGCACGCAGCTGACAGAAACGGGGAAGCTTCGGCTTCCCCGTTTTCATATGGAGTTCCGCAGAACCGCATGATCCACCTGCATTACATCGATGACGCGCTGCTGGTGGTGGAAAAGCCCGCTGGCCTGCTGTCCGTGCCTGGCCGTAGCGCGGAGAACCAGGACTGCGTAGTGGCCCGCCTGCAGGTGCTGTACCCGGACGCGCTGACCGTGCATCGGCTGGACCAGGTCACCTCCGGTCTGCTGCTGCATGCACGGGGCAAGACGACGCAGGCCGCGTTGTCGATGCAGTTCGAGCAGCGCAGGGTGGGCAAGTGTTACGAAGCCGTCGTGCAGGGTGTGATCGAAGGTGATGCCGGTGAAGTGGATCTGCCGCTGATCGTGGACTGGCCGAACCGGCCGAAACAGAAGGTCGACCATGAACACGGCAAGCCGGCGCTGACGCGCTGGCGCGTGCTGGCCCGCGATGTTGAAGCGCAGCGCACGCGCGTGGCGCTGGAGCCGGTGACCGGGCGCAGCCATCAGTTGCGCATGCACATGGCCAGCCTGGGTCATCCGATCGTCGGCGATGTGCTGTATGGCGCCGCACCGGCGCAGCGCGTGCATCTGCATGCGCGCAGCCTGCACTTCACCCACCCGGTGACGGGCGACGCGCTGGCGTTCGAGTCCGCCACTCCGTTCTAAGCAGGGCAAGGGGGGCGGCAGGGCTGCGCCCTGCACCTGCTACGAGCCAGGGCAACGTCAGATTCAACGTCAAAAGCGCGCTGTCCGTGGGGTGGCGGGGTGGTGTCGGAGTGCGGGGACGCCGCAAGTACGTCCCTGCAGGCTTGGCCGCGGCATCCATGCCGCGGACACCCCGCACTCCAACACCGCCCCACCTTCGGCAGAATGCCGCGATCTGATGGATCCACGCCGAGCGTGGATGAAATCTGTCAGATATCGGAATAGATGGTGGGTCGGATCGTTCCGACAGATCGCAGGAAACTGTCGAAGGCGGGGTGGGTCCGG
>NZ_JAOCKC010000043.1:0-10106 GCF_029844625.1 Stenotrophomonas sp. GD03680 | reverse complement strand
GTATGTCTGCCGTTGCCGTTGCTTCTGCCGTTGCTCGTAGCGGGTGCAGGGCCGCAGGCCCTGCAGACAACCCCTACTCCTCGACCGGGAAGTCCTCGATCGGCTTCAGCACATCGTAGTGCTCGCGATGCAGCTTGCCCTTCAGCTTCGGCAGCTCCGGCAGAGGCGCGTCCACGCGGGTGTCGGGCAACCGGTCAAGCAGGTTGCGTACCAGGGTCAGCCTGCCCAGCCGCTGGTCGTTGAAGTCCACCAGGGTCCACGGCGCACCTTCGCGATGGGTGGCACGCAGCATGGCCTCCCGTGCTTCGGTATAGGCGCTGTACTTGCTGCGCGATTTCAGGTCGACCGGTGACAGCTTCCAGCCCTTGAGGGGATCGATATGGCGCTCGGCGAAGCGCTTCTCCTGCTGCTCCTGGTCCACGCACAGCCAGTACTTGAACAATAGGATGCCGTCATCCACCAGCAGCTGCTCGAACACCGGGGCCTGGCGCAGGAACTGCTGGTACTCGCTCTCGCTGCAGTAGCCCATGACCCGCTCGACACCTGCGCGGTTGTACCAGCTTCGATCCATCAGCACGATCTCACCCGCCGCCGGAAGGTGCCCGACGTAGCGCTGGAAGTACCACTGTGTCGCCTCGCGGTCGGTCGGCTTGGGCAGCGCCACCACCCGGCATTGGCGCGGATTGAGGTGCTGGCTGATGGCCTGGATCGCGCCGCCCTTGCCGGCGGTGTCGCGGCCTTCGAACAGCACCAGCAACCGCTGCCCGCTGTGCTGCACCCAGCGGGCCATCGCGGTCAGTTCCAGCTGCAACGGCAGCAGAAGTTCGTCGTAGTCCTTGCGTTTGAGCTTGCCCATCGTCATGCCGCGCGGAAAGGAGGGCCCAGCCTAGCGCAGCGGTTGCTCAGGCGCCGTCGACGCCCTGCCAGCCCTGCTCGTGCGCCAGCTGCTGCAGCAGTGCCGAAAGGTCGCGGGCGAAACCGGCCATGTCGAACACGCCGCTACGCGCGCGGGCCTGTGCCAGTTCGGCGCGCAGTGCGGCCAGCGCTGCCGGATCGTTGCCGAGCGCACGGGCGGTGGCGATGAACGCCGCATCGTCGGCAACGTTCATCCGTGCCAGGCCCAGGTGATGGTTGAGGCTGCCGGCCACGCGCGCGGCGAAGGTCTCGCCCGGGCAGGTGAGTACCGGGCAGCCCGCCCACAGTGCGTCGGAGGCCGTGGTGTGCGCGTTGTACGGGTGTGTATCCAGGAACAGATCGGCCAGTTGATAGCGGGCCAGATACTGCGGATGCGGCAGCTTGGGCATGAACACCAGCCGCGCCGGGTCCAGACCCGCTGCCTGCGCCGCTGCCCGCAGGCGCGCATCGGCCTGGCCGGGGCCGGACAACAGCCATAGAACGCTGCCAGGCACCGCCGCCAGGACGGCGAACGCCCGCCCCATGCTGCGCGGGTTGAGCTTGTAGCTGTTGTTGAAGCAGCAGAACACCACGCCGTGTCCGGGCAGGCCGCACGCGGCGCGATCCGGTGCCGGCTCGAGCGCGCGGGTGTTGTCCGAGGGCTGGAACGCGCGCGGCAGGTACACCACGCGCTCGCTGTGGTGGGGCGCCAACGCCGCTGGCAGGACGAACGCATCGGCGATCACCGCATCCAGCCACGGTGCGCCGGATGTGCCGGGATAGGCCAGCCAGTTGAGTTGCAGCGGGGCAGGGCGCAGCGCCAGCACTTCCGGCGCGCCGCCACCGCCCCAGCCACGCAGGTCGAACAGCAGGTCGATGCCCTGTGCACGGATGGCGGCAGCGATGTCGGCATGGCGGCGCCCCGCCAGATCGTGCAGCCGGGTTGCCGCCTGCAGCCGCTGGCGGATGCGGCTGCCATCGTCCCGGTTCAGTGCGAACAGATGCAGCTGCAGTTCCGGGTGGCGGCCCAGCTGCTCGAACAGAGCAACGGTCAACAACCCGGTCGGATGTGCGCCGAAGCCGTTGGAGAGGAAGCCGATCCGCAGGGCTCCCTGCGTCCGTACCTTCACAGCGGGCATCGGCCGCACCGATGCGGCCACGGCTGCGGCGCGCGTGCGGGCGCAGGCCAGCTGCTCGGCGGCGCTGGCGTCTTCGCTGAGGAAGGCAAAGGGCTCGATCGCGCCCTGCCCGGTCGCGACAGCGCCGCGCACCTGCGCGGCCAGGGCCTCCACGTCCTGCCAGTCGCACAGGCGGCGTTGCCATGCCAGTCGCTGGGCGGCGATATAGGGTTCGTCGGGCATCAGCCCATGTGCACGCCGGTACGCGGCCGCCGCGCCCTCGGGGTCGCCGGCATCTTCCAGGGCATGGCCCAGCCACAGCGCGATGCCGGGATGCTCCGGAGCGCGCGCTGAAGCCTGTCCCAGCAGCGTCGCAGCGTCGGCGTGCGCACCGGCCATCCATGCCACGCGACCCAGCCGGGCCAGTGCTTCGGGATGGTCCGGCCGCAGCTGCAGTGCACGCCGCGCGGCCTGCTCGCCTGCGCCGATGTCGCCGGCTTCCAGTTCCAGATCGGCCAGCATCACCCAGGCGACGAAGTCACCGGGCTGGCGCGCGATCGCCTGCTGCAGTTGTTGCCGCTGCTGCCAGGCCGACATCGGCGTCAGCCCGCCGACAGCTGGGCCAGGGCATCCACCTGGTGCTCGTGGCTGAGGCGCTGCAGCAGCGGGTCCAGATCGCCGGCGAGGATGTTGGGCAGGTCATACAGGGTCAGGCCTTCCACACGATGATCGGTGATCCGCCCCTGCGGGAAATTGTAGGTGCGGATGCGCTGGCTGCGATCGCCACTGCCGACCTGCAGGCGGCGCGATTCGGCCTGCGCGGCGTCCTGGCGCTGGCGCTCGGCGTCGAGCAGCTGCGCCTTCAGGCGTTTCATCGCCTTGTCGCGGTTCGCGTGCTGGCTGCGTTCGGTCTGGCATTCCACCACCACGCCGGTCGGCACGTGGGTGATGCGGATCGCCGACTCGGTCTTGTTGACGTGCTGGCCACCGGCACCGGATGAGCGGAAGGTGTCGACCTTCAGGTCGGCGGGGTTGATGACGATGTCATCGACTTCGTCCGCTTCCGGAATGATCGCCACGGTGGCCGCCGAGGTGTGGATGCGGCCCTGCGATTCGGTGGCGGGCACGCGCTGCACGCGATGCGTGCCGGATTCGAATTTCAGCCGCGAGAAGGCGCCACGGCCGACCACGCGCGCCACCACTTCCTTGTAGCCGCCGTGCTCGCCGGGGTTGTCGGACTCGATCTCGACTTTCCAGCCTTGGCGCTCGGCATAGCGCGCGTACATGCGGAACAGGTCGCCGGCGAAGATCGCTGCTTCGTCGCCACCGGTACCGGCGCGGACTTCCAGGAACAGATTGCCCTCGTCACGTGGGTCGCGGGGCACCAGCAGCAAGGCCAGCTCCTGCTCCAGTTCCTGCAGGCGCGCCTGGGCCGAGGCGATTTCCTCATCGGCCAGCTCGCGCAGGTCCGGATCGGCGCGCATGCCCTCGGCGGCGGCCAGGTCGGCCTTGGCGCGCGCCTCGTCGGCCAGTGCGGTGGCGACCGGTTCAAGTTGGGCGAATTCGCGCGAAAGGTCGCGGAAACGGGTGTTGTCGGCGACCACGTCGGGTTCGGCGAGCAGGCGTTCCAGTTCTTCGCGGCGCTCGGCCAGCGCTTCCAGCTTACGGCGCAGGGTCGGCGTCATCGGTTCTCACGGGTGGGTGGCGGTAACCCGGCGTGGCCGGGAACAGGCGCTCGGCGGCGCGGGTCAGGTCGGCATCGCCGCTCAGCGCGGCCGCGCGCAAGGCAGCGGTCGGGGGGTGCAGGAGCCGGTTGGTCAGGCCGTGGGCCAGCAGTTCCATGACCTCTTCGGCCGGCTTGCCGTTGGCCAGCTGCTGACGGGCACGTTCGAGCAGCTCGGCGCGGGTGGCGTCGCCGAAGGCACGCAGTTGCCGCAGCGGCGCGTGGTGGGCGCCGGCCTGCAGGGTCTCGACGAAGCGCGATACCTGCAGGTCGATGATGGCTTCGGCTTCGGCGGCGGCCTCGCGGCGGCCGCGTCGATTGTCCTCCACCGCGCGTTCCAGATCGTCCACGGTGTACAGGAAGGCATCGTTGAGCGTGCCGACCTCAGCCTCGATGTCGCGTGGCACGGCCAGATCGAACAGCAGCATCGGCTTGTGCCGGCGTGCACGCAGTGCATTGGCCACGGTCTCGCGGTGGATCACCGGTTCGCGTGCGGCGGTGGCCGAGAACACGATGTCGGCCTCGGCCAGATGGCGTTCAAGCTCGGTCAGCGGCAGGGCCACGCCGCCATGACGGCTGGCCAATTCCTGCGCATGGGCGAGCGTGCGGTTGGCGATCAGCAGCCGCCGCACCTTGCCTTCGCTGAGGTGGCGGGCGGCCAGCTCGATGGTTTCCCCCGCACCGACCAGCAGCACGGTGGAATCATCCAGGCGGGCAAAGGCATTCTGCGCCAGGCGCACCGCAGCCGAGGCGACCGACACCGGGTTGGCGCCGACCTGGGTATCGGTGCGCGCACGCTTGGCCACGGAGAACGTCTGCTGGAACAGCCGGTCCAGGCGCTGGCCAAGCAGCCCGTGGTCGCGCGCGGTCGACCAGGCATCCTTCACCTGGCCCAGGATCTGCGGTTCACCCAGCACCATCGAGTCCAGGCCCGTCGCGACCCGGAACAGGTGGCGCACGGCATCGGCGTCAGCATGCTGGTACAGGTAGCCCTGCAGGTCGCCGGCCTGGCTGCGCAGCCAATGGTCCAGCGCCTGCGCCGAATCGGCCACCGCGTACAGTTCCGTGCGGTTGCAGGTGGACAGCAGCACCGCCTCGGCAATCTGCGGGGTGTCGCGCAGCGAACCGAGCGCGCGCGGCAAGGCATCGCCGGCGAAGGCCGCGCGCTCGCGCAGTTCCACCGGCGCGGTCTGGTGATTCAGTCCGAGCACCCACAGGGTCATTGTTCAGTTGCTTGCGATAAGCTGCTGGCCATTGGACGACATTTTAAGGCCCCGATGCCGACGATGCCCGCATTGATTCGCATCCCCAGTGTTCTGCTGCTGTCCCTGGCGTGCAGCCAGGCCCTGTCGGCGGCGCCCGCCAAGCCCCCGGCGCGGGGCGCCGCCACCGAGGAACTGGCACTGGAGCCGGTGATGGCCGGCGAGTTCGCCCTGCAGGCCGGCAAGCTGGCCGAGGCGGCGCGCTGGTACCTGCAGGCCGCCCAGCGCAGCGACGGCGATGCCGGCCTGGCCGAGCGCGCGACCCGTATTTCCATGCTGGCCAACGACGATGCCAGCGCCGCCCAGGGCCTGGCCCTGTGGCAGCAGCGCGCGCCACGCTCGCTGGCCATGCGCAGCGCGGCCGGTGCGCTGGCGATGCGCCAGGGCGACGTGAAGGCGGCCCGCAGCGAGCTGCAGAGCCTGCTGCAGGACAGCGATGACCGCGGCTGGAAGTTTGCCCTGGCCGCGCTGGTCGGCGGTGGACGCGATCCGGCCGTGCCGGCGCAGGTGCTGGGCGAGCTGGTCGATGCCAACGCCATCCCGCCGAAGATCGAGGCCTGGCAGGAATTCGGTCGCCTGGCGCTGCGGATGGAAAAGCCGGAGCTGGCACGGCGCATGATCGATGAGGTGGTCAAGCGCTTCCCGGAAGAGCCGCGCGTGGCGTTGCTGCGCGCCAGCCAGCTGCAGCAGGCGGGGCAGACCGATCGCGCGCTGGCGCTGCTGCGCGAGGTCGAACCGAAGACCCGCCAGGATCCGGAACTGCGCAACGCGGTGGCCATTGCCTACGACAGCCTGAACCAGCCGGCCGCCGCCGAGCGGGTGCTGGCGGTAGGGCCGCAGGACGTGCAGACCTGGGGAATGCGGGCGTCGCTGCTGGCCAAGCAGGGAGACAAGGCGGCCCTTTCCAACCTGTACAGCGAGCTGTCGCGGCAGGCCGCCAAACCGGACCCGGCGCAGCGCCTGCTGCTGGGCAAGATCGCGGAGTATCTGAAGCGTTATCCGGAAGCGGTGCAGTGGTATCACAGCGTGCCGGGCGGCGATGAACTGAGCGAGGCCCGCCTGCGGGCGGCGAGCGCACAGGCGCTTGCCGGGCGCCAGAGCCTGGCGCTGGACGAGGTACACGCGATCCAGTCCGATGCCGGCGTGGACGACGAGGTGCGCCGCGACGCCTATCTGCTGGAAGCGGAACTGCGGCAGCGCGCCAGCGACGATGCAGGTGAACTGGATGCGCTGGCCCGCGGTCTGGCCGCTTACCCGGACGAGAATGCACTGCTGTACGCGCGGGCGTTGGCCTGGGAACGTCGTGATGATATTGCCCGTGCCGAGGCCGACCTGCGCAAGATCCTGATCACCGAGCCGGAGAACGTGCCGGCGCTGAATGCGCTGGGCTACACCCTGGCCGATCGCACCGGTCGCTACCAGGAGGCGCTGGAACTGATCGACCGTGCCCGCGTGGCCGAGCCGGACAATGCCGCCATCGTCGACAGTTATGGCTGGGTGCTGTATCGCCTGGGCCGCAACGAAGAGGCGCTGGTGCAGCTGCGTCGTGCGTGGACCCTGGCCAAGGATCCGGAGATCGCCGCACACGTCGGCGAAGTGCTGTGGGTGCTCGGCCGGCATGACGAGGCCCGCCACTTCTTCGAGGAAGCGGCCAGGCTCGACCCCGACAACCGCGCGCTGCAGCGTGCCCGCGAGAAATTCAATCCATGAGTGTTTCCCTGTTCCGGCCGCTGCTGTTGGCAGTGGCGACCGTCGCCATGACTGCCTGTACGTCGCTGGGCACCCAGAAGACACCGGCGCCGGCCGTGGTCGAGACCGTGTCGGCGGAAGCGGCACAGGCCGAAGCCGCGCGGGTGGCGGCGCTGCAGGCGCAGCCGGAGTGGTCCTTCCAGGGCCGGGTAGCGGTCAGCAAGGGCAAGGACGGTGGCAGTGGACGCATCGACTGGCAGCAGGCCGGGCGGCGCTACGTGATCGAGCTCAGTGCACCCGTGACCCGGCAGAGCTGGAAGCTGACCGGCGACAGCCAGCATGGAGGCGGTCGCCTGGAGGGACTGGCCGGCGGCCCGCGTGAAGGCGAGGACGCGCAGCAGCTGCTGCTGGAGGCCACGGGCTGGGAAATCCCGGTCAACTCCCTGCCCGAGTGGGTGCGTGGGCTGGCGGTTGCCGATCCCGCCGGCGCGGGCAAGGTCGAGCGTGATGGCGAAGGCCGCCCGCGCCGCATGCAGCAGATGGGCTGGCAGATCCAGTACCTGGACTGGTACCCCGCCGAGGCCGGGCGCCCGTCCCTGCCGCGCCGGATCGAAGCCAGCAGCGGAGACGCCAAGGTCCGCCTGCTGGTGGACCAGTGGGGGCAGGGCGCGCCATGAGCGCGGGTGCGGAGGATGCGGGCTGGTCCTGGTGGCCGGCCCCGGCCAAGCTGAACCTGTTCCTTCATATCACCGGCCGCCGCGCCGACGGCTATCACGAGCTGCAGACCGTGTTCCGCCTGCTGGATTGGGGGGACCGCATCGGCCTGCGCCTGCGTGAAGACGGCCAGGTACGTCGGCAGGGTGAGGGATTGCCGGGTGTGGACGAGGCCGACGATTTGGCCGTACGTGCCGCCCGCATGCTGAAAGAGGTCGCCAACATCGACCAAGGTGTCGACATCATCGTCGAAAAGCATATTTCGGCCGGTGGTGGGTTCGGCGGTGGGTCATCCGACGCTGCCACCGTGCTGGTGGCGCTGAACCGGCTCTGGAACGCCGCTCTGGACGAGGACGCGTTGGCCGCGCTGGGCCTGCGCCTGGGCGCGGATGTGCCGGTGTTCGTGCGTGGCCGTAACGCCTGGGCCGAAGGTGTGGGAGAGCGGCTGCAGCCGATCACCCTGGCACCGGCCTGGTATGTGGTGGTCGAGCCCGGCGTTCATGTTCCGACCCCGGTCCTGTTCGCAGCCCCGGATTTGACGCGCGACAGCCCAGTGGCGAAAATAGACGACTTCGCTTCCGGGGCATTGGTCGGGAACGCGTTCGAACCGGTGCTGCGCCGCCGCGAGCCTGCCGTCGAGGCAGCACTTGCCGCGTTGAGCGACATCGGTACCGCGCGACTGACCGGTTCTGGAAGTGGTTGTTTCGTCGAATTCGCATCGCAGACTGCCGCACAGCAGGGGCGGGCGAAGTTGCCGAAGGAGTTGCGGGCCAGGGTGGCTGCGGGCGTTGCGCGTTCGCCGCTGCTGGATGCACTCGAGCAACACTGATTTCAAATGCAGGGGCGTCGCCAAGAGGCCCAAGGCACCAGGTTTTGATCCTGGCATTCGTAGGTTCGAATCCTACCGCCCCTGCCAATGCGGCTGTGTCCGCGCCTTCAGCGCATCATCCGCGCGGGACGTGGAAACAACCGCGGTGTTGTCAGCAGCAAGGGTCCGGCGTGGTCCTTGCCGCCACCGGATCCCCGCCACTCGTCCCCGCCCGAGACAATCATGATGCAAGAGTCCCCGAACCTGCTGGTCTTTTCCGGCAACGCCAACAAACGTCTGGCGCAGAACATCTGCAAGGAACTGGGGGTTCGCCCGGGCAAGGCGCTGGTCTCTCATTTCTCCGATGGAGAAGTGCAGGTGGAGATCGAAGAGAACGTCCGTAAGCAGGACGTGTTCGTGATCCAGCCGACCTGCGCGCCGAGCGCGGAAAACCTGATGGAACTGCTGGTGCTGATCGACGCGCTCAAGCGCGCATCGGTGAACAGCGTGACCGCCGTGGTGCCGTACTTCGGTTACTCGCGCCAGGATCGCCGCATGCGTTCCTCGCGTGTGCCGATCACCGCCAAGCTGGCGGCGAAGATGTTCAGCACCGCTGGCGCTGATCGCGTGCTGACGGTCGACCTGCACGCCGACCAGATCCAGGGCTTCTTTGATATTCCGGTCGACAACGTTTATGCCTCCCCGCTGCTGCTGGCCGACATCTGGCGCGCCTACGGCACGGAAAACCTGATCGTGGTGTCGCCGGACGTGGGCGGCGTGGTCCGCGCCCGTGCCGTGGCCAAGCGCCTGGATGATGCCGACCTGGCGATCATCGACAAGCGCCGTCCGCGTGCCAACGTCTCCACCGTGATGAACATCATCGGTGACGTCGAAGGCAAGACCTGCGTGATGGTCGATGACATCGTCGACACCGCCGGCACCCTGTGCGCCGCTGCCGCTGCCCTGAAGGCGCGCGGTGCGCTCAAGGTCGCCGCCTACTGCACCCACGCGGTGCTGTCGGGCCCGGCGGTGGACAACATCACCAATTCCCAGCTCGACGAGCTGGTGGTGACCGATACCATCCCGCTGAAGGACGCAGCGCGGGTGTGCAGCAAGATCCGCCAGCTGAGCGTGGCGGAGATGCTGGCCGAAACGATGCGCCGCATCGCCTTCGGCGAGTCGGTCAGCTCGCTGTACGTGGACTGAGTTTTTCGTCCCTGCCGGCAACGGCAAGGACTTCCCCGGATGCTTCTGGTCGCGGAAGCATCTTCAATCGCCAAGCCGCAGGGCAAGGCAACAACCTGAGTAGTCGAAAATGTCGAAGACCCATGAAATCAAGGTCACCAAGCGTGAACTGCAGCGTAAGGGTGCGAGCCGCCGCCTGCGTCACGCCGGTGTGATCCCGGCCATCGTGTACGGCGGCAACGCCGAGCCGGTCGCCATCAGCCTGGACCACAACGAAATCTGGCTGGCCCAGCAGAACGAGTGGTTCTATGCCTCGATCCTGGACCTGAACCTGGACGGCCAGGTGCAGAAGGTCCTGCTGCGTGACATGCAGCGCCATCCGTACAAGCAGCTGATCATGCACCTGGACTTCCAGCGCGTGAACGAGAACGAAGCCCTGACCGCTTCGGTCCCGCTGCACTTCATCAACGAAGACACCTCGCCGGCTGGCAAGGCTGCCGACGTCGTGGTCACCCACGAACTGAAGGAAGTGACCATCAGCTGCCTGCCGAAGGACCTGCCGGAGTCGATCGAAGTCGACCTGGCCGACCTGGCTGCTGGCGACGTGGTGTACCTGTCCAACATCAAGCTGCCGAAGGGCGTGGAAATCCCGGCCCTGGCGCTGGGCAAGGACCACGACGACGCGATCGTCACCGCCAAGCACGGCAAGGAAG
>NZ_JAOCKC010000042.1:0-11736 GCF_029844625.1 Stenotrophomonas sp. GD03680 | reverse complement strand
ACCCGCCTACCCACCCGGCCAAGCCGATAGACCGCCTTCCACGACCAACCGACAAAACCACCACGGAGGGGCTCCGCCGTTGGCCGGCCCGGCCGGAGGCCCGGCCCCGTCGCGATACAATGCGCACCATGAACACCCCCCAGGATTCCAGCCTCGGTCGCGAGGTCAGTTACCCGTCGCAGTACGATCCCGGCCTGCTGTTTCCCATCCCCCGCCGCGCCGCCCGCGCCGAGATCGGCCTCGATGACACCGCGCTGCCGTTCGTCGGCCATGATCGCTGGCATGCGTTCGAGCTGAGCTGGCTCGACCCGCGTGGCAAGCCGCAGGTGGCCGTTGCCACCGTGCAGGTGCCCTGCACCTCGCCGTGCCTGATCGAATCGAAGTCGTTCAAGCTGTACCTGAATTCCCTCAACAGCACCCGCATCGACAGTGCCGAGGCACTGCATGCGCGTCTTGTCGACGATCTGTCAGCCTGTGCCGGCGCACCCGTGCAGGTGGCGTTCGGCCTGCCCGAACTGCGCCCGGTACCGCTGGGCGAATCCATCGACGGCCTGGACCTGGAGATCGACTGCTACGGCCCCCCGCAGGCGGACTTCCTCTCGGCCGACGCTGCGCAGCCGGTGGAGGAGACGTTGGTCTCCGCGCTGCTGAAATCCAACTGCCCGGTTACCGGCCAGCCGGACTGGGCCACGGTCAGCCTGCGTTATCAGGGGCCGAAGATCGACCGGGCCGGCCTGCTGCGCTATCTGGTGAGCTACCGCGAGCACGCGGAATTCCACGAGCAGTGTGTGGAGCGGATCTTCAGCGAGGTCTCCGCGCGCTGCCGGCCGCAGTGGCTGGAAGTGGAAGCGCGCTACACGCGTCGCGGCGGCCTCGACATCAATCCATGGCGCGCCAGCCCCGGCATCGCGGCCCCGGCCGCGACCTACCGCGAGCTGCGCCAGTAACCGCCGCAGGCGGTTACGGTAGCGCCGGGCCACGCCCGGCGAGCGCAGCGGCCCCACCGATCCCCCGCAGGCGCTACCGGTGGAGCAGCGGGCAGGGGGTGTCCATCTCCCGATTGTTCAGCCCCCCGGGGGGGCGGCTTCACATCTGCACCATCCCCATTTAACAACCGCCATGGCACCGTGCGAACCACGTAGTCATGCAGACGGGAGTTGTGGATGAGTACCGAGAAGAAAGCTGATTTCTCCGGCGTCAGCGCCAGCGTCGACAGTACCGCCCAGCAGGCACCGAAGGCGGACTTCTCCGGCGTCAGCGGCTCGGTGGACAGCACCGCCGAGGTGGTCAGCGGCGGCACCTACACCGTGCAGAAGGGGGACTCGCTGTCGAAGATCGCCAAGGCGCATCTTGGCGACGCCAATGCCTGGAAGAAGATCTTCGAAGCCAACCGGGACGTGCTCGATGACCCGGACAAGATTTTCCCTGGCCAGACCCTGAAACTGCCACCGAAGTAAGCCGGCCGCGCCCGCACGCCATCCGACAATCCTGGGAGGAACACCGAATGATCAAGACCACGCCGCTCCAGACCGCCCTGCTGACCGCCCTGTTGGGCAGCGTCGCCCTGGTGGGTTGCAAGAAGAAGGAAGAGTCGACCGACAGCAATGCAGCGCCCGCTGCCACCGCCCCGGCCGAAACGGCCCCGGCACCGATGACCGGCGCGCCGCCGCCGATGTCTGAGGCGGCAGTAGCCGTCTCCTCCGTCTCCGTCGGCAAGACGGCGGCAGCGGACAAGTCCGTCGCTCCGGCAGCACTGTTCGCGCCGAAGGACGATGTGATCGTGTCGGTCCGCACAGACGGTGCTGCCAACAACGTCAACGTCGGCGCCAAGCTGACCTTCCAGGACGGTCAGGTCGCCGGCGAGCAGAATGCCACGCTGAACACCAGCGGTGCCGAGACCACCAACATCACCTTCAAGAATGCCAATGGCTGGCCGGCCGGCAAGTACCGCGCCGAAGTCATGGTTGATGGTAAGGCGGCCGGAACGCCGCAGGAGTTCGAGGTCAAGTAAGTCCTGCCGACTCTCTCCCGGCAGGGCTCACGATGGACGCAGCCGCGAGGCTGCGTCTTTTTTTTGCGTGACACCCCCAGCCGGGTGAATCACTGCGTTGCAGTACCGGCGCGTATGGCGCGGCTTTGCCCCGCGCGGCTGAAAACGCGACAATGCAGGGGTTTCCCCGCCGCGCGCCCACCCTGACGGCGACGGGGGAAAGCGTGGGGCCAGGCCCCGCGCGAGACACGGTTGCACGTGGTCCGGCGCTGCCGCCGGGCTTTCCCTGAGCACTGCTACAGAGTCCAAGTCCCCCATGTCCAAGATTCTCTACACGCTGACCGACGAAGCCCCGTTCCTGGCCACCCAGTCGCTGCTGCCGATCGTCGATGCCTACACCGCCACCGCTGGCATCGTGGTGGAAACCCGCGACATCTCGCTGTCCGGGCGCATTCTTTCGCAGTTCCCGGAACTGCTGGGTGAGGAGCAGAAGGTCAGTGACGACCTGGCCGAGCTGGGCCAGCTGGCGACCACGCCGGACGCCAACATCATCAAGCTGCCCAACATCTCCGCCTCGGTGCCGCAGCTGAAGGCGGCCATCAAGGAGCTGCAGGACCAGGGCTATCCGTTGCCGGATTACCCGGAAACGCCGGCCGACGACCAGCAGCGCGACTACAAGGCGCGCTACGACAAGGTCAAGGGCAGCGCGGTGAATCCGGTGCTGCGCGAAGGCAACTCCGACCGTCGCGCGCCGCTGTCGGTGAAGAACTATGCCCGCAAGCATCCGCATCGCATGGGCGCCTGGTCCGCCGATTCGAAGTCGCACGTCTCGCACATGGACGCGGGCGACTTCTATGGCAGCGAAAAGTCGGCAACCCTCGCCAACGCCGGCACCCTGAAGATCACCTTCCATGGCAATGACGGCAGCACCGTCGTGCTGAAGGAAAAGACCGCGGTCAAGGCCGGTGAGATCGTTGATGCCGCCGTGATGAGCCGCAAGGCGCTGGCTGCCTTCATCGACGCGCAGATCGCCGATGCCAAGAGCCAGGGCGTGCTGTTCTCGCTGCACCTGAAGGCGACCATGATGAAGGTCTCCGACCCGATCATGTTCGGCGTGGTCGTGGAAGAGTTCTACAAGGACGTGCTGGCCAAGCACGCCGACGCCATCCGGCAGGCCGGTTTCGATGCCAACAACGGCATCGGAGACCTGGTCGCGCGCCTGCCGACGCTGCCGGAGGCCACCCGCGCCGCCATAGAAGCCGACCTGAAGGCCGAGTACGCGCAGCGCCCGGGCCTGGCGATGGTCAACTCGGACAAGGGCATCACCAACCTGCACGTGCCGAGCGACGTGATCGTCGACGCCTCGATGCCGGCGATGATCCGCGACTCCGGCAAGATGTGGAATGCCGAAGGCAAGCTGCAGGACACCAAGGCGGTCATCCCGGACCGCTGCTATGCCGGCGTCTACCAGGCCGTCATCGACGACTGCAAGGCGCACGGCGCCTTCGACCCGGCCACCATGGGCTCGGTGCCGAACGTCGGCCTGATGGCGCAGAAGGCCGAAGAGTACGGCTCGCACGACAAGACCTTCCAGATCGCCGCCGACGGCGTGGTCAAGGTCACCGATGACGCGGGCAGCGTGGTGTTCGAGCACGCGGTGGAGGCCGGTGACATCTGGCGCATGTGCCAGACCAAGGACGCCCCGATCCAGGACTGGGTCAAGCTGGCGGTCGAGCGCGCGCGCCTCAGCAGCACCCCCGCCGTGTTCTGGCTGGACGCTGCCCGCGCCCATGACGCGCAGGTCATTGCCAAGGTCGAGCAGTACCTGAAGAACCACGACACCGCCGGCCTGGACATCCGCATCCTGCCGCCGGTGGAAGCCACCGCGTTCTCGCTGGCCCGCATCCGCAAGGGCGAAGACACCATCTCGGTGACCGGCAACGTGCTGCGTGACTATCTGACCGACCTGTTCCCGATCATGGAGCTGGGCACCAGCGCCAAGATGCTGTCGATCGTGCCGTTGATGGCCGGTGGTGGCCTGTTCGAGACCGGTGCCGGCGGCTCGGCTCCCAAGCATGTACAGCAGTTCGTTGGAGAGGACTACCTGCGTTGGGATTCGCTGGGTGAGTTCCTGGCGCTGGCAGCGTCGCTGGAGCATCTGGGCAACCGCTACGACAATGCAGCAGCCCGTGTCCTGGCCAAGGCGCTGGACGAAGCCAACGGCCAGTTCCTGGACAACGACAAGTCGCCTTCGCGCAAGCTCGGTGGCATCGACAACCGTGGCAGCCACTTCTACATCGCGCTGTACTGGGCGCAGGCCCTGGCCGCGCAGGACGAGGACGCCGCACTGAAGGCACGCTTCGCCCCGCTGGCCAAGGCCCTGACCGACAACGAGCAGAAGATCGTCGAAGAGCTGATCGCAGTGCAGGGCAAGGCCGTGGACATCGGCGGCTACTACCGTCCGGACGTGGAAAAGGCCAGCAAGGCGATGCGCCCGAGCGCGACCTTCAACGCCGCGCTGGAGCAGCTGCGCGGTTGATCCATCGCCGTTCGGTCGTGACCCCGGAACCCGCGCTTCGGCGCGGGTTTCTTTTTGGCTCCGGGGTCAGATCCCCTTTTTGCCATGCAAAAGGGATCTGACCCCAAGCGATGAAAACGTGACTTCCGTCAGCTGTCGGAATGCCGTCAATACGGCATGAAACTTGCCCGCGATGGCCGTCGCAGAACCGATGTGTGCGTAGGCGCGGGCACTGTCAATCTGAGCGGTCGATCACGACGGATGCCGCGGGCGATGACCTAGCCTTGGCGACGCGAGATCGCCGGGGAGGCGGTCGCACGGGGAACACGGATGGCACGCGTGCTGGTAGTGGGAACCGATATCCAGGGAGAGCAGGCCCTGCTCAGGCGCCTGCGCATCGCTTCGGCCCTGCCTGACGGCCAGATCCGCCGCAGCCAGGATCTGGACGACTGTGATCTGCTGGTCATCCGCGATACGCCCGCATTGCGCAACGCGGCCCTGCGCATGCGCCAGCAGCGGCCCCGCCTGCAGTGCTGGATCGAAGATCCCGGTGGCCAGCTGCGCGACGGCGATGGCCAGCAGCGTGTGCTCGATGACGGCGCCATCGGCCGCGCACTGCGTGGCATGCAGCGCCCACCGGAACCCGTAATTCCACACGTGCCCGCGCCGATCCGCCTGGCCGATGGTGCACACGCGATCACCCGCCTGCTGCGCGAGCGCTTGCCACTGCGGCAGGGATACGCGCTGCTGGGGGATGCCGCTGCGCCCCTGCTGCTGCTGGACCTGGAGCAGGACCAGGCCATCGCACTGCACGAGCCCGTCGTGGCATTGGTCGAACGCCTTGCGCGGGGGTTCGAACAGCTCTGGCTCGATGCGCTGACAGCAGCGCAGCTGCAGGCCCAGGCGGCAGATCGCACCCGGCAGCCGTTGCGCCCGTTGCTGTGGCAGTGGGCGCAGCGCAGCCCGCATTGGCAGGCCCTGGACGAGCGCCTGCGCGTCGCCTCGGTGAAACTGCTGCGCTGGCCTGACTTCCGCGTACTGGGCCACGATCACGATGGCTTCCGCCTGTGCTCGCTGCTGCTCAAGCGCGCCTGTACGGTGGACGAGTGTGCCGTGCTGCTCGACCTTCCGCAGGCTGCAGTACGCGATTTCGTGCACGCCGCTTATCTGTGTGGCTATGCGCAGCTGCAACCGGCGCCTGCGGCGACGGTGACGGTCATGCGCGGCACGGGCAACGACAGCGGGCTGTTGGCCCGGCTGTGGCGCCACCTGCGCAGGAGCGAACGCAATGCGTGAGCACAAGGTGGTCGTGCTGGGTGGCATGGGCAGCGGCAAGTCGACGCTGGTGCGCAGCATCGCCGCCGGCACGGTGGTGGACACCGACGTCGCCAACAGCGATCGGCTTGGCGCCGACAAGGCATCGACCACGGTGGCGCTCGACTACGCCGACATCGATCTGCCCAATGGCGAGCGTCTCCGCCTGTACGGTACGCCGGGTCAGCAACGCTTTGATTTCCTGTGGCCGATACTGCTGCAGGGCGCGCGCGGCGCGGTGCTGCTGCTGGATGGCCGACGTGCCGGCGTGGCTGCCGAACTGGACGGCTACCTGCAGGTGCTGCGGCCGTTCGGACCGGCGCTGGCACTGGTGGTGGCGGTGACCCATCTGGACCAGGCACCGGCGGCCGCGATGGAACACTGGGCAGCACATGCGCAGATCGACGGCCAACCGCTGCCGCTGCTGCCGCTGGATGCGCGCGACCGCGAACAGGGGCTGTTGCTGATGGATGTGCTGATGAGCGAGATCGAAGCGTACGCGCTGGTGACCGCGCATGGCTGACGGACAGGCCGCACTGCTGCCCGATGCGCGCCAGCGCGAACGCCTGCAGCCGTTGCTGCAGGACCTGCAGCAACGGGTGGAAGGGGTGCGCACCGTGGTGCTGGCCAGTGTCGATGGCTTCGCGCTGGTCAGCGCCGGCGCCGAAGGGCGTGGTGAACGCCTGGCCGCGATGACCAGCGCAATGCTGGGGTTGGCGGCAGCAGTAGGGCGCGAGCTGGTCCTGGGAGACCTGCAGACGCTGATGCTGGAAGCCGCGGGCGGCAAGGTGCTGATGCTGGCCATTCACGGTGAAGGGCGTGTGCCGCTGCTGCTGATGGCAGCCTGCGACCAGCGCAGCGTGATCGGCCAGGTGCTGTGGCAGAGCAGGGAATGTGGCCAGGCGATCCTGGCCGAACTCGGCGGACCGTGAGCCCGGCCGCAGGGGAACGAGGGGCTCGAACCTACACCGACAAGGGGTGCAACGTGTCTGGATTGAATGAATCGTTGAATGCACTGATGGGTATCGATGGCGCGCAGGCCGTGGCGCTGGTCGACTATGAAAGCGGCATGCTGTTGGGCGAAGCCGGTGCGGGGATGGACATGGAAGTGGCGGCAGCCGGCAACACTGAAGTGATCCGCGCGAAGATGAAAACCGCAGCGTCGCTCAACCTCAACGACAGCATCGAGGACATCCTGATCTCGCTGGGCAGGGCGTACCACATCATGCGCCCGGTGGCCAGGAAGAAGGGCCTGTTCTTCTACATCGTGCTGGACCGTAGCAAATCCAATCTGGCATTGGCCCGGCGCAAGGTGCAGGAAGTGGAGGCCGAGCTGGCCATCTGAGCCGATGCCTGTTGGAGCCGGGCAGGACCCGGCTCTACCCATTCCACCCCACGCCGGCGTATGGTTGAGCCATCTTCCCCGGTGAGCCCTGCATGTCCACGCCTGACATCGCTACCGAGCTGGCGCCGCGCATCGCAGGCGCCATCCGCGATGGATTCGAGCAGTACCATGCCCGCTTCGCGGCGATCACCGCCCGCGCGCGGCAGCGCTTCGAGCAGCGCGACTGGAACGGTGCCCGCCAGGACGCCGTCGAGCGCATCGCCCTGTACGACCTGTGCATCGCCGAGCAGATGGACGCACTGCGCCGGCTTGCCGGTGAGGCGATCGGCGAGCGCTCGCTGTGGCTGCAGGTGCACGGCGCCTACAGCGCCCTGCTGCAGGGGCTGATCGACGCCGAGCTGTACAAGACGTTCTACAACACGCTGTCGCGGCGGTTGTTCGCCACTCGCGGCGTGGACCCGGCGGTGGAGTTCATCGCCTTCGATGTCGAGCCGTCCGATGCGATCACCCATCCGGTCGCCCGCCACACCTATGCGGTCTCACCGACGCGCCCGGTGGAGGCGCTGCAGCGGGTGTTGGCTGACTATCGCTTCGATGTTCCCTATGCGCACCAGCTGCGCTGTGCCGCCGCCATCGCCGTGCGCCTGCAGGATGATCTTGCGCACTGGGGCGATACGCCGGTACGCAGCATCGAACTGCTGGATACCGTGTTCTACCGCGAGCGTCGCGCCTATCTGGTAGGGCGCGTCTTCGGCGAGCATCGCTTCTCGCCCTGCGTGATCGCGCTGGTCAACGACGAACAGGGCCTGCGTGCCGATGCAGTGCTGACCCGTCGCCGCGATGTCGCCCACCTGTTCGGTGTGTCGCGTAGCTATTTCCAGGCCGACCTGGCCACCGTCGGCGACGCCGTGGTGTTCCTGCGCAGCCTGCTGCCGGGCAAGCCGATCGACGAAATCTACACCGTGCTGGGCCGTGCCAAGCAGGGCAAGACCGAGCGCTACCGCACCTTCTTCCGCCATTTCAATGAACATCCACACGAGCGCCTGGTCCACGCCGAAGGCACCCCCGGCATGGTCATGGCCGTGTTCACCCTGCCCAGCTATCCGCTGGTGTTCAAACTCATCCGCGATCGTTTCGCCTGGCCGAAGGCGATGTCACGGCAGCAGGTGGAAGAGAAGTACGCGCTGGTGTTCAACCTGGACCGTGTCGGCCGCCTGCTGGACGCGCAACCCTATCGGCACCTGCGCTTCCCGCGCGACCGCTTTGCGCCGGCGCTGCTTGACGAACTGCTGGGCCAGTGCGCGCAGAGCATCCGCGTCGATGGCGACGAAGTGGAAGTGGCGCTGTGCTACGTGCAGCGCCGTTTCCGCCCGTTGAACCTGTACCTGCGCGAGCAGGGCGCAGAGCCGGTGCGCGCTGCGGTGCTCGACTACGCGCAGGCGATCACCGACATGGCACGCAACAACATTTTCCCGGGTGACATGCTGCCGAAGAATTTCGGTGTTTCACGTCACGGCCGCGCGGTGTTCTACGATTACGACGAACTGTGCCTGGTCAGCGACTGTGTGTTCCGTGCCTGGCCGCAGCCGAGCTCGCCGGAAGAGGCGATGGCCGACGAGCCCTGGTTCCACGTTGGCCCGCGCGATGTGTTCCCCGAACGCTTCGGCCCCTTCATGGGATTGCCGGCCGGCGAACTGGCGGCCGTGCGTGAGCACTATCGGCACCTGTTCGATCCCGGCTGGTGGCAGGCCCTGCAGGCCCGCTTCGCCAGTGGCGACTATCCGGACACGCCGCCCTATGCCGCCAGCCACCGGCTGGCGTAGCCCCGCGCGCCTGCGCTTCAGTCTGCGTGGGGGTAGACGATTACCCGGTTGCGCCCCTGTTCCTTGGCCAGGTACAGGGCCTTGTCGGCCAGGCGCAGGGCCTGCTCGGCATCGGCATGGAAGCTGGGGAAATGGGCCACGCCCAGCGACACCGTGATCGTGCCGACCGGTGCGAAGGGATGATCGGCGATGTGCTGGCGCAGGCGCTCGGCGGCCTGGCGCGCAGGCTCGGTACCGATACCCGGCAACAGCAGCAGGAACTCCTCGCCGCCAGCGCGGCACAACAGATCGCTCTCGCGCGAGTGGCGGCGCATCTGCTCGGCGATATGGACGATGACGGCATCACCGACGTCATGCCCATGGCCGTCGTTGATCGATTTGAAGCGATCGATGTCCAGCGCCAGGATCGCGAAGGGAATGCCCTGCGCCTGCAGCGCATCCAGCGCATGCTGCAGCCCGCGACGATTCAACAGACCGGTCATCGGATCGGTGCGGCTGGCGCGGTTGAGCGTGCCGATCCGGTCCTGCAGTGCGTTGAAACTGTGCAGCACCGCATGCTTGAGCTGGGCAACCTCGAAGTACCAGGCGCGGATGCCGTTGACATGGCTGATCGCGTTGCCGGTGTCCTCGCCGGCCTGCACGTTGCGCGCCAGCTGCCACAGCGGCAGCGAAATGCGCCGGGCGAACCACCAGGTGATCACCAGTGACAACACACCCAGCGGGATCGCGTTCCAGATCACCGCCGACATCAGCCGCGACAGTGGCTGCAGGGTGGCTTCGGTGGGCCGCTGGGCGACGATGCCCCAACCGGTGACAGCGACCGGGGCATAGCCGGCCAGCATCGATACACCGCGGTTGTTGCGTACCTGCTGTGCTCCCCGCTCGCCGTGGATCACCGCCGTCACCGCCGGATTGCCGACCACATAGTCGCCCACCCGCTCGCCTTCGACGTGGTACAGCAGGCGGCCATGGCGGTCGACCACGTACAGATACGAGCCGTCGCGATAGTAATGCGTACCCAGCAGCGTATGCAGCGCGCTGCGCTGGCGCAGGTACAGGGTGCCGCTGATATAGCCGCGGTACCGGCCCTGGCCGTCGAAAATCGGATGCGACAGTGAGACCAGCAGCTTGCCGGTGGCCGACTGGTAGGGATCGCTGATCATCGGCTGACGGGAGGCCAGTGCCGCATTGTTGCCCGCGCTGTGCAGGATCTCGCCCTGGAGCTGCAGCGTCTGGGGCGAGGTGGCGATCACCAGGCCATCGGCATCCACGACCAGCGAGGAGTTGAAGCTGCTCGACTGCAGCTGCAGGCGGCTGGCTTCGCCCTGCGCCTGGCGCGGATCCATGTCCGCCTCGCCCAGCCGGGTCGCGCTGTAGGCCAACTGCTGCTGGGCGGACAGCAGGAAGTTCTGGGTCGTCTCGGCCAGCTTGCTCGCATAGACGCGGTTGGCCTCCAGCGTGTTGCCGACCAGCTGGTCGCGTTGCACGCGGTAGCTGGCCAGCAGTGTATTGGCCAGGGCGATGATGGCGCTGAGCAGGGCGAGGGCCAGGATCAGCTTGCCCAGGTTGAGGCGGGGCGAAATCAGGCGCATGCGGAGCAGGATGGGGCGGGGGGGGACCGCAATGCGGGCAGGCGCAGGCGGAATGCAGGCAGCATTATCGCCAGAAACGGCGTCGGCGCGGGTGAAGCCCGGCGCGACCGGCGGCCTCAGCGCTGCAGGCGGCGCAGCAGGGTCTGGCGCACGTGCGCGGCCGCGGCTGCGTCGAGCGTTCCCAGCACACCCTGCGCCTGCATCGGGATGTGTGCGGTCGCCGCCTCGCTGTCGGCGAACACATAGTGGTCGAACATCGCGCGCCACTGCGCGCGCTGTGCCGCGGGCAATCCGCGCAGGGCCAGGATCGACAGCATCAGGGCATTCATCGGCGAGTCCATCCAGGCCGGCACCGGCCGCCACCAGGTGTTGACCAGCACATTGAATGTTTCCAGACCTTCCATGTGGTGCCACCACAGTGAAGGGATGAAGACCGCATCGCCCGGTTCAAGTTCGGCCACCAGCGCCTGCTGCAGCGCCTGCGGGAAGCGCGGAAAGCGATCAAGGTCAGGTGCGTGGAAATCGACCAGGCTGATCGCCTGCCCTGCGGGAGTGAAATCGAGCGGGCCGATGTACAGGTTGTCGATCTGGTCCGGTGGGAACAGCGTCACCCGGCGGCGCCCGGCCGCCACGCATGCCAGGTTGTCCGGTACGTCCTGATGGGCGGCAATGCGCGAGCGGTTGCCGATCCAGATGCTGCTGAGAGGTTCGTCCACGCCCAGCTGCAGCGGATTGGCCCGGGTGAAGCCGGGCAGGAAGCTGTCCAGCGTCGTCGATGCCACGTAGATCGATGGCGGCGCCGGATCGGTGGCGTACTTCAGCAGCGTGGCCAGCACCACTTTCAACGGTACCTGCTCGCGGCGGAAGTTGAAGCCGCTCATGTCCGCGTTGTAGAACAGCCGGCCGCCGGCGTCGGGTGCTGCCGTGGTCGCGGTCACCGGCATCTGCCCGTGGTCGAACGCGGCCAGGTGCGCAACCGCCTCCGCAGGCGAGCGGCGCGCGGCCGCGACCAGGGGCCAGTGCGCGACCAGCCCGCGGATCACCTTCGGCGTGGTCCAGGTGTGCAGCCGGGCCGGCAGCTCATCCGGGTCCAGGTCCCGCACTTCATCGATGGGTCGGGGGTGGGGCAGCATGCGTGGACATCCTGGGCGTGA
>NZ_JAOCKC010000041.1:0-12395 GCF_029844625.1 Stenotrophomonas sp. GD03680 | reverse complement strand
CCGGGCGATGGCGGCGGTGGTGGCGGCGGTGGCGGTGGCGAGGCGCCGCCGAGCGCGTATGAGCAGGTCGATGCACAGGCTGACACCGTCGCGCGTGAGGTGGAGGCACTGATCAAGGCCGATCCGGGTTATCAGAGCCAGGAGCTGGGCACGGTGATCTACCGCGACGCAGTGACCGGTGAAATCAAGACCAGCCCACTGGCGCGCGGTGATGCCAGCAATCCCGGGGCCATCAGCTATCCGCTGCTGGAGTGGGGCATCACGCCGGGCCAGGTGGTGGGCATCATCCATTCCCATCCGGCCGGGGTCTTCCCGTCGGAGACGCATGAGGTCAACAAGTACCCGTCCGACAACCGCACCGTTGGCGGCGTGGCCTACGAAGGCGGGGACTGGGGCGTGGCCGATCTGCTGCGCGACAACGGCATGAATGCCGAAGAGTTCCGCTACTACATCATCGGGCCCGATGGTGTGACCCGTGAGTATGATTTCAACGACCGCGATGCGGAAACACTGGGTACAACGCTATGAAGATAGAGGCCGCATGGGCGGTGGCCGTTCTGGCCGTGGGCGCAGCAGCCTGTGCGCCGGTGGCGCGTGCCGATTCGCCAGGGCTGGCGGTGCTGCGCAGCGAAGATGGACTGCCTGCGAACCGCTACACCTCGCAACACCAGATGAGTTGTGGCAGCCGCGTGTTCGAGCTCGTGGTGGAATCGCCGGGTCCGGTCAGGTTGACTGGCCTGAAGGTGGATGGCGTCGCGGTTCCTGCCGCGCAGCTGCAGGCCATCAATGCACAGGTACCGGAGCGCTCCTGGTTCCAGGGCATCGCCTCGTCCTGCACGTCGGCCCGCCAGTCGCTGACCCTTCAGCTGTCATCGCCGCAGGGGGCGGTGACCATCCCGCTTTCGTTCAAGGATGGCGTGCTGGTGCCGGCGGCACCCGCCCGGTAACGCAGGTGCTGCAGGCTGCCGGCCCCTGCGCGGGGCCGGCAGCGCGATCGCCCGTCAGAAGCGGTAGGCCGCCTGCACGTACACCCGGCGCGGTTCCCCGGGGAAGTGCCCGTTGCGCGCGATGAAGCCACTGGCCGCATACACCTTGTCGAACAGGTTCTTGACGTTGGCCTGGAACTGCCACTGCTTCCACGTGGTCTTCCAGCTCATGTCGAACACGGTGTAGGCCTTCACGCTCTGCCCGTCCAGGCTGATGCGCTCGCCGACATGGTCGGCACCGAAACCAATGGCCGAGTTCAGCGCAGGCAGGTCGTAACGCGTCCACAGGCCGAGCGTGTTGCGCGGTGCATTGGCGAAGCGGTCTCCGGAGGCGTTGGTGATGCCGTTCGGGCCCGCATCCTTCACCCGTGCGTCGTTGTACGCGTAGGTGAGGTTCACCACCCAGCGATCGGTCACATCGGCCAGCAGATCGAGTTCCATGCCGGTGCTGCGCACCAGGCCCAGCGCGGCGAGCTGGTTCACGCCTGCGGTCACTTCGCCGGTGGCCTGCACGATGTTGCTGCGGTCGATGCGGTAGGCCGCCATGTTCAGGGTCACACGCTCGGCCAGCAGCGACTTCATGCCTATCTCCCACTGTTTGCTGCGTTCAGCGTCGAACGGGCCGCCGGCAGCACGGTCCTGGTTGGCCGCGCTCTGTGGCACGAATCCGCTGGCCACGTTCGCGTACAGGTTCAGCCCCTCGCGCACGGTGAAAGTGCTGCCCAGCCGCCAGCTGAGGTCGTGCCCATCCACGCTGCTGCCGCCGAGGCGATCCTCGTCCTTGAAGCCATCCCAGCGCAGGCCGGCCAGCACATGCCAGCGCGTGCCCAGCGCAAGTTCGTCCTGCAGGTAGCCGCCGTAGCGGGTGCTGCGCGTGGAGGTGCTGCGCCAGGGCAGGGTAGTCAGAGCGTAGTCGTGCCAGGTGCTGGCGCCATACACTGGATTGAACAGGTCGATGCCACGCACCGGCCCCGCACCGCGCGCGAGGTCGGCACTGTTGGCGGTCTGCGCGGTGAAGTCGGCATCGAGCTGGTACACGTCAGCGCCGAACAGCACTTTATGCTCGATGCGGCCGGTACTGACCCGCCACACGGCATTGCCGTTGACAGTAAACGCCTCGTTGTCGCGGATCTGGTTGCGCAGCTGGCGCGTCATCCACTCGGCCACGCCATCGCGATCGCGGTCGATCAGCCCCATCGGCTCGTGATACATCTGGTGCTCGTTGTTGGTGAACCATCGCGCGGCGAAATCCACATCCACATTCGAGGCCGGCGCGAAGCGATACTGCGCCAGGGCGACCTTCGCGCGCATGTCGAGGAAGTCGCTGGCCTCGTTGTGGTTCCAGCGGCGATCGGTCAGGAACGTACCTGCGTCATTCACTGGTACACCCCGCAGGCGGTTGCCGCCCAGGTTCTGGGTGATGTCGGTGAACTGCAGGGTCAGCTCGCCGGTATCGCCCACATCGAAGGCCAACGATGCATCGCCGATCACGCTTTCGCTGTCAGTGTTCCAGCGCACACCCTGCTCGGTGTCGCCGTACAGACCGGCGCGGTAGCGCACGCGGCCGGCCGCATCCAGGGGGCCGGTGGCCTCGACCGAGCCGGCGCGGAAATCCTCGTTGCCCAGCTGGACTTCGATGCGGCGCTCAGCCGTGGCCCGGGGTTTGCGGGTCACATAATTGATGACGCCGCCGGCATCACCACCGCCATACAGTGCGCCGGCCGGACCCTTCAGCACCTCCACCCGCTCGATGTTGAACAGCTGGGGCACCGCGAAGCCCGCATACGGGTCGCCGCGCAGGCCGTCATAGAGCACGTTTTCCTGCCGGAAGCCACGCAGGGTCACGCCCGCATAGCTGAAGAAGCTGATGCCGCTGATGCTGCGGTACAGGTCGGTCACCTGGCGCGCCGCCTGGTCGTCGATCAACTCGCGCGGCACCACCTGCACCGATTGCGGCACCAGCTCCAGCGGGGTATCGGTGCGGGTGCCAACTGCGGCGTCGTCAACCCGGTACAGCGTCTGAGCACGGCCACGCACTTCGACCTTGTCGAGCTCGGTGGTTGCGGTGGTGGGTGGTGCAGCGGCCTGTGCCAGGGGTGCCAGGGGCAGGGCGAGGGCCGCGCACAGCGCGCGGCGGCGGAGCGGGAATAGGGTCATGGGAGGGGATTGGCAACCGCAAATGAGAAAGATTAGCATTTGCAGTGATGCTGTGCCTATTCCCTGATGGCGCGATGGACATCTGGGCACGTGCGGAGGACGTTACGCCCGTATCGTCGCAACCTCCCTCCGGCCCGCGGCCTCGGTCATCACGACGGCGAGCTGCTTGAGCGAGTAGGGCTTGCGCAGCAGGGTGAAGCCGTGGCCGGGGTCGCGTGCCAGCAACTCGCTGTAGCCGCTGGTCAGGATGATGGGCAGATCCGGAAAGCGATCGCGCACGTGCCGGGCCAGTTCCAGGCCGTTGGTGCCGGGCATCACCACGTCGCTGAACATCACATGGAACCGCGTGGCGTCCTGTTCCAGTTCGGCAAGTGCCTCATTGGCGTTGCGGGCCAGTACCACCTCATAGTCGAGTTCGCGCAGGGCTCCGACCGCGAACTCGGCCACATCCACGTTGTCCTCCACCACCAGCACGCACAGCCCGTGCCCGTGCAGCAGGCCCGGCTGTGCCGCCGGCCGCGCCACCGTCTCGCTGGAACGGGTGAGCGGCAGATACAGCGTGAACCGGGTACCGACGCCAGCCTCGCTCTTGACGTCCACCTCGCCTTCGGACTGCTTGACGAAACCGAATACCTGGCTGAGGCCCAGGCCGGTGCCGGCACCAATACCTTTGGTGGTGAAGAAGGGTTCGAAGATGCGATCCACCACGCCAGGGTCGATGCCAGTGCCCGTATCGGTCACGCTGATGGCGGCGAAGTCACCTTTCAGCGGTGCCGCGAAGCGGACCGAAGGCACCGCCGTAACCTGCTCGACGTCGATGGTGACCGTGCCGTGGCCGTCGATCGCATCGCGCGCATTGACGGCGATGTTGATCAGCGCGGTGTCCAGCTGGGTGCGGTCCAGCAGCACCGGCAGCGGGCGATCAGGCAGGTTGACCGACACCTGGATGCGTGCCCCCAGTACCGTGGTGATGATGTCCGACAGGGCCTGCACGCTCTCGCACAGGTCGAAGACCTCCGGTGACAGGCTCTGCCGGCGCGAGAAGGCCAGCAGCTGCGCTGTCAGCCGTGTGGCCCGGTCCGACGCATTGCCGATCGCCTGCACGTAGCGGCGTCGCGGATCTTCCGCCGGCCAGGTATGCAGCAGCATGTCCACCGAGCCGGTGATGACCTGCAGCAGGTTGTTGAAGTCGTGCGCGACGCCTCCGGTGAGCTGGCCGATGGCTTCCAGCTTCTGCGACTGCCTGAGCTGCTCACGGGCCCGCACCAGTTCCAGGTGCGCCTCGCGCGCCTGTTCGGTGATCGCGGCCACCTGGCGGCTGTGCAGGTCGCGCTCGATCACGCGTTCGGTCTGCTCGCTGACCACGCAGATGATCCCGGCGACGGCACCGCTGGCATCGCGCAGAGGCGAATAGGAGAAGGTCCAGAAGGTCTCGCGCAGCGTGCCGTCGCGGTCCATCATCAGCGGCAGGTTCTTGAAGCTGCGGCTGCGGCCCGCGAACGCCGCATCGATGGCATGCTCCACATCGGCCCAGACGTCAGACCACACCACGTCCAGGCGGTTGCCCATGGCGCCGTGCAGCTTGTCACCCAGCATCGGCAGGTAGGCATCGTTGAAGAAGAATGCCTTTTCGCTCAGGCCCCAGGCGATCCACAGAGGCTCCGGAGAGTCGAGGATCATCGCAAGCAGCGTGCGCAGCTCGCAGGGCGCCTGTGCCGCCGCCGGCGAGCGTGCCCAGTCGCTGTCCTGCAGCAGGCGATAGGCAAGCTGGTCGGGTGCGGAGACGGGAAGTGGGAAAGGATGCATGGCCGTCGGCGCGGGAAGGTGCGGCAGCATAGCCGAACCGATGTCAGCAGGGCCTGCACATCGCCAATGGGTCGGGGCAACCGCAGCGGCTAGCCTGGCTCCTGGCCTGGTTGCCCGGCCAGGGCGTGCCGGCCTGCCGGCGTCAGGTCGATGTCCGCATCCTCGGCCTGCACCGCAAAGCCCGCATTCACTGCCCAGGTCGCAGCGTCACCGCGCACCGGCTGCGCGTCGGCGATGTCCTGCAGGATCCTGATCTGCGCTGCGGTCAGCCCCATCGCCTCATACCCCCAGCAGCGACGGGAGCTGCCACTCCGAAACACGCGCATGGCTGATCGGCTGGTGGCAGCCGCAGCGCTCGCAGCGGAACAGTGCACCGCCTGGCAGCTGCAGCAGTGTGTCCTCGCTGGCGGAGGTGGTCTCCGCGCAATGGTGGCAGGTGACGGTGAGCGCGGTGATGCGTTCAACACCACCTGAGAGGATGAAGACGGCTTCGAAAGCGCGGATGACAGGGTGGGACATAACCGCTCGCGAGTAGTACACGTCCGCATCCTCGCCTGCCACCCGTGACGGTGCAGTCAGCTGCGTGCATCGACCGGATCAAGACGCCCCACCGTCAGAGCTCCTTCCTTCAGAGCTCCTTCTTCTTGCCGCTCAGATCCAGCGGCGTGTCATCGCCCTTGCGCTCGCTGGACCAGACTTCAAGACTCTTGTTGCAGCGGCTTTCGCGTGCGGCGACCTGCGGCGGCAGGTCCTTCAGGTGCGGTGATTCCTGGCAGCCCGAATGCATGGCCGTGTCGTCATAGGTGGCGCAGGCAGCGAGCGAGGCAAGCATGACGGCATAGACCGAGGCGCGGAGCGCGGCGGGGGCGAAGCAGGTAGGCATGGACGGCATCCTGGGAAAGTGGGGGTGCCCTGATTCAATAATGTGACCCCGTGCCGACGCAATCGGTCTGCCTGCACTTGTTATTCAGTAACAAGTGTGGCGATACTCTGCGGTTGTGGCATCTGCGGGCTACGCGACGCAGATCATGAACAGTGCGGACAGCGCCAGCATCAGCATGAAGACCCGCCGGCTCAGGGCCAGGCAGGCCAGGCAGGCGGCCAGGGCCCAGGCCGCCAGCAGGACGCAGGTGAGCAGCCACAGTCCGGTGGTCATCAGTGACCCCGCAGCGATGGCCGACAGAGCGGACGCCTTGAACAGCGCGATACCCAGCACACTGCCCAGCACGCCGGCCTGCAGGGCGACCGCGTCATGGTGGACAGGGGCTCGGCGGGGAGGCATTGCGGTCCGGACGATCGACCAGGGGGTGTTGATCGAAGTCTGCCCGAACGGATATCCACGCCATGTGTAGTACCGTCGGCGGCCGCCGCAGGCCTGCCTGTCGCGTGCGGCGCTGCGGGACGGCCGGAGGACAGCAGTGTCAGTGACTGCGGGCGACCGTGCGTGCGCGGTTCTTTTCCAGCATCACCGCTACGCACCACAGCAGCAGGCCACCGAAGGCCGTGGCTGCGCCGACATAGCCGGTGGTGGCGGGGCTGAAGCCGGAGCTGATGGCCATGCCACCCAGCCACGGTCCCAGCGCGTTGGCGGTGTTGAACGCGGCATGGTTGGAGGCCGCAGCCAGCGTCTGCGCTTCTCCCGCCACATCCATCAGGCGGGTCTGCAGCACGGCGGCGAGCGCACCCATGGTGCCCACGGTGATGATCATCGGGCCGATGGTCCACACCGACTGCGCAGCCAGCGGATACAGCAGCAGCATCACGATCGACCACGCCAGTACCAGCGCGGCGGCCTTGAAGTGGAATCTGTCCACCAGCCAGCCGCCGGCGATGTTGCCGATGATGGCGCCGATGCCGAACACACCCACGGCGAGCGGCATCCACGATTCGGCAACCCCGGTCACCTGCACCAGGGTCGGCGCAAGATAGGTGAACACACAGAACATGCCGGCGAATCCGACCGCACCGATGGCCAGTGCCAGCCATACCTGCGTGGTGTTGAAGGCGCGCAGCTCGCGCATCGGCGAGGTGCGCACCTCCTCCGGGTCGGGCAGCAGGAAGCGCGCGATCATCGCAACGGTGGCAATGGCCAGCAGGGTGACCAGCGCAAACGCCGTACGCCAGCTCAGTTGCTGGCCCAGCCAGGTGGTGAGCGGGTTGCCGATCAGGATGGCGATGGACAGGCCGAGCAGCACGCGCGACATCGCCTGGCCGCGCTGGCCGGCCGGGCTGATCGCCGCCGCTACCAGCATCGCCACGCCAAAGTAAGCGCCATGCGGAAGACCCGCGACGAAGCGCGCGATGAGCATGGTGGCGTAGTTCGGTGCCAGCGCGCTGGCCAGATTGCCGACTGCATAGAAGCCCATCAGCGCCAGCAGCAGGCGACGGCGTGGGAAGCTGGCGCCGACGAACGCCAGGACCGGTGCACCGACCACCACGCCGATGGCGTAGGCGCTGATGAGATGGCCGACCTGTGTTTCGGTGATCGACAGGCCACGACTGATTTCCAGCATCAGGCCCATGCTGGCGAACTCGCTGGTACCGATGGCAAAGCCGCCGAGCGACAGGGCGAGGATGATCAGGGTGCGCTGGCGGGGCGTCAGCTGCGCGGCCAGGGAGGAATTGGGGCTCATGCGGGGGCGCAGGGGGCGGGGGAGCAGGCTATTGTACTGCTGCACCGCAGCAGGGGCATCGCCCGCTGCCAAGAATCAGCGTCCGGCCAGTGGTAGTGCTGCGCACCGCATGTTGACGGGATCTCCATTTCCATGAACATCTCCATAGCCGAGCAGAGCACCGTGCGGGTGCCTGCCCAGGCAGCTGCATCGCTGTCTTCCGCGAGACCTCCGCGGTTGGACAATCGCGGATGCACGGTTGTTACACCCTTCGTTCCCTGTCGCGGCGGTCTCCGGGCCGGTGCGTGGCCTAGCTCAAGGTGCTCCATGACACTTTCCATCCGTACTGAAATGCCGGCCGACATCGCCGCCATCCATGCCCTGACCACCGCCGCTTTCGCCACGGCCGGACACAGCAGTCACACCGAGCAGTACATCGTTGATGCGCTGCGCGAGCGCGGCGAGCTGAGCATCTCGCTGGTGGCCGACGCGGTCGGAGAAGTCATCGGCCACGTCGCTGTTTCGCCGGTGTCCGTCAGCGACGGCAGCAGCGGCTGGTACGGCCTGGGCCCGATCTCGGTGCTGCCGGAGCGACAGGGGCAGGGCATCGGTACCGCATTGATGCGCGCGGCCATCGAGGCGCTTCGCCAGCAGCACGCGCGAGGCTGCGTGTTGCTGGGCGAGCCGGCGTACTACGCTCGTTTCGGCTTCCGCGCCGAGCCGGGGCTGGTGCTGCCGGGCGTTCCTGCCGAGTACTTCCAGGCGCTGTGCCTGCAGCCGCCACTGGCGCAGGGAGAGGTGCGCTACTCCCGGGCGTTCGAAGCGACCCACTGATCGCGGGCGTTCAGCCCGCGTGCCGAAGATGGATCAGCGGATACGGACGGCCCTGTGAATCCAGCGCTGAGCGGCCGGTCTCGGTGAAGCCCATGCGCAGGTAGAACCCCACTGCCTGCGCATTCTGCGCATTGACGTCGGTGCTCAGCTGCGGATGCACGGCCAGTGCGTGCTGCAGCAGCTGACGGCCGATGCCGGTGCCGCGCACGTCTGGGTCGATGAACAAGGCTTCCAGATGCGTCCCGTCGATCAACATGAAGCCCAGAGGACGATCATCTGCATCCACGGCCACGGTGGTCGGCGCCTGGGGCAGGAAACCAGCCACTTCGGCATCGATGGCCAGGCGGTCTTCAGGGCTGAGGAAGTCGTGGGTGGCGTCGACGGCGCGGCGCCACAGGTCGACGAGTGCGGCACCGTCATCGGCGCGCGAGGGGCGCAGGGTGGTCATGGGGGGGAACGTGAAGCGGGCAGGCAGCACAGTATGACGTCATTCTGGCATCCGCTGCGCAGCCCGGCGTTACACTGTGCGCCTGAGCTCTGCCGCCTCACGGAAACTGCCATGACCGACGCTCCGGGTGTACCGGTGCACGACGCCGACGAACAGTGGATGCGCCATGCGTTGGCGCTGGCCGAGCGCGCGCAGCGCGAGTTCGACGAGATCCCGGTCGGTGCGGTGCTGGTCGGTGCCGACGGCCAACTGCTGGGTGAGGGCTGGAACCTCAATATCGCTTCGCACGATCCCAGCGCGCACGCCGAGATCGTGGCGATGCGTGCCGGCGGCCAGGCGCTGGCCAACCATCGACTGTTGGGCAGCACGCTGTACGTGACGCTGGAGCCCTGCGCGATGTGCGCGATGGCAATCGTGCATGCGCGCGTGTCGCGGCTGGTCTACGGTGCCAGCGACCCGAAGACCGGTGCCTGTGGCAGCGTGTTCGACCTGCTGGGCGACGCGCGCCACAACCACCGCGTGGAGATCCACGGCGGGGTGCTGGCCAAGGAGGCGAGCACGCGGCTGACCAACTACTTCCGCGCCAAGCGCGGCAAGCCGCCCCTGTTGCTGGAACGCCCGGCGGACGAGGGATGAGCAGCGAAAGGGTATGATGGGCGCCCCTTTCCCTTCCCGGCGGCCCGCGGGCCAGCCCTGCAGCGAGACGACACGATGGTGGAGAACGGCGCGGCCAACGAGCGATTGATCTGGATCGACCTGGAAATGACCGGGTTGGATACCGACAACGATTCGATCATCGAGATCGCCACCGTAGTGACCGATGCCCAGCTCAACGTGCTGGCCGAAGGCCCAGAGTTCGCCATCCATCATCCGCTGGAGACGCTGGAGGCGATGGACGAGTGGAACCGCAACCAGCATCGTCGTTCCGGCCTGTGGCAGCGTGTTCTGGACAGCAGCGTGACCCTTGCCCAGGCCGAGGCGCAGACGGTGAATTTCCTGGCGGAGTGGATTCCGGCTGGCCTGTCGCCGATGTGCGGCAATTCGATCTGCCAGGATCGCCGCTTCCTGCACCGCCAGATGCCGCGCCTGGAGAAGTACTTCCACTACCGCAACCTGGATGTGTCCACGGTGAAGGAACTGGCCAGGCGCTGGGCGCCGGGCGTGGCCGCCGGCGTCGGCAAGAACAGCAGCCACACCGCACTCAGCGACGTGCATGATTCGATCAACGAGCTGCGCCACTACCGCCGGTTCATGGGCGCGCTTTCGGGGTTGCCGACTGCCTGAACGACGACGCCGGGCATGGCCCGGCGCTACCCATCGTTCAACCGCGTGGCGCTACTATCGGCCCATGAACGAGCCGATCCTGCTGCCGCGCGATATCGCCCACGACGCCCGCGACTGGTCCGACCTGCAACGGGCGGTGGCACTGCTGGAGGCGCCGACCCTGACCGCGCGCATGGCCAACCTGGTCGGCACGCCGCTGGAGTTCGCAGTGAAGGCCTTGCCGACGTCGGTGTCCAGCCGCATCCACGGCGCGGTGCAGGCGGCGCTGTCGAAATCCGCGCAGGCGGCGCTGTGGAGCATGGACAATTCACCCGGCAAGGGCGCATCCACCCGCTGGCACAAGGTGGCTGCCGCAACGTCCGGCGCGGTCGGCGGTGCCTTCGGTTTTGCCGCGTTGTTCATCGAACTGCCGGTGTCGACCACCATCATGATGCGCGCCGTGGCCGATGTGGCGCGCAGCGAAGGCTTCGACCTGTCCGAGTTCAGCACCCGCCAGGCCTGTCTGGAGGTGTTCGCGCTGGGCGGCAATTCGCCGCGCGACGACGCCAGCGAGACCGGCTACTACCTGGCCCGCGGCTTCACCACCGATGTGATGCGCCACCTGTCGGCCGAGCTGGCCGGCCGCGTGGTGACCGGCCGCGATCTCACCCTGGGCGTGGCCCCGAAGGAGGCCGGCAAGCTGTTGGCCAAGCTGGTGGAGAAGGTCGCCGCGCGTTTCGGTGTGGTGGTGACCGAGAAGTTCGCCGCGCAGGCGGTCCCCATCGTGGGTGCTGCCGCCGGCGCCACGCTCAACACCATGTTCACCGACTACTACCAGGACATGGCACGCGGTCACTTCATCGTGCGCCGGCTGGAGCGCAAGTACGGTGAGGATGTAGTGCGCACCTGCTATGACCGCGTGGCGCATGGCGGCGCCCTGATCGAGCCGACGCTGTAACCGGTGTCGGGGCCAGATCCCTTTGCCGTGCAAAGGGATCTGACTCCGGGCGAGACCTCGGGCGAGCCTATCATTGCCCCGGCGGAACAACTGTTTTGCCAGTCCGTGCCTGTTGCCCGGCGGGCGCCATCCCCATTCTTTGCGGCACTCCCCCGCAAGAGATGGCCGACATGCTGTTCACTCCCCACCGCCTGGGCGCACTGACCCTGCCCAACCGCATCGTGATGCCGCCGATGACCCGTTCGCGTGCGGCCCACGGCAATGTTGCCACCGCCGAAATGGCGGCGTACTACGCGCAACGTGCCGGCGCCGGCCTGATCATCAGCGAAGGCACCCAGATCAGCCCGCAGGGCCAGGGTTATGCCTGGACCCCGGGCATCCACAGTCCGCAGCAGGTACAGGGCTGGCGCCAGGTCACCGATGCGGTGCACGCGGCCGGCGGACGCATCTATGCGCAGCTGTGGCACGTGGGCCGTGTTTCGCATGTTGCCCTGCAGCCGAACGGTGAGGCTCCGGTGTCGTCGTCGGCATTGCTGGCCGAAGGCGTGAAGGTGTTCGTTGACCCGACCGGTGCCGGTCCGGAGGCCGGCGTCGGCGAGATGATCCAGCACTCGATGCCGCGCGCCCTGCACGAGGACGAGATTCCAGGCATCGTCGAGGACTATGCACAGGCGGCGCGCAATGCACTGGCGGCGGGCTTTGATGGGGTCGAGCTGCATGGGGCCAATGGCTATCTCATCAACCAGTTCATCGATTCGCAGGCCAACCAGCGCACCGATGGCTACGGTGGCGCGCTGCAGAACCGGCTGCGCTTCCTGCGCGAGGTGACGCGGGCGGTGGTCGAGGTGGCGGGCGGCGACCGGGTGGGGGTGCGCCTGGCGCCGCTGACCACGCTGCAGGGGGCGGTGGACGATACGCCGCAGGCCACCTATCTGGCTGCCGCGCATCTGCTGGGCGGGCTGGGTGTGGGCTACCTGCACATCGCCGAAGCCGACTGGGACGACGCACCACCGATGCCGCTGGCGTTCAAGCAGGCGCTGCGCATGGTCTATCCGGGCACGCTGATCTACGCCGGCAAGTACACCGCCGAGCGCGCCGAGCAGGCACTGGCAGAAGGCTGGGCTGACCTGATCGGCTTCGGCCGGCCGTTCATTGCCAACCCGGACCTGCCGGAGCGGCTGCGCCAAGGTTCGGAACTGAACCTGCCGGACCGCGCGACGTTCTTCGGAGGCGGAGTGGCGGGCTTCACCGATTATCCGACGCTCGAAGAGAGCGTCGCCGCCTGATTCCGCATCCGCCGGGCATGGCCCGGCGCTACCTGTTCAACCGCC
>NZ_JAOCKC010000040.1:0-13510 GCF_029844625.1 Stenotrophomonas sp. GD03680 | reverse complement strand
CCATGCCTGTCAGGCACCGTGCGCGCTCAGAAGCCGAAACGCAGGCTGGCCCAGTATGCGCGGCCCGGCTCGTTGTAGGTCGCCGCGCCAGCGTCGCTGCTGTTGGCTTCGCGGAACAGGCGCTTATCGGCCAGGTTGTTCACGCCGAAACCGAAGCTGACCGTCCCGGTAACCCTGTAGCGCGCGCTCACGCCCCAGATGTTGTATGCCCCCCGATCCTGCAGCACCACCGACGGATCGCAGCTTCCGGTGCAGCGAGGATCGTTGTTGATGTTGGTGGTGGCCGGCTCCTGCCTGCCGTAGAAGGTGCCGGTGAGCAGCAGCGACAGCTTTTCGGTGGCCTGCCAGTCCAGCATCGTGTTGACCGTGTACCGCGGTATCACCGACAGCGGCTGGCCGGTGCTCTTGTTCTCGTTCTCCACCATGTAGGTGAAGTTGCTGCTCCACTTCAGCCGGTCGCCCTGCTCGCCCAGCAGCGGCACCACCAGGTTGCCCTCCAGGCCCTGCACGATGGCCTTCGGTGCATTTTCCCAGCGGAAGATCCGGCCACGGGTATCGGCGGTGAGGCCAACCTGGGTATACCCGGCCTCGATCTTGTCCTTGTAGTCGTTGTGGAAGTAGGTCAACGAGGCCTGCCAGCCACTCTGCGGAGCCCATTCCACGCCCAGTTCCTTGTTCAGGCTGGTCTCGGCGTCCAGCTCCGCGTTGCCCTGCAGGTAGCAGCCCGCGCCCAGGCTCGGCAGTGCGTTGGGACAGCCGTTGCCACGGGTGTAGTACAGGTAGTCCGGATTGGACTGGTAGAGGTTGGGAGCCTTGAACGCGCGTGCGATGCCGCCCTTCACCACCCAGTCGCCATTGATGCGGAACTGCGCATTGAGGCTGGGGCTGGCGTTGTTGCCGAACTGGCTGTGGTGGTCGAAGCGCAGGCCCGGCGTCACGATCCAGCGTTCACCCAGGTAGATGTTGTCTTCGACGAAGACCGCCGTGGTCTGCGCATCGGACTTGCCGCGCGCGCGATCGGCCGACAGGCCCGGCAGGCCACCGCCACTGCTGCCGGACTGGCTCATCGAATACGGATCGGTCAGGCGGCTGTCGAGATGCTCGAAGCCCAGCGTCCAGACATTCTCCGCCGCGCCGATCGTGGTCGGGAAACTGACCTCGCCATCGAGCTGGTAATTGCGCAGGCGGGAGGTGGACCAGTCGGTGCCGTTGAAGCTGCCCTCGGGGCCACCGGCCAGGCCTTCGTTGATGCGCGAATTGTTGACCGCTTCCACCGCAGCAGTAACGCGCGAGGTCACATCGCCCCAGCGGCCACGATGGGTGATCGCCCCGGTGGTGCGGTACATGCGGTTGGTCTCTGCCTCGCTCTCGGCCAGCGCCGCCAGATCGACCGGCGTGGAGGTACCGGTGTTGCTCACGGCACGGTCGCCCGCATAGATGTTGCCCTGGCGGCTGGTACCGGCTTCGAATTCCACCACCTGGCCGGCGTTGATGTCCCAGCGCAGCAGCGCGTTGACATCGCGGTTCTTGACGCCCTCGCGGCCTGCGGGAGGTACGGTGCCCGGCGCGGTGGCGAACGCGCGATTGAGTTCGAGCGAATCCGCGTCGGTCCTGTTGAGGTTGCCATACAGGCGGAAGGACAACGCATCGGTCATCGGGCCGCTCAGCTGCAGGCCCACGCGCTCACTGCCACCTTCGGCACTGTGCTCGGGTACCAGTCCGTACAGGTCGACCGCTCCGGTCAGATCGCCCGTCGGCCGCTTGGTGATGATGTTGACCACGCCGCCGGAGGCGCCGGATCCATAACGCGCCGCTGCCGGACCGCGCAGCACTTCGATGCGCTCGATCATCTCCGCCGGCACCCAGTTGGTGTCGCCACGGGTATTGCGCTCACCGCTGCGGCCCATGCGCACGGCGTCGCGGGCGCCGACGCGTTTGCCGTCCACCAGGATCAGCGTGTTCTCCGGCCCCATGCCGCGCAGGTCGATCTGGCGGTTGTTGCCATACTGGCCGGACGCACTGTTGCCGGTGAGATTGACACCGGGCATGGTCCGCAGCAGCTCGGCGATGTCGTTGGCAGGAGGACGGCGCGCAATGTCCTCCGCGGTGATGGTCGATGTACCCAGGGCCTGACGCGCGATCTGCGAGGCGGTGACGTGTACCGTATCGATATCGGTCGCGTCGGTCTGCGCATGGGCACCCAGGGCACTGCCCGCAAGCAGGGCAGCAACGGCAAGCGCCAACGGGCGCGGCGGCGGAACAAGGACGGCAGACATCTTCAACACCTTCTGGCAGGGCAACGGGACCTCTGGCAAAGGGCTTGAGGCGACGACGGGGGGAGTGGGAGCGGCGCCGCACATCTTCCGCAGGCCGATCCATGCGCGCATTCTCCCATCAATGCGATTGATTCTCAAATGCGTCAACTCAGTGCAAGCGCTTCGCGAATGTGCATGGGGCCAAGTACGCTGGTTCGCCGTACCCCTGCTGATGGGTACTACGCAGGGGGCCGGTGGCCGCCGGGGTGACGCGCTGCCGGTGCAGCGGCATGCAACGCCCACCATGCCAGCGCCGTCACCGCGATGCCTGCACCGAGTGCACAGACCCTGGTCCAGCCGTGGTGCGCCTGCATCCACGTACCGGCCGCAGCACCGACGCCGCTGCCGACCGCGTAGAACAGCATGTACAGCGCCACCAGGCGACCGTGCTGTTCGGCAGGCGCGCGCAGCAGCAACGCCTGGTTGGACACATGCAGTGCCTGTCCTCCCAGATCGAGCACCACCACGCCCAGCAGCAGCCATGCCAGGGCGTGCGGCAGACCCAGCAGGGGCCACCACGCAAGCAGCATCAGCAGCAGCGCCCCCAGGCTCACCCGCAGGCAGAAACCCCGATCCATCCAGTGCCCCACCCGTGCAGCCAGCAGCGCACCGACCATGCCGGCCAGACCGAGCGCGCCGATGGCCGCGGTCGACCAGTTCATCGGTGATGCCGACAGGGGCAGCGGTACGGCCGCCCAGAACACGTTGAGGCCGGCGAACAGCAGCAGCGCCAGAGGGCCACGCTCGCGCAGCGTGCGATCACTGCGCAGCATCGTCATCATCGAGCCGAGCAGGGCGCGCCAGGCCGGCGGCTGCGAGGGAACAGGCACGGCAGGCAGGCGTCGCCACAGCAGCATCGCCAACGCCGCCATCATCACTGCTGACAGCAGGTACACCGCGCGCCAGCCGGCCAGGGCCGCCACCGCGCCGGATACCACACGCGCAGCCAGCAGGCCGATGAACACCCCGCCCTGCACCATGCCAACCACGCGCCCCCGCTGCCCCGACGGTGCCAGCGTGGCTGCATAGGCGATGAGTCCCTGGGTGAGCGCCGTCCCGAGCAGGCCCGCCAGCAGCATGCCCCCCAGCAGCCAGGCGGTACTGCGTGCTGCCGCCAGTCCCAGCAGCACCATCACCAGTGCCAGCAGCTGCACGCGCAGCAGGCGGCGACGATCGCCGCGGTCGGCCAGCGGCAGCAGGCCGAGCAGGGCCAGCACGCTGCCGGCCTGGGTGGCGGCAACCACAGCGCCGGCCGTCGCGCGCTCCATGGCGAAGGCCTGCGCCAGGCGCTCCAGCAGCGGCTGTGCGTAATAGACATTGGCCACACTGGCACCCGCCGCGATGGCCAGCAGGCCCAACAGGGCGCGCGGAAGGACGGAAACGGGCATGAATGTGGTTGCATATTGAAACTGGATGCACCCTATCGACAATGGTTTTAAAATGCAACCACATCGTCACGAGCCTTGCCCATGCATGCCGACAGCCCCTGCCCCGTTGCCCGCAGCGCCGATCTGCTCGGTGATCGCTGGGCCCTGCTGATCATCCGCGATGCCTTTGATGGCGTTACCCGCTTCAGTGACTTCCAGCGCAGCCTCGGCGCAGCGCGCAACATCCTCAGCGACCGCCTGCGGCGTCTGGTCGAGGCCGGGCTGCTGCTGCAGCAACCTGCCAGCGATGGCAGCGCCTACCAGCAGTACGTGCTGACGCCAGCCGGACGCGAACTTTTCCCGGTGCTGGTGGCGCTGCGCCAATGGGGCGAACGCCATCGTTTCGCAACGGGTGAAGCGCACTCGCAGCTTGTCGAGCGTGCCAGCGGAGCGCCCCTTCCCTACATGCAGCCGCATGACCACACCGGTACGCCGCTGCTGGCGGAACAGACCGCGGTCCGCAAGGTGGACATCCGCTAGCCCGAGCCTCGCGTGCCGTTCCACCTGAGCGCGATGCGCCGGATCGATGATCCGCCTCCCACGGCAAAGCCTGCGCGCCGCCCACGCATGCAGCGTGTAGCAATGCCAGCGTAGGATCACGGGCGGGCCCTGCGGCCCGCCCTTCCGTTGCTGCCTAGGACTCCGCCCATGCTCCGCCGTGCCCTGCCCCGATCCGCGTCCGTGCTTCTGCCCCTGCTCCTGCTGTGGGGCGTGCCAGGCGCGCAGGGCCGCGAAGTCGCCGCGCCTGCCGCCCACGTCGAGGCCGATGGCCCCTACGTGTTCCGCAACGGCGATCAGCTGCAGGCCAAATGGATCTGCGCTGACGCTGTGCAGACCCGCTCGCTGGGCACCGCCACGGGAGCTGCCGATGTCGCGCCCCTGTGCGGCTACCCGCACAGCGTGCACGTGCTGCCACCGGTCGCGCCTTCGGTGTCGGAGCTGCCTGCGGTACCGCGCATCGTCGCCCTGTCCGACATCCACGGCCAGTACGACCTGCTGGTACGACTGCTGCGCGCCCACCATGTGATCGATGCGCAGGACCGCTGGGCCCTCGGCCAGGACACCCTGGTGGTCGCTGGCGACGTGTTCGATCGCGGCCCGCAGGTCACCGAAGCGTTCTGGCTGTTGTATGGCCTGCAGCAGCAGGCGGCGGCCGCCGGCGGTGCGGTGCACTTCGTGCTCGGCAACCACGAGACCATGGTTCTGTACGACGACCTGCGCTATGTCAATCCGAAGTACCTGCGCAGCGCGCAGCTGCTCGGGCGCAGCTATCCGCAGCTGTACGGCGCTGATTCGGTGATCGGGCAATGGCTGCGGACGCGGCCGGTGCTGCTGAAGATCGGCGACACCCTGTTCCTGCATGGCGGCATCTCGCCCGAAGCGGTGGAACTGGCACTGCACCCGGCACGCACCAACGCCGCCTACCAGGCCTCGCTGGGATTGCCCAAGGCCGAAGTGAAGGCCGACCCCGCAACTGCACCGCTGTACGACGGCAAGACCAGCCCCATCTGGTACCGCGGCTACTTCGATGGGCGTCTCGATGCACGGGGCGTGCAGGACGTGCTCGACACGCTGCAGCTCAAGCGCATCGTGGTCGGCCACACGTCGATGCCGCATGTCAGCACGTTCCATGGTGATCGCGTGATCGCCATCGACAGCAGCATCAAGAACGGCGAGAACGGCGAGCTGCTGTTCATCGAGGATGGCCGGCTCAGCCGCGGTCTGCTGGACGGCTCACGGGTGCCGCTGGTCCAGGGGCAACCCGGCCTGCAGGACTGACCACGAAAGTGGCGGCACCCTGCCGGCGTACACTGCCGGCTCACCCCTGCGAGCCACCATGATGCGCCAGACCGTCATCCCGCAGCTGCGCATGCGCCACGCCGATGCCAGCCTGCCCTTCTACGTGCAGGGCCTGGGCTTCGTCGTCGACTGGGAGCATCGGTTCGAGCCGGGGTTTCCGTTGTTCGCCCAGCTCACCCGCGACGGCCAGACGCTGTTCCTCACCGAGCACAGCGGCGACTGCGAAGTGGGCGGCGCGGTCTACTTCATCGTCGAGGATGTCGACGCGCTGCACCGCGCCTTCAGTGCCGCGGGGGTACCGATCGAACAGCCGCCGCATGACACCGACTGGGGCAGCCGCGAAATGCTGCTGCTCGATCCGGACCACAACCGCCTGCGCTTCGCCACCGCAACGGACTGAGTCCTCGCAGGCTTGAGAGGGATATGCGAAACATATACGATACGTATATTCCTCTTGCTTGGATCCGCCCATGGGCATCGTCAACATCGATGACACCCTGCACGACCAGCTGCGCCGTGCCTGCACCGTCTCCAGCCGCTCGATCAACGCCCAGGCCAGTTTCTGGATCCGCGTGGGCATGCTGTGCGAAATGAACCCGACGCTGAGCTTCCAGGACATCGTGGCCAGCGAACTGCGCGCCGCCGGCGTGCAGCCACAGCCGCTGGCACCCGCACGGGCCTGACGTGAGCATCATCAAGCGGCCCGACGAGATCGCGCTGATGACCGAATCCGGCCGCCTGCTGGCACAGGTGTTCGCCGCGCTCGACAGATGGCCACTGCAGGGCCGCAGCACGATGGAGATCAACGACTTCGTCGAACGGATGATCGTCGACGAGCTGCAGGCGCGGCCTGCCAGCAAGGGCCAGTATGGCTTTCCGTACGTGCTCAACACCTCCATCGACAACGTGGTCTGCCACGGGGTGCCCAGTACCGCAGACGTGCTGCGTGAGGGCCAGATCGTGAATCTCGACATCACCCTGGAAAAGAACGGCTACATCGCCGATTCCAGCACCACCTACCCGGTCGGCGCGGTCACCCCTTCCGCACGGCGGCTGGTGCGGACCGCCTACGAAGCGATGTGGAAAGGCATCGCCGTGGTACGGCCCGGCGCGCGCCTGGGCGACATCGGCCACGCCATCGCCCGCTACGCTCGCCGCCACGGCTACAGCGTAGTCAAGGAATACTGCGGCCATGGCATCGGCCGGGAGATGCACGAAGAACCGCAGATCCTGCATTACGGCCATCCCAACACCGGCAGGGTGCTGGAAGAAGGCATGGTGTTCACCATCGAACCGATGCTCAACCAGGGCAGGCCGGCGATCCGCCAGCGCGCGGGCGAATGGCCGGTCTATACCCGCGACGGCACGCTGTCGGCACAGTTCGAGCACACCGTGGCCGTGACCCGCAAGGGCGTGCGGGTGCTGACGCTGCGCCCCGACGAGACGCCGTTGTGCGCGGTGGACGCGGCCTAGAGCGGACGCAACAGCAACAGGGTGGCGAGGCAGAACATGAAGATCGCCACGCCGGCATCCAGCACCCTCCACGCGCTCGACCTGCGGAACACCGGCTGCAGCAGGCGCGCGCCATAGCCCAGCGTGCAGAACCAGGCCACGCTGGCCACGCAGGCACCGGTGGCGAACGCCCAGCGCAGATCGCCCGGATAGCGCGTGGACAGGCTGCCCAGCAGCACCACGGTATCCAGGTAGACGTGCGGGTTGAGCAGGGTAAAGGCCAGGCAGGTCAGCAGTACCTCGCGCCCGCTGCCGCCCTGCGCCTCGGCGGCGGCCAGCGCACTGCCACCACGCCACGCGCGTAGTCCCGCCTGCAGGCCATACCACAGCAGGAACGCCGCACCACCAAAGCGCAGCACCTGCAGCAGCAGCGGCCACTGCAGCACCAGCGCGCCCATGCCGCCGACACCGGCCAGTATCAGCACGATGTCCGCGCCGGCGCAGGCCAGCACCACCTTTCCCACATGACGCTGCTGCAGGCCCTGCCGCAGTACGAAGGCGTTCTGTGCACCGATGGCGATGATCAGGCCGGCACCTGCGAACAGGCCGGCGGCGGCAGCGGCGATCCACATGGGGCAGGCATGGCAGCGAGGGGACGCGCAGAGTGCGGCCGCCGCCCCTGTTTAGACAATCTGATTCTTCTTTATCCTGTGCAGAAAAACTGAAGAGGCACCGGCATGGATCTGCTACATCCACAACTGGCTGCGTTTGCTGCGGTGCTGGAGGAAGGCAGCTTCGACGCTGCGGCCCGACGCCTGTCGATCAGCCCGTCGGCACTGTCGCAACGGATCAAGGCACTGGAGGACCGGCTCGGCCAGGTACTGGTGGTACGTCAGGCACCGTGCCGACCCACCGCCACAGGTGAAGCGCTGCTGCGCAGGGTGCGACCGATGCAGACGCTGGAGGCCGAGGCGCTGGCCGAACTGCTGCCCGAACGCGGCAGCGATGCCCCGCGCACACCGATCCCGTTGGCGGTCAACGACGACTCGCTCGATACCTGGTTCGTGCCGGCCATCGCCGAGCTGCACCAGCGCCATGGCTATCTGTTCGACCTGCGCATGGATGATCAGGACCACACCCTGCAGTTGCTGCGAGATGGCAGCGTGCTCGGCGCGGTCACCGCCGAAAGCCAGCCGGTGAAGGGCTGCAACGTGCATCCGCTCGGCGCCATGCGTTACCACGCCATCGCCTCGCCCGGCTTCGCCCGCCGGCACTTCAGCGAGGGCATGCAGGCTGCGGCGCTGGCACGTGCGCCGATGCTGGTGTTCAACCGCAAAGATGAACTGCAGTGGCGCTTCGTGCGGCGGCTGACCCGTGCGCGGCTGCAGCCACCGCTGCATTATCTGCCCTCCTCGACCGGCTTCGTCGAAGCCGCCGCGTGCGGACTGGGCTGGGGCATGGCCCCGGAAACCCTGGTGGGGCCTGCCGTGCATGCCGGCCGCGTGGTGGTACTGGAACCCCGCCGCTGGCTCGACGTGCCCTTGTACTGGCAGCACGCGGCCGTGCGCTCAAGCACGCTGCAGCACATCACCCAGGCATTGCGCACTGCGGCCAGCGGCGCCCTGCGCTGAGGTCCATACGATGACCGCAGACCCGGGCTTCACGCGCAGACCACTAACGTTTGCTCACTTCTTAACTACAGGAACGGCATGCGTGTGAGCCGCCCACGGACAAGGATGCGCAGCGCGATGGGCGTCGCCGGCATGGCCTTTGCGGCCTGCTTGCCCTTTGCCACGTCAGCGCAGGCCATCACCGATACACCGGCATTGGACTGGGAACAGGCGCGGCAGCGGTTGGAACAGGTTTCCGACGCGCTGGCCGCGGCCGACGCCGCCGTCCGCAACAAGCAGGATCTGCAGGAGGCCACGCGCCTTCTGCGCCTGCCGGAGATCACCGGCGAGGTCCGCCGCCTGCAGTTCCAGAAGACCCTGACCCTGCCACTGGGCTCGCTGGCACCGGTGGCCGAGGCCTTTGGCATCGATTCCCCCCTGTCGTTCACCGAACGCGACTGGCGCACCCGCCCGGTCGTCACCGCTGTGCTGCCGCTGTACACCGGTGGCGTCATTCCTGCCGCACAGCGTGCCGCCAGCGCAGCCCACGAGCAGGCCAGCGCGGAACGCGAAGCACAGCGGCAGTCGTTGACCGTGCAGCTGGCCCAGGCCTACTTCGGCCAGCGCCTGGCCGAGCAGGCGGTGGACGTGCGTCGTGACGTCCGTGATGGCCTGGAACGCCACCTGGCCGATGCGCTGAAGCTGGAGCGCGAAGGCTTCGCCACCCGCGCGCAGCGACTGCAGGCCACCGTCGCGCGCGACAAGGCAGAGCGCGAGTACCAGAAGACCGTCAACGACCTGGCCACGTTGAAGGCCGCGCTGGCCACCCTGCTGCGCAGTGGCGGCGAGGTGCAGCCGGTATCACCCCTGTTCGTGCAGCGCGTGCCGCTGGAGCCGGCCGCCAGCTTCGAGCGCATCGCGCAGGCACGGCAACCCCAGATCGCACGGCTGCGGGCCATGGTGGCGCAGGCCGAACAGGGCGTGCGCGTACAGCAGGCCAAGCTCAAGCCGCAGATATTCGCCTTTGGCCAGTACGACTTCCGTCGCCGCGACGAGATGCTGACCGATCCGGACTGGGCGTTCGGCATCGGCCTGAAGTACACCTTCCTGTCGCCGAACTCGCGACCGGCGCAGATCAGCGCGGCACGTGCGCAGCAGGAGCAGGCGGAAGCCGGACTGCGCGAAGCCGAGAACCAGGTCGCGCTCGGCGTGCGCAAGGCGTGGAACGAGCTGGAAACGGCACGCCAGCAGTTCGTGCTGCTCGACAGCAGCATCGCCCAGGCACAGGAGAACCTGCGCCTGCAGGAGCTGGCATTCCGCGAGGGGCAGTCCACGTCGCTGGACGTCATCGATGCGCGGCTGGGTCTGGGAGGCGCTCGCGTGGAGCGTGCACAGGCCGCCTACCAGTACGATGTCGCGCTGGCACAGCTGCTGGAGATCAGTGGGCAGATGGACCGCTTCGAGGAATTCCGGCGTCGCGCAGATGAGGTGATCGACCATGAGTGACGTATTGCAGGATGAAGCGACACCACCAGGCAAGCGCCGGCTTGGCCGGATCCTGCTCGTGGTGCTGCTGGTAGTGGTGGCGCTGGGCCTGTGGCTCGCCTGGCGCAGCCCGGCCGACCAGATCCAGGGCATGGCCGACGCGGACACGATCAACGTCGCAGCGAAGATCACCGCCCGTGTCGCCGAGCTGAAGGTTCGCGAAGGCGACCGCGTGCAGGCCGGTCAGGTCGTGTTCCTGCTCGACAGCCCCGAAGTGACGGCGAAGGAACAGCAGGCACGCGGCGCTCTGGCCGCTGCGCAGGCGGTGGCCGACAAGGCTGCCGAAGGTGCGCGCAGTGAGGACATCCGTGCTGCCGAAGCCAATTGGAAGCGTGCCGAAGCCGGAGCAACGCTGGCCGAAGCCACCTACCGCCGCGTGCAGAACCTGTTCAACGAAGGGGTGATGACCCGGCAGAAGCGCGACGAAGCACTCGCCCAGTCCACCAGTTCGCGCGAGCTGGCCCGTGCCGCCCGTGCCCAGTACGACATGGCGCTGGCCGGTGCGCGGGAACAGGACAAGCGTGCCGCGCAGGGCCAGGTACAGCAGGCGCAGGGCGCCGTGGCCGAAGTGGATGCGGCCCGCGTCGAAGTGGAGGGCCGTGCACCGGTGGCCGGCGAGATCAACAAGCGCATGGCCGATCCCGGCGAGCTGGTACCCGCCGGCTATCCGGTATTCACCCTGGTCGACATCGACCGCATGTGGGTATCGATGAACCTGCGCGAATCACAGATGCAGGGCCTGAAGGTCGGCAGCACGCTGCGTGGCAGCGTGCCGGCCCTCGGTCAGGACAGCGAGTTCAAGGTCTACTTCATCAACCCGGCCGGCGACTATGCCACCTGGCGTACCACCCGGCAGTCGTCCGGCTACGATGTCCGCAGCTTCGAGGTGCGGGTGCGCCCGGTACGCCGCATCGAGGGCTTCCGCCCCGGCATGAGCGTGCTGTTCGCATGGCCCCAGCACTGAGCCCTGGTGGCAACGGCTTTGCTGCTGCCTGGCAGCGCGAGCTGCGGGGTCTTGGTGGCAACCGTGCCGACCTGGCGCTGGTCACGGTGCTGCCGCTGCTGATGCTGGTACTGATGGCCTGGATGTTCACGCCATCGGTCATGCGCGATGTACCCATCGCCGTGGTCGACCTCGATCACAGCAGCGACAGCCGGCAATTGCTGCGCATGCTCGATGCCAGCCCGGGGGTCCGCGTCGCCCGCCAGCCCGCCGACATGGACACCGCGCGCTCGCAGCTGCGCAGCCTGGAGGTGTTCGCAGTGGTGCTGGTGCCGCGCGACGTGACCCGTCAGGCCCTGCGCGGCCGCCAGGGCACGGTGTTCGCCTATTACAACGCCACCTACATGACCACCGGACAATCGGCCGCGCGCGATATCGCCGATGCGGTGTCGGCCTGGAATGCACGCATGCTGCGCGAGCGCATCGGCCTGCAGGTGGGGCCCGCAAAGCTGCGCGCCGCCCCGATCGCCGTGCAGTCCGACATCCTCTACAACCCGGCACGCAGTTATGAGCTGTTCCTGCTGCCGCTGATCTTCCCGGCCGTCCTGTCGCTGGTGCTGGCACTGGCCGTGGCCGGAAGCGTGGGCCGGGAAATCCGCGATGGCACGCTGCCGGCCTGGCTCGGTGACACCCCGTGGGCCTCGATCGCCGGCAAGCTCGCGCCCTACGTACTGTTGTTCGCGTTGTACGGCGCGCTGGGCGTCGGCTACCTCGCATGGCTGCGCGGGGACGGCATCGCCGGCAGTCTGCTCCTGCTGCTGGCTGCGCAGCCGGCGTTCTACCTGGCCACGGCCGCATATGCGCTGTTCTTCGTCGGCCTTGCCCGTGACATGGGTACCGCGCTGTCGGTGGTCGGCCTGACCATCGGCACCGCGCTGGCCTTCTCCAGTGCCACCTTCCCGGTACTGGATGGCCCGCTGTTCACCCGCATCTGGCACCAGCTGCTGCCACTCAGTGCGTACATCAAGGTGCAGACCGAGCAGCAGTTCGTCGGCGCACCGCTGTCCGTCTCGCTGTGGCCATTGGCCACGCTGGTGTTGATGTCGGTGGTGGCCGGCGGCATCGGCAGCCTGCGGTTGATCGCTTTCGGCCGCACCCCGGAGGCCGCGCGACCGGCCGGAGCCGACGCATGAGCACGGTCTGGCGCAGCCTGCGGCAGACCCTGCTGGCGGTGCTCGGCGACCGCTATGCCATCGTGGTGATGGTCGGTGCGGTCATCCTGTACTCGTTCTTCTATCCCGCCGCGTACCGCCACCAGGTGGCCGGCAATCTGCCGGTGCTGGTGGTCGATCAGGATCACAGTGCCACCAGCCGCGAACTGCTGCGCATCCTCGATGGCCTGCGCGTGGCGCGCGTGGTTGGCCAGCCGGCGGGCCTGGACAGCGCGCGCCGTCAGCTGGAAGCGGGGCATGCCGAAGGCATCGTGCTCATCCCCGCGAACCTGGAGCGCGACATCCTGCGTGGCCAGCCAGCCAAGCTGGTCCTGCTGGGCAATGGCGCCTACCTGGGACGCGCCAGCTGGGTGCTGGGCAGCATCGCCGATGCGCTGGGCACATTCGGCCGCGACGCCGCCGTGACCCAGGCCGCGTTCATGGGCGCGCCGCAGGCAGCGCCGGTCACGCTCGTGCAGCGGCCCCTGTACAACACGCAGGAAGGCTATGGCAGCGCCATCGTACCCGGCGTGGCCGAACTGATCGTGCACCAGACACTGCTGATGGGCATCGGGGTACTGCTGGGAGGGCGGCGTCTGGTGCTCGGCCGCCGGCTGCACTTCGATCTGCCGACCCTGGCAGGCATGGCGATGGGCTTCGGCCTGATCGGGCTGTTCGGCCTGTTCTACTACGCCGGCTTCACCGCCTGGGTACAGGACTACCCGCGCGGCGGAAATCCGCTGGGCCAGCTGCTGGGCGGCACGCTGTTCATTGCCGCCACCGTGGCCTTCGGGCTGTTCATCGGCAGCTTCTTCCGCACCCGCGAACGCGCCTTCCAGTACATCATCGCCACCTCCATTCCTCTGTTCTTCCTCGCCAACCTCTCCTGGCCGGCGGTGATGACGCCCCGCCCGCTGGTGTGGCTGGCGCAGCTGCTGCCGACCACCTCCGGCATCAATCTGATGGTGCGGTTGAACCAGATGGACGCACGCCTGGACGAAGTCAGCCGTGAACTTGCCACGCTCGCGGCGCTGCTGGTGATCTACGGCGGTCTTGCCATCTGGCGGCTGCATGGCAGGCCGTCGGGCGGGGTGCGCCCCTGAGCACAGACAAACGCCAGCACGGAGCCGGCGTTCGTTGCATCACTACGTGGAAGGGGAAAACGGCGATCAGCGGTAGACGCGCTCGCAGCGACGTTCCACCACCC
>NZ_JAOCKC010000039.1:0-16969 GCF_029844625.1 Stenotrophomonas sp. GD03680 | reverse complement strand
CACCGGGGCCGCAGCGCTGGCCTGCCAGCCGCACATCTGGCCTTCGTTCTGCTGCTTGAGCCACTCATTGACCGGGCTGAAGTACTCGATCATCGGGCCGGCATCCAGCTTGTCGGTGCCGGTCAGCTCCTTCAGCGTGGCCTGCCACGGCTGGCTGGCGCCCTTGCTGAGCATCGCCCAGTACTTCTGGCCGGCTTCCTTGTTGCCGTAGAAGGTACACTCGTGCAGCGGGCCCTTGTAACCCGATGCATCGCACAGGCCCTTGTAGAACTGGAACTGCAGGATGCGGGCGAGGAAGTAGCGGGTGTACGGCGTATTGCCCGGCACGTGGTACTTCGCGCCCGGATCGAAGAACTCCTCGCCGCGGGTGCTGGCCGGGGCAACGCCCTGGTATTTGGCCTTCAGGTCCCACCATGCCTTGTTGTAGTTGTCGGCGGTGATCGATCCGTCAAACACGCCCCAGCGCCAGCGGTCGATCATCAGGCCGAAGGGCAGGAATGAAACGCCCGACAGTGCCATGCGCATCTGCGCGTTGATCACGGCCTCGCGGCTTTCCTGCGGTGCGTCAACCAGGCCGATCGAGTTCAGGTACTTGGGCGTCATCGCCAGCACGATCGTGTCGCCGATTGCTTCGTGGAAGCCATCGTTGGCGCCGCCCTGGAACAGGGGCGGCAACGGGTTGTAGGCCAGGTCGTAGTAGATGTGGCCCAGCTCGTGATAGATGGTGGTGAAGTTCTCTTCGTTCGGCTTGATGCACATCTTGGTGCGCACATCGCCTTCCATGTTCATGTCCCAGGCGCTGGCGTGGCAGACCACGTCACGGTCGTCAGGCTTGATGAACTGGGTCTTGTCCCAGTACGACTGCGGCAGCGAGGGCATGCCCAGCGACACGTAGAAATCCTGTGCGCGCTCGGTCATCTGTTTCGCGGTACGCAGTTCGGCCTCGCGCTGGGCCCTGTACTGGCCCGCGACGCTGGCATCCCTGCCGGCCTTGGCCAGCGCAGCACTCAGGTTGGTCTGGTACTGCTTTTCCAGTGCGGCGGTGATGTCCAGGCTTCCGGCACCGGGATAGGGCTCCAGCTGGTCCCACAGGTTGGACCAGTCCTGCTGCCACATGTTGCCCAGCAGGTGCGCGGCGATCAGGCCATTACCCACCTCGGCCTTGTCCTTGCCGTAGGTCTTGTCCAGCTTGCCGCGCGCGTAGCAGTGCAGCTGCTCGTACATCGGCTTGACCTGCTCCCACAGGCGGTCGGTTTCCGGCCCGATCTGCTCCGGCGGCATGTCATAGCCGCTGCGCCACATCTGCCCGGCATCGGTGAAGCCCATGCCCTTGGCACCTTCGTTCACCAGGCTGACGAACTTCTGGTAGTCGCCACGCATGTTCCGCGTGGTGCTGTGCCAGCCTTGCCAGGCATCAAGCTGCGCGTCGTAGTCGCGGCTGCGTGCCAGCACCTGTTCCAGTTCCCCCAGCTGGCGGCAGGAGGCCGGGTCGTTGGCATCGGTGCAGTACTTGCCGGCACCGTAGCTGCCCTCCATGCGGGTGGCGATCTGGGTCAGCTCGGCCAGCTTGGCCGGGTCGCGCGGTGCCGGCATCGAGGACATCAGCTTCAGCAGATGGATCGCACGCTTGCTGTCTGCGCTCATCGGCTGGCCCTCGAACTTCGCGGCCTGCTCGATCCAGCTGTTGAGCTGGGTCAGTGAACGCTCGTTGGCCTTGGCCGCGATGCGCTCCGAATCGCTGTTGATGTAGGTGGAAGACAGCCACTGCGCCGAGGTCATCTCCGGATAGGCAGCCTTGTATTCGGCATTGATGCGGGCAACGAACTGGTCGGCGGTCTCGCCGGCCGGTGCGCTGCTGCCGGCGGTCTCGGCGCCGGGGGACGCTTCCTTCTTGCAGGCAGCCAGGGCCAGCGTGGCGGCGGCGACAGCAGCGGCCAGCAGGAGATGACGGTGTTTCACGGGCGGTCCTTGGGTGGTGAACGACGGCCGAAGGCTAGTGGGCAGGCGCTGCCACCGCAAGTGGCGGAAGTCGGCCGGGCCGCGCCCGGCACCCGCAGAAGCCTTCCAGCAAGGGCAAAGGCCAAAGCAACAGCAACAGCGGGCTATCCGTGGGATGGCGGGGCGGTGTGGGCTTGCAGGACACGCCGTAAACCCATCCATGGGGGCTCGATGGCGCCATCCATGGCGCCAACGGTCCTGCAATCCCACACCGCCCCACCTCTGACAGATCGCGGCGGCTGTTGGTGGGTGTCGACCTTGGTCGGCACATCTGTCAGGTATCGACAATCAAATTGGGGTCAGATCCGTTTTCCGCAGGAAAACGGATCTGACCCCGGAATTTCACCTACCAACAGCGGAGTGAACCTGTCGAAGGCAGGGTACTGTGGGTTTGCGGGGTGTGAGCGCCATGGATGGCGCGACCAAGGCTACATGGACGTACTTGCGCCGTCCCCGCGAACCCACAGTGCCCCGCCATCCCACGGAATGCGCTTCGGCTTTTGACGTTGCCTCGGCTTCTGCGGGTGCAGGGCTGCAAGCCCTGCCGAACCCCCCTCAACTCTCGCAGCCGGCGAACACGTCGCGATCGCGCTCGTACAGCGCCGTCTTCACCTGCATCAGGCCCAGCACCGACGGGAACAGGTTGTCGTGGTCGGTATACGCTGCCGAACGCTTGCGCACGCATTGCAGGTCCAGCCCGCGACTGCTGGCGAAGCCCGGCGAGAACCACATCGTCATCGGTACGCGGGTCTGCTCGGCCGGGGCGATCGCATAGGGCACGCCGTGCAGGTACAGGCCCTTCTCACCCAGCGATTCGCCATGGTCGGACAGGTAGATCATCGCTGTGTCGTAGTCCTGCATGCCCTGCAGCGTGCCGATGGTCTTGCTCAGGAAATGATCGGTGTACAGCACGGCATTGTCATAGCTGTTGGTGATCTCTTCGCGTGAGCACCGGCCGATGTCACGGGTGTCGCAGGTTGGCTTGAAGCGGGCAAAGGCGGCCGGATAGCGCTCGAAATACGCCGGGCCATGGTTGCCCAGCTGGTGCAGCACGACCACGCGGTCGCCGGGTTTGGCACGCACCTGGGTGGCCAGGTCCTGCAGCAGGATCTCGTCCATGCAGCGGCCGTCGGCGCACAGGCCCGGGGTGGTCGCATCGGACAGCGACTGGAAGTCCAGCCCTTCGCACACGCCCTTGCAGCCGGACTGGTTGTCACGCCACAGCGGTGCGATGCCGGCGCGGTTCAGTACGTGCAGCAGCGACTGGTGCGCGCGGATCTTCTTCTCGTCGTAGTCGTGGCGTCCCCATGGCGAGAACAGGCAGGGCAGCGAAACTTCGGTGCTGGTGCCGCAGGAGTGCATGTCGGGGAAGTTGATCACCGGTGCCTGGGCCAGTTCCGGCGTGGTGTTGCGGCCACCGTTGAGGCCCCAGTTCTGCGCACGCACGGTCTCGCCCATCACGATTACCAGCAGCCGCGGTTTGCTCGCCGGAGCGCGTGGGGTGGCCTTGGCGTCGGTGCCGATCGGCAGCTTCGGCGCGCGCTGCACCGGGTTGTCGCCACGCAGTGCACGTGGAAGACCCAGCAGCACGTTGGCCGGGGTGGCGAGGTAACGCACTTCACGCTGGTTGCGCATCAGCGCGGAAACGTCCTGGAACGAGATCAGCGCACCGCCAACGGCGGTCACCGCAGCCATCGCCAGGAAGCCCAGCCGCCACAGCAGGCTGCGGCCCCAGCTGCGCCGCTGCAGCTGCACCCGCCACACCACCACCATCGGCAGTGCCGCCAGCAGCAGTACCGGCCACAGCAGCGAGACCGTCATCAGTTCGCGGCTTTCCTTCGGATCGGTCGCCAGCACGTTGCGCAGCATGTCCGCATCCAGATAGATGTGGTAACGGCTCATGTAGTGGGCGGCGAAGGCCGTTACCAGCAGCAGCGCGCTGATCACCACCTTGGCGTTCCAGCGCCAGACCAGCAGGCCCAGCAGCAGGCCATGCGTGCCGAGCAGCAACAGCAGCAGCGACACCGCGTAGCGCAGGCTCTCCGGGTGGCTGGCCATCGCGCTGCGCCAGAACAGGCCGTTGCCGGCCAGGGCGAAGAACAGGCTGGTCAGCGCGATCAACGCCTCGGTGGACAGCTGTGGCCGCCAGCTGCGCAGTCCGGCCAGCGATGGCACACGGAGCGAGCGTTGAACCGAAGCATTCATGCGTTCGCCTCCAGGCGGTTGGTGCGGTCCAGGTGATGGCGGACCAGAACGTACAGCCCCAGTGACAGCAGCCAGCACAGCAGGGCTGTGGCAAGGTCATGCGACAGAAAATGTGCACCCCGCAGCTGCTGGCTGATGCCGAACAGCAGCCCGCTGCCCAGGCCCAGTGCCAGGCCGGTCCAGCGCCAGGCAGGACGCCACAGCAGGGCGAAAAAGTACAGGCTCAGCCAGGCATAGCCGGCGCTGGCATGGCCGGCGGGAAAGCACGCGATCACCGGCATGTCGGCCGGACGATGGCTGAAAAGCCCGATATAAGGCTGGTGGCCGCCGTAGCGCAGCAGATCCCACGGGCAGTCCATCGGCACCAGCGACTTCAGCAGCGACACGCCGCCGGTTCCCAGCGCCAGGGCAATTACGACATAAAGCAGCGCCCATCGCAGGGTGCGATCACGTCCGTGGCGCCAGTGGTGAAAGCTCAGCAGTATCACCACCAGCGCTGCGGCGGTGCTGAACCACTTGCCGCCCCGGTGCACCAGCGAGCGGGTGAACCACGCGTCCTGCAGTGCCCAGCGGCCGCCCTCCAACCGGAACAGGTGGTCAGCCAGCCATTGATCGGCTCCCCCTTCCATGAACACGGCGAACAGGGGCAGCACGATGAGCAGTGGAAGCCACAGGTGGGTCACGGCGAACCGCGATGCCAGCGTGGAGTAGGCCGAAGCAACCCCGGAGACGGGAGGACGGACGGACATGCAGGAAAACACCGTGACGATGAACCGGCGCCATGCTCGTCAGGTTGATGTCGGAGAAGGGTCGGACCTGCGTTCGGGCCGGGTTAACCGCCGGCCCGCGTGGGGGATGATTCAGTCTTCTTCTTCGTTGGCGCCGGCCCGCTCGGCGTGGCAGCCGGCATCCCAGGCAGTGCCGGGCACCAGTTGCCAGCGGTTGCGGTTGGCGACGCCGATGTCGATCACCTGGGCGGCATCCACGCAGGGACTCATGGCCTTGTCGAGTACCAGCAGCCAGCGCCGGTCGGGTGCTTCGGCCAGCCAGGGGCCGGCGTCGTGCCACTGTTCAGGCCAGGGCCGCTTGAAGCCGAACTCGCGCACGGCGCGGTCGGCCTGCAGCAGGTTCTGTTCGCGCCAGGCCACCAGTGCCAGTTCGGCATCGGGGCCGATCCTCGCGCCGACCCGGCGCATCAGCGCCGACGACGAGGCGTAGGGGTCGAGCGCCGGAATCAGCACCAGGCCGTACAGCATCCACAGCAGGCCGTGGGTGAGCAGTACCAGGGTGGCGGCGCGCCGCACGCGCAACCACACGGCCAGGGTAGCCACGGCGATCGCGAACGTCAGCAGGCCGTCGCCCAGCACCGGCAGCAGGGTGTCGGGCATCGCACGCCGCTGCAGCTGCGCCTGCGCCCAGTGACTTTCGGTGAGCAGCATCACGCCCAGCACGGCGGTTGCCAGCATCAGCACCAGGCTGTAACCGAACAGATACCGGCGCACGCACAGCCTGCGCAGCAGGCCGGGCAGCAGGGGCGCGGCGGCAAGGGCCACGGCAGGCAGCATCGGCAGCAGGTAGACCTCGCGCTTGCCGGGGCTGGCGCTGAAGAACACCAGCACCAGCAGCGCCCACCCCAGCAGCAGCCACTGCCGGCGGTCGCCACGGCGCAGGCGCCGCCACCACGGGCGGGCCAGTACCGGCAGCAACAGGGCACCCGGCAGCCACAGTGTCAGGATCACCTGCAGGTAGTACCAGACCGGCTGCCGGTGGTGCCAGGCATTGGCATAGCGGGTGCCGGTCTGCTTGAACAGCAGTTCATGCGCATAGGACTGCAGCGAGGCACTGGGTTCGTGCAGCAGGGCCCAGCCCAGCGGGGCCAGCCAGACGGCCACGCCGAGCAGGAATGCAGGGATCAGCCACAGCAGGGTCGCCGGGTGCGGGCCTTCGATCCGACGGCCGCGGCGATGCTGGTACAGCCACCAGCCGAACCAGGGCAGCACCATCAGCAGCGGCAGGAAACCTACGCCTTTGGTCACCGTGCCCAGGCCGGCGGCAAAGCCGGCCAGCCACAGCGCCGGCACATTGCGTCGCTCGCACAGATGCCGCAGCAGGCCCCACAGGGCCAGCGTGGTCATCCCGACCAGCACCATATCGATCTGCGCACGCTTGGCCATCAGGCCGAACTGCAGGGTGCAGAACAGGGCGCCGATGGCATAGAGGGAGTGGCGCGGCGACCACAGTCGGCGTGCCAGATCCGACACCAACCACAGACTGAGCAGGGCCCCCAGCAGCGAAGGCAGCAGGAACGACCACTGCCAGCTGCCCACCACTTCGTAGGCCGCCGCCTGCAGCCACATGAACACCGGCGGCTTCTCCGCATACAGCTCGCTGCCACGGTGCGGCAGCAGCCACTCCCCGCTTTCCACCATGGTCCTGGCGGCCAGTACGAAGCGGGGTTCGTCCGGTGGCTGCGGTTGGCGCATGCCGATGCCGGCAGCCAGTGCCGCGATGATCAACAGCCAGAGCAGGGGCAGGCGCCAACGGCGGGGCAGGGCTACGGGCACGGCAGGCTCCGGGAGCAAAACGGCCATTTTGAGGCGGCGGGGGTGGGAAAAGCGTCGGAGTATCGCCGGGGCGACCTCATTCCGACATGCGTGGCGCTACCATGGTACGAACTTCCGTGGAACTTTCATGCATGCGCCTGTTGGTGATCGAGGACAACCGGCAGCTGGTGGCCAATCTGTTCGACTACTTCGAGTCGCGCGGTCATGTGCTGGATGTGGCTCCCGATGGCATCACCGGCCTGCATCTGGCGGGCAGCCATCCCTATGACGCGGTGATCCTGGACTGGATGCTGCCCCGGATGGAGGGGCCGGAAGTGCTGCGCCGCCTGCGTGCCGAGCATGGCTCGGAGGTGCCGGTGATCATGCTGACCGCACGCGACGAACTGCCGGACAAGATTGCCGGCTTCCGTGCCGGCGCTGATGACTACCTGACCAAGCCGTTCGCGTTGCCGGAGCTGGAAGTGCGGCTGGAGGCCCTGCTGCTGCGGGCACAGGGACGCAACCCCCGCAAGCGGCTGCAGGTGGGTGATCTGGTGCTGGACCTGGCGACCCTGGAGGCGCAGCGCGCCGGACAGGTCCTGCATCTGTATCCGGCCTGCCGCAAGCTGCTGGAAGTGCTGATGCGCGCCAGCCCCGGCGCGGTCACCCGCCAGCAGCTCGAATTCGCCCTGTGGGGCGACGAGCCACCGGACGGCGACCTGCTGCGCTCGCATGTCTACGAACTGCGCCGCAGCGTGGATGGACCGTTCGTGGACAAGCTGATCCACACGCTGCCGCGGGTCGGCTACCGGTTGGCCCTGCCCACCGCCGCCGAGGCCGGCAGGAATGACGATGAAGGTGCGTAGACCCGGCCCGCTGTACCGCCGCGTGCTGTGGTGGCTGCTGGGCTACCTGGCACTGCTTTCGCTGGCGGTGTTCAGCGTAGGCAACTATGTGCACGAGCACGCCGAACACGCCGCCTGGCGCGCGCTGCTCAACTCCGAACTGGACAGCATCGTCGAGCATGTCGAGCACGAGCCACACTATCGATGGCAGGACTCGGACACGCTCAGCCTGTACCGTTTCGACGCGGTGAACCTGCCTGACAGCCTGCGCACCCTGCATCCCGGCCTGCATGACGGGGTGATGGTGAAGGACCGCGAAACGGCGGTCATGGTGCGTGATACGGACTCGATGGGGCGCGTTGCGCTGGTGCTGGACATCTCCGACTTCCACGACCTTGAGCAGTTCGCCACGCGGTGGGTGATGCTGGCCGGGGTGATCATGATCTTCGTCACCGTGCTGATGGCGTCCTTCGGCATGGAGCGCATGGTGCGTCCGCTCAGCCTGCTGGCGCAGCGCATCGGCGCGTTGCGGCCGGGCGCGCAGGGCCAGCGCATCGATGTCGACCCGCGTGGCAGTTCCGAGCTGCACACCATCGCCGATGCGTTGAATGACTACCTCGAACGCAACGAGCAGTTCGTGGAACGCGAGCGGGTGTTCATCAGCACTGCCAGCCATGAGCTGCGCACCCCGATTGCGGTGATGACCGGCGCCGCCGAGCTGGCACTGGAGCAGCCGGGCCTGCCGGACCGTGCCCGGCAGCAGATCCAGCGCGTGCTGCGCACCGCGCAGGGCGTGGAGCAGCTGATCGAACTGCTGCTGGTGCTTGCGCGCGATCCGGCGCGGCTGGCGGCGCGTGCCGAGCGCATCGCACTGGACCAGCTGCTGCCGGACATCGTCGAGCATCATCGCCATCTGCTGGGCGACAAGGACCTGAGCATCGGTATCCAGGCCGCGCCGGTGGACATCGTTGCCCCGCTGGCGGTGGTGCAGGCGGCGATCGGCAACCTGTTGCGCAACGCGATCGAGAACAGCGGCCGCGGGCACATCGAACTGCGCCTGAGCGCTTCGGCGGTGCTGACCCTGCAGGACCCGGGGCATGGCATGAGCCCGGAGGAGATCGCTGCGATCCACGCACGCATGGCCCGGGGAGAGCGTGTCGATCGTGGCGGGATCGGCCTGGACCTGATCGCGCGCCTGTGCGAGCACCTTGGCTGGACCCTGCAGCTGCAGCCCTGCGAGCCGCGCGGGACGCAGGCCACGCTGGATTTCGGTGCTTCGCGCCCAGGCGGATGATCGCAGTCGCGGGGTCAGGCCTTCGGCCGCGGCACATGCTGGTCGACCAGGATCACGTTGCCGTCCGGATCCATCAGTTGCAGGAAGGCGGGGCCTTCACTGTCGGGATCGGCCCGAACCTGCAGCGCGATACCCTGCGCATCCAGCGCTGCCTGCAGTTCGCGGACGTCCTGGAAACGCGGCAGTTCCTGCTTGTGCTGGTCCCAGCCCGGGTTGAAGGTCAGCAGGTTGCCTTCAAACATGCCCTGGAACAGGCCGATGACGACACCGTTGTTGCGCAGTACCAGCCAGTTCTGCGTCGCATCGCCGCCGGTGACCGAGAAGCCCAGCGCCTCATAGAACGCGCGGGAGGCGGCCAGGTCCTTGACCGAAAGGCTGACCGAGAAGGCCCCCAGTTGCATGGACACGCTCCGTACCGGGGAAGGCGAGGCCGGCACTGCAGCATGACCCGCCGTGAAGAGGGTGTTAATCTCGACCCGCGCCGCCTTATGCGGCGCTTTTTTTTCCGCTCTTTCGATCGACAGAGGATCCCATGCCGACCGAACCCGCTACTGCCCTGATCAGCAACGATATCGTTGGCCTGGGCCTGATTGCTGCCACCCTGGCCCTGATCTTCTGGGCCGCCAGTGGTCCCACCCCCCTGCTGAAGAAGATCTTCGCCTGGGTGCCGGCCCTGCTGCTGTGTTACTTCATCCCGGCCATCTACAACACCGCCGGTGTCATCGATGGCCACAACACGTCGCTGTACAACCCGGTCGCACGCGATGTGCTGCTGCCTGCCGCGCTGGTCCTGCTGACCCTGTCGATCGACCTCAAAGGGGTCATCAAGCTCGGCCCGAAGCTGCTGCTCGTGTTCTGTGCCGGTACCGCCGGCATCATGCTCGGCGCCATCGTCTCGTTCCAGGTGATGAAGCTGATCCACCCGGAAACCGTGGCCGGTGACACCTGGGCTGGCATGGCGGCGCTGGCCGGCAGCTGGATCGGCGGTGGCGCCAACATGGTCGCCATGCGCGAGATCTTCGGTACCGATGCCACGACCTTCGGGCAGTTCGCCGTGGTCGATGTGGCCTGCGCCAGCCTGTGGATGGCGATCCTGCTGTTCCTGGCCAACCGCGCGCAGCAGATCGACACGCGCAACGGTGCCGACACCCGTGCCATCGACGAGATGAAGGCGCGCATCAGCGCCTATGAAGCGCAGAACGCACGTATTCCCAGCATGACCGACCTGATGGTGATCGTCGGCGTTGCCCTGGGCGGTGTCGGCCTGGCGCACGCGATCGCCGCGCCGCTGTCGGGCTGGTTCAAGGCCAACGTCAGCTGGGCCAGCCAGTTCAGCCTGGACAGCCAGTTCGTCTGGGTGATCCTGCTGTCCACCGCGATGGGCCTGAGCCTGAGTTTCACCCGCGCACGTCGTCTGGAAGCGGCGGGTGCCTCGCGCCTGGGCACGGTGTTCCTGTACTTCCTGATCGCCTGCATCGGCATGCAGATGAACCTGCTGTCGCTGCTGGATCGGCCGTGGCTGTTCCTGCTCGGCGCGATCTGGATGGCGACCCACGTGCTGGTGCTGTGGGCCGTGGCCAAGCTGGTCCGTGCACCGCTGTTCTTCTTCGCCATTGGTTCGCAGGGCAACATCGGTGCGGCGGCATCGGCGCCGGTGGTGGCTGCGGCCTTCCATCCGACACTGGCACCGGTCGGCGTGCTGCTCGGCACGGTGGGCTATGCCACCGGCACCGGGCTGGCCTATGTCACCGGCCTGATCCTGAAGTGGATGGCCAACGGCTGAGCGCGGGTCGCTATGGCTGCGCTTTCCCGCGATCTGCGGCAGATCCACGCCATGCGTGGATGCACTTCATGCCGACCCATGAGCAGAGAAGGGGTCAGATCCGTTTCCCGGAGGAAACGGATCTGACCCCGGACTCAATGCGATGCGTGGATCTACAACAGATCCAGCACCGTCATGCCTTTCAGCAGCAGCGTCCGCCGTTGCGTCCGCCGTACCGCGCTTCCTGACGTTCGCGGAAGAACGTCTTGTAGTCCATCGGTTCCTGGTCCGGATGCTTCTCCAGCATGTGCCGGACGTAGTTGTCGTAATCAGGGATGCCACAGCACAGGCGTGCGGTCTGCACCAGGCGTCGCCACACGCGGCGGTGCGCCTGGTACTGGCCAACGGGAACCAGTTGCGTGCTCATTACAGATCCACCATTTCATGCGGCTTCAGCGCCACGTACGGGGTCTCGCGGTCGCTGCGCTGCGGATTGCGGCGTGCGGCCAGGATCGTGCGGATCGAATAGGTCAGCACCGCACCCACCACCAGCAGGAACAGCGCGGTCAGGCCGGTGTTGACGTAGGCATTGACCACGATCTGCTGCATCTGCGCCACCGACTTGGCCGGTGCGGTGATCGTATCGCTGGCGATGGCGGCCTGGAACTTGTGCGCCTGCGCCAGGAAGCCCTGCGCCGGGTTGCTGTCGAAGATCTTGATGAAGCCGGCATAGGTGGTGCAGATCAGCAGCCAGGTGGCCGGTACCGCGGTCACCCACGCGTAGCGGTCACGCTTCATCTTGAACAGCACCACCGTCCCCAGCATCAGCGCGATACCGGCCAGCATCTGGTTGGAGATGCCGAACAGCGGCCACAGGGTCTGGATGCCGCCGAACGGATCGACCACGCCGGTGTAGAGCAAGTAGCCCCACAGCGCCACGCAGCCGGCCGTGCCGATGATGTTGGCCGTCCACGACTCGGTCTTCTTCAGCGCCGGAATGAAGTTGCCCAGCAGATCCTGCAGCATGAAGCGGCCTGCGCGGGTGCCCGCATCCACGGCGGTCAGGATGAACAACGCTTCGAACAGGATGGCGAAGTGGTACCAGAACGCCATCATCGCGTCGCTGCCGCTGGGAATGGCTTCATGCAGGATCATTGCGATGCCCACCGCCAGCGTCGGAGCACCACCGGCGCGGTGCAGGATCGTCGGTTCGCCGATCGCGGCGGCCGTGGCGGTCAGCTGTTCCGGCGTGATGGTGAAGCCCCAGGTGTTGGTGATGTAGTGCGCGGCAGACGCCGCATCGGCACCGATCACCGCCGCCGGGCTGTTCATCGCGAAGTAGATGCCCGGATCGATGATCGACGCAGCCACCAGCGCCATCACCGCCACGAACGATTCCATCAGCATGCCGCCATAGCCGATGTAGCGCATGTGCGATTCATTGGCCAGCAGCTTCGGTGTGGTGCCCGAGGAAATCAGCGCGTGGAAACCGGATACCGCGCCGCAGGCAATGGTGATGAACAGGAACGGGAACATGCCGCCCTTCCACACCGGGCCATCGCCACTGGCGGCGAACTGGGTCAGTGCGGGCATTTTCAGCTCGGGCATCACGATCAGGATGCCGATGGCCAGAGCGACGATGGTGCCGATCTTGAGGAAGGTCGACAGGTAGTCGCGCGGTGCCAGCAACAGCCACACGGGCAGCACCGAAGCGACGAAGCCGTAGCCGATCAGCATCCAGGTGATCTGCGTGCCGGTGAAGGTGAAGGCCGGGCCCCACACCGGATCTGCAGCAACCTTGCCGCCGTACCAGATCGCGGCCAGCAGCAGCACCAGGCCCACCACCGAGATCTCGCCGATCTTGCCCGGCCGGATGTAGCGCATGTAGATGCCCATCAGGATGGCGATGGGCATCGTGGCTATCACCGTGAACATGCCCCAGGGGCTTTCCGCCAGCGCCTTGACCACCACCATCGCCAGCACCGCCAGGATGATGATCATGATCAGGAACGCGCCGAACAGCGCGATGGTGCCGGGCACCTGTCCCATTTCCTCGCGGACCAGATCGCCCAGTGAGCGGCCGTTGCGCCGGCTGGACAGGAACAGGACCATGAAGTCCTGTACCGCACCGGCCAGCACCACGCCCACCACCAGCCACAGCAGTCCGGGCAGGTAGCCCATCTGCGCCGCGAGCACCGGGCCCACCAGTGGACCGGCGCCGGCGATGGCCGCGAAGTGGTGGCCGAACAGCACGTGCTTGTTGGTCGGCACGTAGTCCAGGCCATCGTTGTTGATCACCGCCGGCGTAGCCCGGGTCGGATCCACCTGCATCACCTTGTTGGCGATGAACAGGCTGTAGAAGCGATAGGCGATCAGGTAGATCGAAACAGCGGCGACGACGATCCACAGCGCGTTGATATGTTCGCCGCGGCGCAAGGCCACGGTGCCCAGACAGAACGCGCCGAGCAGGGCGAGTGCCGCCCAACCCAGTTTGGCAAACCCTTTCATGAGGTGCTCTCTCCCGGAAAGACATTCAAAGAGTCCCGCGTGCCCTTTACAGGGTCAATGCGTGCGGGGCCCATCGGCGGTAGTACTTTGGTCGTACGAAGGTGGTGACCGCGTGTGCGGCATGGGCTGCGGGCAGACATCCGTGTCGCGGAACCGCCGGCATGACGCCCGGCGAACACCAGGGATGGAACAATCGGTTGCGGCGTCATCCATTGGCGGACGGCGCCGCGGCGTCCATCTTCAGTGGCATCCATCCAACAGGAGTCGCCATGAGCCTTCCCGAACCGGTCCGCGTCCTGCGCACCATCCGTGGCATGCCCACGTCCGACGGCGCCGGCGTGCGCCTGACCCGTGTCATCGGCGGCCCGACGCTGCCGGATCTGGATCCGTTCCTGCTGCTGGATGTTTCCCGGAGCATCCGCACCGCGGTTTCGAGACGGTCACCTACATGCTGGACGGACGCATGCGCCACCGCGACAACCACGGTAACGAGGGCCTGCTGACCCCGGGCAGCGTGCAGTGGATGACTGCAGGCCGGGGCCTGGTGCATTCGGAGATGCCGGAACAGGAAAGCGGGCAGATGCGCGGTTTCCAGCTGTGGGTGAACCTGCCCGCGCGCGAGAAGATGACGGACCCGAAGTACCAGGAGTTCGCGCCGGAACGCATCCCGGTGGTGCAGCCGGAGCCGGGTGTGGAGGTGAAGGTGATCGCCGGTACTGTCGATGGCACCACCGGCCCGATCGTGCAGCCGGCCACCGATCCGTTGTATCTGGACGTCCGCCTCGAGGCCGATCGTGCCTGGACCTACACGCTTCCGGAAGGCCACAACGCGTTTGCCTATGTCTTCGAGGGCGCAATCACGGTCGGCGAGCAGGATGCCGCACGTGATGTGGCGCGCCAGGAACTGGCGGTGCTCGGTGGCGGTGAACAGCTGCACGTTTCGGCTGGCAGCGAAGGGGGGCGGCTGATTCTGGTGGCCGGCCGGCCACTGCGGGAGCCAGTGATGCGGCATGGCCCGTTCGTGATGAACACGCGCCAGGAACTGATGCAGGCCTTCGTCGATTTCCAGGAAGGCAGGTTCTGAGGGCCGACGCCGCCCCCCAGGAGGAAGCCGGTAGCGCCGGGCCATGCCCGGCGGCTCTCCGGCACAGCACGCGCAAAGGACGTCCATCAGGCCATGCCCGGCGTTGCCGCCAACTCCTCGGATCCGGCGGGGATGCTGCCAGGCAGTCATCCCCGTCACCGTCAACGTCCGGCGGCTACGGCTGAGGGCGTCAGGCTCATGCCCTGCGCCAACTGCTGCAGCGACCCCAGTTCCTGCGTGCTGCCCGGGTACAGGGCAATCTGCGCATAGCGGCCCTTGTCCAGCTTGATCACGCTGATGCGTCGTTCGGCGTATCCCGGCGGCTGCTGTCCACCCAGATCGGGCTGGTACCAGTACAGTGACTCGCCGGCGAAACTGCCTTTTTCCTGGCGCAGCGAGCGGCTGAGCGGAATCGCCGGATCGCGTGCGCTCAGCATCAGGCTCAGTACTTCCCGTCCATCCTCGGTGCTGGCGCGGCAGAGCAGGAAGTCCGACTGCACCTGCTGCTGCCATTTCAGGCCGCTGCTCGCCGGCAGCGAAGGACATTCGGCGGGTGCCTGCGCGGCGGCCTGGGCCGCGGCAAACAACAGGCTCGACAGGACAACAGGCGCGAACTTCATGCATCCCCCCAAGGTGGCGTGTCGTGTGACGCCGCCATGCTGCTGGCGGCCGTGGCATCCCATCCCCGGATGCCATCCGCGCCGGGCATGTGCACAGGCGGTCAAACAGACCTTAACGGAACGTGAGTGCCCGCACAAATTGCGGTTACAACCGTAACCATTGCGGCCGATTGTCGGCCGCAATGGTCCGGGCAGCACTCAACGGTCGTTACCGACCCACTTGTAGATGATGCCGCCGATCATGCCGCCCAGCAGGGGGGCGACCCAGAACAGCCAGAGCTGGCCGACCGCGCCGCTGCCGGCGAAGAACGCCACCGCGGTGGACCGAGCCGGGTTCACCGACGTGTTGGTGACCGGGATGCTGATCAGATGGATCAGGGTCAATGCCAGACCGATCGCCAGCGGAGCGAACCCTGCCGATGCCTTGCCATGGGTGGCGCCCATGATCACGACCAGAAATACCGCAGTCAGCACCACTTCGCACAGGAAGGCGGCCGCCACGCTGTACCCGCCGGGCGACAGCGCACCGTAGCCGTTGCTGGCGAAGGCCCCGGCCTGGCTGCCGTCGATGGCGAAGCCGCTGGCGCCGGAAGCGATCTGCAGCAGGATGAAGCCGGCCAGCAGGCCGCCCGCGACCTGGGCGATGATGTACGGCACCAGGTCGCGGGCCGGGAAGCGGCCGCCGGCCCACAGGCCCACGCTGACTGCCGGATTGAAGTGCGCGCCGGACACGTGACCGAACGCGTAGGCGCCGGTGACCACGGTCAAGCCGAACGCGAGTGCCACGCCCAGGAAGCCGATGCCCAGCGGATTGCCGTCGCCGCCGAACTTGGCAGCCAGTACCGCACTGCCACAGCCACCCAGAACCAGCCAGAAAGTGCCGAGGAACTCGGCGGCCAAGCGTTTACCCATGCTCATGAACTGCACTCCTTTGATGAACTAAAATGTGAAACAGGTCACATTTCAGTGACCGGCGAGTGACGATAGCGTCAAAGGCCGGTGGAGGGATACACCTCAGGGTGTGTGCAGCGCGCGATGCTCAGTACTGCGGCAGCGGGATGAACTCCTTGTCGTCGCCGGGAATGCTGCCGAACCGGCCGGCTTCCCAGTCCTGTTTCGCCTGTTCGATGCGCTCCTTGGAGCTGGAAACGAAGTTCCACCACAGGTGACGCGGGCCATCCAGCGGTTCGCCGCCGAACAGCATGGCCTTGAGCGGGGTCTTCGCGCGCAGCCGGCCGCGCGCGCCGGCCTCGGGAATCACCAGGTGCTGCGCCGGGATGTCCACGCCATCCAGCTGCGCCTGGCCTTCGAGGATGTACAGCGCCCGCTCGCGGTGGCCGTCATCGATGTCGATCTCCGCGTCGGGATCGAGGTCGATGGCTACATTGAGCGTGTCGGCGAAGACCTTCACCGGCGACTCCTCGCCATAGGCGCGGCCTGCGATCACGCGTAGCCAGGCACCGTTGCGGCGCTGCTCCGGGAGGGTCGCGGCGGCGTGGTGATAGAACGCCGGCTCCACTTCCTCGTGCGACTTCGGCAATGCCACCCAGGTCTGCATCCCGTGGATCGGATGGTCGTGACCGCGCTCCGGCGGGGGCGTGCGTTCGGAGTGCGCGATGCCGCGGCCGGCGGTCATCCAGTTGACGTCGCCGGGACGGATCACCTGGTCCGAGCCGAGCGTGTCGCGGTGGCCGATGGCGCCGGACCAGAGGAAGGTGACGGTGGCCAGGCCGATATGCGGATGGGGACGCACGTCGATGCCGGTACCTGCGGTAAGGACGGCCGGGCCCATCTGGTCGACGAATACGAACGAACCGATGCTGCGGGCCTGCAGGGTGGGGACGGCGCGGCGGACTTCCAGGCCGCCGATGTCGTGTACGCGCGGGGCGATGATGGTGGTCATGCGGGCGTCTCGCTGGCAGGGATCAAGAGTGCCAGCATGGCATGCGGCCGTGACGGGCACATGCCCCATGCGGGTAACAGGGTGTTCCAGCCAACGGCGCAGCCCCTCGTGGCTGGGTTGCTGGATGCGGGTCAGGATGCGAGTCAGTGTTTGGGCCGGGCGGGTGGGTTGCGCGGGACCGTTGGCGCCATGGATGGCGCCATCGAG
>NZ_JAOCKC010000038.1:0-17015 GCF_029844625.1 Stenotrophomonas sp. GD03680 | reverse complement strand
CCGGCGCTACCCCGCCTGCATCGCCGGCGCCTTCGACCGCCGCGCCGTCATCGTGCTCCCCACCGAAGCCACCACGGTGCAGCCGATCGCCAGCCACTGCAATCCATGCAGGTGTTCGTGCAGCAACAGCATCGCCCACAGCGCGGCCACCGCCGGCTCCATGCTGATCAGGATGCCGAAGGTTTCCTTCGGCAGGCGCTTGAGCGCCATCATCTCCAGCGACATCGGAATCGCACTGGACACCAGTGCCACCAGCAGGCCCGCCAGCAGGATCTTCGGATCGAGCAGGGCCGCGCCGGCATGGATCACCCCGACCGGCACCACCACCAGCGACGCCGCCAGCAGGCCCAGCGACACCGAATGGCCGGCATGCAGGTGGCCGGCGCGCTTGCCGAACACGATGTACAGGCCCCAGCACGCCGCCGCACCCAGTGCATACAGCACGCCCACCGGGTCCAGTGCCGCCGCACCGCCCAGTGGTAGCAGCAGGAGCAGGCCGACCACTGCGCATCCCATCCACAGGAAATCGATCGGGCGCCGTGACGACAGCATCGCCACGGTCAACGGCCCGGTGAACTCGATGGCCACCGCGATGCCGAACGGGATCGTGCGGATGGCCATGTAGAACAGCAGGTTCATCAGGCCCAGCGTGAGCCCGTAGCGCAGGATGGTGATCGCATCCGCGCGGCGGGTCTTCCAGCGCCAGGGTCGCCAGAACAGCAGCAGCAACAGTGCGGAGAAGCCCACGCGCAGCGCGCTGGTGCCCTGCGCGCCGATCAGCGGGAACAGATGCTTTGCATAGGACGTGCCAACGGACAGCGCCGTTACCGAGCCGAGCACCGCCAGCGCCGGCAACATCGGCGCGAATCGTGAAGTCTGCATGCGTCCAGTCTATTGCGTCGACGGCGAGCACTTGGCTCAATTACCGGCCCGTCCATGCAACTTCTGCTCACCATGGCCACTGCCCCCGTGCTGGACAGCTTCGACCGCGCCATCCTCGCCCTGCTGCAGCGGGACAACACGCTGCCACAGCGGGAGATCGCCGAAGCCGTACACCTGTCCACGCCGGCCGTGCAGCGGCGGATCAAGCGTCTGCAGGACAGCGGTGTGATCGCGGCCAATGTGGCCGTGGTGGCGGCGGCGCGGATCGGCCGACCGCTGACCCTCATCGTCGAGGTGCGCATGGTCAGCGAGCAGCGTGATCGCGTGGCGCCGTTCAAGCAGCGCGTGCAGGACGACCCGGCGGTGCAGCAGTGCTATGCCATCACCGGTGACGGCGATTTCCTGCTGGTGCTTTCGGCCACCTCGATGGAGGAATACGACGCCATCAGCGAGCGGCTGTTCGGTGGCGACGACAACATCGAACGATTCCGCACCGCGGTGGCACTGTCCACGCTGAAGCGCAGTTTCGAAGTCCCCCTGCAATGAACCGGCCTCGACACCCACCGCGCCATACTGGCGCGGCATGAATCCTTCGCCCCGCACACCCTCCACGTCTTCCGCCCGCCTGCTGCGCCGTTGGCTGCTGCGTGCGTTCCTGCTGGTCGTCACCGTCGTTGCCGCCCTGTCCGTCTGGAACAGCCGCTGGGCCGAAGCGCCGAAGATGCTGTGGTCATTGGCCCGGATGCCACCGGCCACCGAGCTGCCGGTACCGGTGGACGGCGTGCGGCCGGGCCAGATCGCCGATACCTTCGGCGCGCCGCGAGGGCGCGACCGCAGCCATGCCGGCATCGACATCTTCGCCGCGCGGGGTACCCCGGTCCGCAGCGCGACCCCGGGCGTGGTTGCCGAGGTGCGGGAAGGCGGCCTGGGCGGCCGTCAGGTCTGGGTGATCGGCCCCGGCCGCGAGCGCTACTACTACGCCCATCTGGAGAGCTGGGCCGCAGGCCTCGCCCGCGGCCAGGTCGTAACCGCGGGCGATCTGCTCGGCCACGTCGGCGACAGCGGCAACGCCAAGGGCACTCCGCCGCACCTGCACTGGGGCATCTACGGCGCAGACGGCGCACGGGATCCTCTGCCACTGCTGCGCCGCTAAGCCGCCGGACGGCGGTCGTCCCACAGCAGCCGGACGATCCTGCCCGCGCGCCCCTGTTCATGATTTGTAAATAGGAATAGTTCGTATTAACATTCCTTTCGATTGCAGCGTCGCCAGGAAGGCGCGCCCGCCTTTCCCCTACCCTTAGCGCCTCGCCTCCTGGATGTCGGCCGAACGCGCATGCTCGTCCAGGAATCCCATGAACCGTCCTGCATTCCGTATCCCGCAGCCTCAGCGGCTGTCCGTTGCCGTGCTCGCCGCACTCTGCGCCATCGCCCCGACCGCCTTCGCAGAAACTGCCACCGATGCGACCACCCTCGACAAGGTGGTGGTCAAGGGCGAGCGCGCGGAGGGCTACTCGGTGCGCCGCACCTCGGCCGGTACCCGCTTCGACCTGACGCCGCGCGAGATTCCGCAGTCGGTCAGCATCATCAGCCATCAGCGCATCGAAGATCAGAACCTGGACGACATCATCGACGTGCTGGCCAACACTACCGGTGTGACCAGCACGCAATCGGACAGCGAGCGCACCGAGTTCTATGCGCGCGGCTTCTACATCGACAGTTACCAGTTCGATGGCCTGCCCACGCAGATGGTGCAGAACTGGAGCTACGGCGATTCCGGCCTGGACCTCGCCCTGTATGACCGCGTGGAGGTGGTGCGCGGCGCCACCGGCCTGCTCAGTGGCGCAGGCAACCCGTCCGCCTCGGTGAACCTGATCCGCAAGCATGCCGACAGCGCCGAGCTGGCCGGCAGCGTATCGGTGAACGTCGGCAGCTGGGGCCGTACCCGTACCACCGTGGACGTGGGCAGCGCGCTGAACGCCAGCGGCACCGTGCGTGGCCGGGTGATCGGCAGCTACCTCGACACCGACGCGCAGATGGACCGCTACAACCAGCACAAGACGCTGGGCTACGCGGTGATCGACGCCGACCTGACTCCGGACACGCAGTTGAGCGTGGGCTACGACTACCAGCAGAAGCGCGCCAATGGTGCGACCTGGGGCGGCTTCCCGATGCTGTTCTCCGACGGCTCGGCCACCGGCTACGACGAATCGTTCAACGCCAGTCCGAACTGGACCTACTGGGACACCACCAGCAAGCGTGCGTTCGCCACCCTGCAGCACGCCTTCAGTAATGGCTGGAAGTTCAAGGTCGGTGCGACCCACGATGAGACCAAGGCCGACGACAAGCTGTTCTACCCGGCCTACAACGACTGGACCAGTGGTGCCTCGTTCTTCGACAGGAGCACCGGCACCGGCATTTCGCCGTCGGCCGGCTTCTACAACACCGAGCGCAAGGTCAACGCGGTCGATGGCTATATCGACGGCCCGTTCCGGCTGTTCGGCCGCGAGCACCAGTTCATGGCCGGCCTGAGCTACAACAAGCGCGAGTACGCCAACTACGGCGACTACCAGATTGGCGGCCCCGGCCAGAGCTGGGACCCGTTCACCAGCTACCTTGGCTGGACCGGCGACATCTCCGAGCCGAACTGGAACCCGCTGGCGCTGGCCAGCGAAGGCACCATCACCCAGAAGGCCGGTTACATGGCCACGCGCCTGTCGCTGGCCGACCCGCTGAAGCTCATCGTCGGCGCACGCTACACCGACTGGAAGAGTGAAGGCGAAGGTGCGGACCGCTCGCACAAGGTCACCACGCCCTATGCCGGCCTGGTATTGGACATCAACGATACCTTCTCCACCTACGCCGCCTATACCGAGATCTTCCAGCCGCAGACACTGAAGGACCGCAACGGCAGCTACCTCGATCCGGTCGATGGCAAGAGCTACGAAGTGGGCGTCAAGGGCGCGTGGTTCGACAACCGCCTCAATGCTTCGCTGGCGGTGTTCCGCATCGAGCAGGACAACGTCGGCCAGGCCACCGGTGAGCCGGTGCAGGGCAGCCAGAACGAATTCGCCTACCGCGCCGCGCGCGGCACGGTCAGCCGCGGCTTCGAATTCGAACTGAACGGCGAGCTGGCCCCGGGCTGGAACGCGACCTTCGGTGCCTCGCGTTACGTGGCCAAGGATGCCAACGATGCCGACATCAACACCAACCTGCCGCAGACTGCGCTGAAGCTGTTCACCAGCTACACGCCGCAGTCGCTGCAGGCACTGACGGTCGGCGGTGGGGCGAACTGGCAGAACCGCATCTACTATGCGGTGCCGGCCTACGGCCGCATCGAGCAGAACGGCTATGCCCTGGTCAGCGCCTTCGTGCGCTACCGCATCTCGCCGGAGTTCAGCGTGCAGGCCAACCTCAACAACCTGCTGGACAAGCAGTACCTCTCGCAGATCAACGGCTACGGTGCGTACGGCGATGGCCGCAACGGCTCGCTGACGTTCACCTGGTCGTTCTGATCAGCTGCAGGGCGCAACCGCCCCGCTCCTGTAGCGCCGAGCATGGGCTCGGCGCTACACCCGCAAGGCAGCGCCGGAGTGTCCGGCGCTGCCCCTCATCACATCAGAACCGCAGGTCCGCGCGCATGTACCAGTAGCGGCCACGCGGAATGTCATAGGTCGACGCGTCATAGCCGTTCAGCGAGCACGACAGGCAGATCGGCGGATCCTTGTCGAACACGTTGTTCAGGCCAGCGGTCAGCTGCAGTCCCTTCATCCAGTCGATCCTGTAACCCACCTGCAGATCATGGAAGGTGGTCGCCGAGAGCGTGTTGGTGCCCGCCACCTGGTTGCTGCACACCGGGAACGCCACGGCGTCGCCACAGTCTTCGGTCAACTCGGAGATGTGCCGCACCGTCCAGTTCGCGCTCCAGTTGTCCAGTGTCCAGCCGATGCTGGCGTTGCTGGTCCATTCCGGAATCGAGCTGTCGGCCACTTCCACGCCCGGCTTCTGTGGCTGCCGCTGGCCGGCCGCACCGGTGGCCTCGTAACGACCGACGAAGGTGTTCTTCCAGCCCAGCTTGAACTGGCCGATCGAGGTCTGCGGCAGGGTCCAGAACAGGTCCACGTCCCAGCCATCGGTCTTGATCGAGCCCAGGTTGGTCAGTCGGTTGTTGAAGCTGCTGACCGCGCCGGTGCTGGCACGGGTGATGCCATCGCAGTACACCGGATCCAGCGTATCCACACACAGGTCCAGCTGGGTCTGCGCGTTGATCGCCTGGATCGCGCCATCGATGTTGTGGCGGTAGAACGTCACTTCCACGTCGAAGCGCTCCGACCAGGAGGTGTTGTTGCCGAACCACGGGCTCCAGACGAATCCGGCACTGAAGCTGCGTGAACGCTCCGGTTCCAGCTCGCGGTTGCCGCCGGTGGTCACCGAGATCTGCGAGTTGGCCTGCTGGAAGCCGGCCGGCACGCCCAGCGCGGCACAGTTGGCGGCGCTGCCACGCGGCGGCGTGCCGCCCAGGCCGATCGAGCACGGATCGAACAGCTGCAGGTCCGCGCGCGCGGCCGATCCGTACAGTTCGCCGATCGACGGCGCGCGGAAGCCTTCGGCATAGGTGGTGCGCAGCACGAAGTCATCGGTCACCTGCCAGCGCAGGCCGTACTTGGGCGTGAACTCACCACCGAAGGTGGAGTAATCCGAGTAGCGGCCTGCCAGACTCAGGTCGAGCTTCTTGCCCAGTGCCGAATCGGCGAAGATCGGCACGCTCAGTTCCAGGTAGGCTTCATTGACGTCGTACGAGCCGGAGGTCGGCTGCGACGGCACGCCGTTGTAGTGACCGATCACCGTCAACGGGTCGGGCTGGTACCAGCCTTCGTACTTGCGGTACTCGTAACCGGTGGCGAAGGACAGCGGGCCGGCCGGCAGGTTGAACAGATCGCTGGACAGATTGGCGGTGAACAGACTCAGCTCGTTCTGGCTGCGGTCGCGTACCACCGGCTGGATCCAGCGCAGCATGTCCGGGGTGATGGAACCGGCACCGCCGAAGATGTTCAGCGGCACGCAGCCCGGCGTCGCCGCACATGCGGCAGGATCGCCCAGCGCCAGGTTGACGTTGTAGATGTTGTAGCTGCCGTAGTTGGTCTGTTCGGCCTTGTTCTTGCTGTACATGCCGTTGACGTCCCAGAACCAGAAGCGGTCGGCCGCCTGGAAGTTGCCGACCAGGCCGGTGGCGAAGTACGTGGTGTTGACCTCCTGCTCGAACACGCGCGCGCCGCCTTCCACCGGGCGGCGGCCGACCAGGCTCATGTTGCCGGACGACACCAGGTCGAAGCCGAACGGGTTGTAGGGATTGAGCGCCGAGATGGTGATGTTGTCGGCCAGCGGATTGCCGGTGGCGCCATCGGGGCCGAAGAACAGCGGCTCGGGGCCAGCCTGGTTGGTCGACTCGCGACGGTTGCCCAGTGCCTTGACGTACCACTGCACGTTGTCGGTGATGTCAAAGCGGAACTGACCGAAGAGGCCCTTCCGCTCCGACGGCGTCAGCACCATGTTGTACTCGGCGAAGTTGAAACGGTCAGCGCTGGTGAAGCAGTGGTAGTCGTCAGTGCGGTTGCAGCCGGCACTGCCGTCATAGCGTGGATTGCTCACGCCGGTGTTGGGCACGATGTTCTGCTGCGCGCCCGTGTTGGGGTCGACGAAGGCGAAGCGGCCCTGCGGAATGGCACCGCTGCCGAAGGCCAGGCCGGTACCGGGAATCGGGAAGCGCGACTGTTCACGGTCCTTCGCATACACCGGATCCTGCTTGGTCCAGCTGGCGCCGAGGAACAGACTGAAGCGATCACCGCTCTTGCCCCAGGCCAGGTCCACGCCCTTCTGCGTGCCGTCGCCCTTGCTGTATTCGCCGTAGTTCAGGGTCACCTGGCCGCCATCGAAATCACGGCGGGTGATGATGTTGACCACGCCGGCGATGGCATCGGAGCCGTACAGCGACGACGCGCCGTCTTCCAGCACTTCGATGCGCTCGACGATGGCCAGCGGAATGGTATTGAGATCGGTCGCGGCGCCGACACCCGACGCCGAAGACTCATTGACCCAGCGGATGCCATCGACCAGCACCAGCACGCGCTTGGCCCCCAGGTGGCGCAGATCGACCTGCGCCGAACCCGCACCGACGCCGCTGCCATCCGGGGGGAAGCCGAAGTTGCCGGACGAATTGAACTTGGCATTGAGCGCCGAACCGGAGCCGGTGAGCTGCTGCAGCACTTCGCCGATCGAACTCAGGCCGGTGCGCTCGATGTCGCCGCGCGTCAGGGTCTGGATCGGAACCTGGCCCTCCACTTCAGCGCGCTTGATGCGGGTACCGGTGACCTCGACCGCGTCCAGGTTGGTGGTGGACTGTGCGGCGGCGCCCAGCGGTGCCAGGGCAGTCACGCACAGGGCGACGGCAACCGCCAGGGGGCGGTGGTGCAGGTGATTCATTCGCTCTCTCTCCAAAGGAATGTCGGGACATTGGCTGCCGTACGCCCCTCCTGCATGGCGGCAGCGTCTCCTTTGTAAACAAGTAGTCAAAATCACGGCGTGATGACCGACACCCTTTCACGCGGGCTTGACGCGATTGACGGGCAATCGCATCAGATAGCGACAGATTGTGTGTCGTGTTCCAGCCTTGGCGCGCTGACCACGCGCCTGTTGCGACAGCAGGTGCCGGCATCCGCGGAGTGCTCCAAAGCACTCTTGGTGGAGGGGCTGTGCATCGACAGCCCCTCGTCCGCTGCTCAGCGCACGAACGCAATGCGCTCCATGCCGGTGGCCTCGGCCGCCGCCAGGATCCGTGCCATCGCTTCGTACTCGGCCGCCGGATCGGTCGCGATGCTCAGCTCCGGCAGGTTGCCGGCGTACTTACCCGCCTGCGCCTGCAGGCGCGACTGCAGATCGGCAATGGCCAGAGGCTGGCCGTTCCAGCTGAGCTGGTTGGCTGCATCCAGACGCAGTTCGATCGGCGGCGGCGGGTCCGGCCGGGCGACCACGCGATCGGTCGCCTGCGGCAACTGCACTGCGATCGGCCGGGCCACGATCGGTGCGGTCACGATGAAGATGATCAACAGCACCAGCATCACATCCACCAATGGCGTGACATTGATCTCCGCCAGCGGGCCATTCCTTCCTGCGCTACTGAACGCCATGTGCCGCTCCCTGCAGCCGGGCGGTTCGCCCGGCTCTGACGTTACGCTGGCATCCCGCCGTTGCGGCAGAGGCTGCATGAACCTGCATTCAGCCGCCGTTGCCTTTGTCTGGCGTGCACGCGATGCGAAACTGAATTCAGCCAGTGCCCGCTATGCTGGCGCCATGACCCGACGCTCTTCGACCGCCCTGTCCCTGCTCCCGCTGGCCTCCCTGCTGCTGATCGGCTGCGCCGGTGCCCAGTCCCTCGATGCCCAGAACGCGCAGCTCAAAGCCGCCATCGCAGCTGCCGAACGCGGCCAGTTCGATCCCGGCCAGGCCGCCGCGCTCAGCCGCCATCCGGCCTATGGCTGGCTGGAGTACGCCAATCTGCGGCGCAACATCGACACGGTCGACACCGCGCAGGCGCAGGCCTTCCTCAAGCGTTACGAGGGCCAGGCCGTGGCCACCACCTTCCGCAGCGTGTGGCTGCCTTCGGTGGCACGCCGGCAGGACTGGCCCACCCTGCTCGCCAACTGGGCGCCTACCGACAATCTCGGCCTGCGCTGTGCGCAGTTGACCGCGCGTCAGGTGACCGGCGGCGTGGATCCGCAATGGATCAGCGACGCCCAGGAGCTGTGGCGCCGGAACGGCAAGTCACTGCCCGACGGCTGCGATGCGGTGTTCGCCGTGCTGCAGGCCCAGGGGGGCCTGAGCGACGCACTGCGCTGGGAGCGCATCGACGCGGCCGCCGACGCGCAGCAGCCGGCGGTGATGCGCAGCGCCGCGCGTGGGCTTCCCGCTGCCGACCTGGCGCTGGCCAACACCTATGCTGCGTTCGTCGACAAGCCCAATGCCAGCGCACTGAACTGGCCGCGCAATGATCGCAGCCGGCGCATCGCCACCGATGGCCTGGTCAAGCTGGCCAAGGCCGATCCGGATGCCACCGAGCAGCAGCTGCCGCAGTACGCGCAGGCCCTGGGCCTGAGTGCCGAGCAGCAGGCCCAGGTGCGTTACCAGATCGCGTTGTGGACGGTTGCCTCCTACCTGCCTGATTCCGCGCGGCGCCTCAATGCAGTCCCCGACGCCGCCTACGACGAGCGCCTGCATGAATGGCGCGTGCGCGAAGCGATGTCGCGTGGCGACTGGCCGGCGACCCTGGCGGCAATCCGCAAGATGGGGCCGAAACAGCGCAACGATCCACGCTGGCGCTATTACGAAGGACGCATGCTGGAGAAGACCGGGCAGGCACAGCAGGCACAGTCGCTGTTCCGGGAGGCCGCGCGCACGCCCACCTTCCACGGCTTCCTCGCGGCCGACAAGCTGCAGCAGGGCTACACGCTGTGCCCCTGGAAACCCAACGACAGCGAACAAGCCAAGGCCGCAGTGGCTCGTGATCCTGCCATCCAGCGCGCGGTGGCGTTGTTCCAGATCGATCGCGCCGGCTGGGCCGTGGCCGAATGGAACAGCGCGCTGTCGCGCTTCGATGACACCCAGCGCCGACTGGCCGTGCGGGTGGCCCAGGACAACGGCTGGTTCGACCGCGCGGTGTTCTCCCTCGGCAAGCAGCCGCAGGAACAGCGCCTGTATGACCTGCGCTTCCCCCTGCACCATGACGCCACGATCCGCCGCGAATCGGCGCGCAATGCCATCGACCCGGCCTGGGTCGCTGCGGAAATCCGCGCCGAAAGCATCTTCACTCCGCGCGCGCGCTCGCCTGCCAATGCGATGGGCCTGATGCAGGTGCTGCCGGCCACCGGTGCCGCCGTGGCGAAGTCCATCGGCCTGACCGGCTACGGCGGTGCCGACAGCCTCTACGACCCCGACACCAACATCGCCATCGGCACCGCCTACCTGCGCCAGCTGATGAACAAGTACGACGGCCTGCCCTATGTGACCATCGCCGCCTACAACGCCGGTCCGACGCCGACGGCACGCTGGCAGAGCCAGCGCCCCGGTTTCGATCCCGACCTGTGGATCGAGACGATCAGCTACAAGGAAACGCGCGAGTACGTCGCGCGCGTGCTGGCCTTCAGCGTGATCTACGACTGGCGCCTCAACGGTGACGCCCTGCCGCTGAGCGACCGCCTGATGGGACGCCTGGTCGACAAGCGCAAGAGCTTCAGCTGTCCGGCGGACGCGGGCCAGGGCGGCGACTGATTCGGCTCTGCGCGCCGGGCATGCCATCATCCCCGCCATGAAGATCTATCTTGTCGGCGGCGCCGTGCGCGACCGCCTGCTGCAGCGTCCCGCCGGCGACCGCGACTGGGTGGTGGTCGGTGCCACGCCCGCGCAGATGGAAGCGCAGGGCTTCAGCGCCGTGGGTCGGGACTTCCCGGTGTTCCTGCATCCGCAGACCGGTGAGGAATACGCCCTGGCCCGCACCGAGCGCAAATCCGGCCGCGGTTATCGCGGTTTCGTGGTCGATGCCGATCCGGCGGTCACGCTGGAAGAGGACCTGCAGCGCCGCGACTTCACCATCAATGCCATTGCCTGCGACGAAGACAGCGGTGCGCTGGTCGATCCTTACGGCGGCGTGCGTGACATCGAGCAGCGCGTGCTGCGCCACGTCGGTCCTGCCTTCGTTGAAGATCCATTGCGCGTGCTGCGCGCGGCCCGCTTCATGGCCCGCTTTGCCCCGCTGGGGTTCACCGTTGCCCCCGAAACCATGGCGCTGATGCGCGAGGTCGCTGCCAGCGGTGAGCTCGACGCGCTGGTACCAGAGCGCGTCTGGCAGGAACTACGAAGGGCGCTGGCAAGCGAACGGCCTTCGGCGTTCCTGCGCACCCTGCACGAGGCGCACGCACTGGGCCCGGTCCTGCCCGAGCTGGAAGCGCTGTATGGCGTTCCGCAGCGTGCCGAGTTCCATCCGGAAATCGACACCGGCCTGCACCAGGAGATGGTCAGTGACATGGCAGCGGCACTGGCCCCGGGCGATGACTTGGTCGGCTTCGCCGCGCTCACCCACGATCTCGGCAAGGGCCTCACCCCGCCGGAGGAATGGCCGCGCCACATCATGCACGAGCAGCGCGGCATCACGCCGCTGAAGGCGCTGTGCGCCCGCTTGAAGGTCCCGGCCGAACACCAGCAGCTGGCGGAAGCGGTCTGCCGTGAGCACTTGAACGTGCACCGCATCGACGAGCTCCGCGATGCCACCGTGCTGGAACTGCTGGGTCGCTGCGACGCGCTGCGGCGGCCCGAACGCATCGCGCGCATCGCCCTGTGCTGCGAGGCCGACAAGCGCGGACGGCTTGGATTCGAGGACAGTGACTACCCGCAGGGCGAAACGCTCAAGCGCCTGCATCAGGCGGCGCTCTCGGTACAGGCACGGGATCTGGATACGACGCACCTGAAAGGCCCGGCGATTGGTGAAGCATTGGCCAGGGCGCGGGTGAAGGCGATTGCGGCGGCACGGTAACCCCCGCCACTTTTAGGCTCTTCTCCCGTCTGAGGGGAGAAGGCTCATGGCCGACACGCCAGATCGTGGTTGTCGAGACTACAAACCGGGGCAGGTCAAATGCCGACGCAGCCGATCTTGCGTCAAGTCTTTGGAGCAGCCCACGCCTCAGACTCCGACAGCTTTCGCCCTAAGGCCGCCATTGCCTCATCCGGGAACTTGGGAAGTCGGCCCGTGCTGAACGTCTTGAACTTCTCGCCCGGGTCCAAAGCCGGGCCGGCATCGTTCATGTATTGGCGAATGTGCTCCCAAAGCTGCAGCAACTCGAAATCGTCCCCCCAGCCCTTGAAGCCGATGTTCACCTCACTGGCGACCTTCGTGGGGTCGTCTTCACGTCCGAAAGCCATCGTCAGGATGTATGTCCAGCGAGCAGAACTCATGCCAGCAGTGACCTCGAGGATCCTGTATGTCCGAGGCTGAAGACTTTCCCAACTGTGCCGTTCAAACCTCACCGGATGAAATTCAAAGATCCGTATGAATGACGGCATAGAAGGAACTGTCACCCAGACATCCTTCGTTTTCCTGTTAAAAATCACCGGGAAATCCGATGGCATCAGCACCAGAATACGAAACAGAACACTGAATCCACTAATTCCAAATAGAGCAGGAAACAAGGCCACAAATGCAACGCCAATCGCAACGCCGGGCTCCTGTACCAGAAACTCCCAGCCCCCCTTGAGCAAGACAGAGGCAGCAAATACTGACGACGCGACGAGACCCAGGGCTGGAAGAAATCCGAACCACGCAAGTAATGAAAGACTTGCGGACCCTCTCAGCCCACTAATCATGATGCCGTTCTCATAGGCCGCCAGAACAACATCGGACGATGAGGGGCCACTGTGAACTCGATCGCCGCCAGTGGAATTCAGGATCCGGCGGGGTTGGGCCACACCAACCTGTCCGGTGCCGTTAGTCCGCTTCTTTGCAAAATCCGTATCAAAGAAGGGCTCCTCGCCCTCCCACTCTTCAACCAGAACGTCGCCATACCGCTTTCTGGGTCTATTCATTCAACCACCATCCTCTCATAGACAATAACGTCCCCTCCATCAAGAGCGTCTCGAATTGTGAGCTCCACCGCCAGAGCCGAGAATCGACTACTCTCGACATGGCCGGATATTGTCAATGCCTCAACCGATGCATGATCCATCCTGCCTTCTGATACGCCCTGGCCCCAGTTCTCTCCGGCATTGCCCAACTCATCGGTGGAATAGCGGGCGATGCTCTCCATCCCTGCCGCCCCTTGACCGCTCACGAGAATACTTATTCCCAGCCGTTTCCGAATCTGCTCTACAAGCTTAAGCGTGACCAAGAACTCCCTAGTGAACCTCGCACCGGAGTCATGGGCGGTCATGCGTTTCACTGCATCACCGATGATCACGTCATCCACAGATGCGACATTCTTCCAGCTGAACGCGCTTCTATACTGCGCATCCACCTCAACACCCAAAAGAACTTTATTGAGTTCTCCAAGTTCTTCCTCCTGCGTGACCCAACGGGTCGAGATCCAACTCCCCCAAACAGTCCTGGCCGCCCAATCCTCGAGAGGAAGCGTCATTAGAAGCGAGGCAACGAAGCCAAGCGCAAGACCGAGAATCACAAGGACGATGCCCCACCCAAGCCATGATGTAGATGCGCCAGAACCCTGAGCAAACACAGATGCTGTGTATAGAGCAAGAGCAAACCCGCCAGCAAATGACGATGCTCCTTGCAGCAAGTGCGCAACAAAAGCACCACCGCGCCCATTCTTCAAATCGTCCGCAGCAGCAACAAACGCCTGAGCCGAATCAATGAACGAACCAATAGCCGCAAACAGAGCAACCGTGGCCTCCAGACGCTTGGCAAGCCCCTTCTTGAGAACATTCTGCGCGTACGATTTCGCGACATCGAGGAATGCCGAGACCACGCCTAACCCTGCCGAGAAGAAGCTGAAGATGGCATCTCTGCGCTCCTTCGCCGTGCCAACCTCCAGCTTCTTCCACGCTTTGGCAATTTCCATCGCCTGAATGATGCCGGCACCGGCACTCATCACCGTAGGCACATCGGCAATCACCTTGGGTGTGGCCGAAGCAAGGCTCATCAGACCACTGGACCCCATGGTAATGGGAGCCGCTGCGGTAGCCGTCCCCGCTGTCGATCCTGGCGCCGGCCGCGCACTTGCCACAGATTGCCCCTGCTGGGCAGTCGACTGAAGCGCGCGCAGTTGCTCTTCACTCTGGTTGGTCCACAGATGCAGCTTCACTCGCGTATCAGCCGCTTCACCGGCACCTGCAAGCTGGAGCGAGCTTCCGCTTCCAATCACCAGGCTCTTCACGCCATTGCGCTTGCCGGCCGGCGTGTCGGCCGCAGCCGCAGTGAGTGCCCTTGAGACCTCGCGCCACGCGCGCCCCGCCATCCGCAGAGGGGCATCAACGATCAGATGTGTAATCTGCGGGGCTGCTCGCTTGACCATGCTGCTCAACAAGGCCATGACACGGTCGTACAGAGGCGGGGAGAGCGTCTTCTTCACTTTCCCTGCGCCAAGCGCTACGGCGCCCACCATCGCGATCAGCGGGCTGGCATACGCACGTGCAAGAATCCGCAGCGTGTCAACGTGCTTCACGGCCAACGCGGCCGCCTTCCCGCCCTGGTTGGACTCGCTCAGCTTCTCTGCCAGATCAAGCAGATTGTTGAGCACCTCAGTGGCCTTGTTTCTCTGGCCCTCTTCGACGATCCACCCGGAAAACTGCTCAAACGCATCTTTCTGATTGCCCAGCATGGCCCTGACCAGCAGATTGTCCTTGTTGCTGGGATCATCCTTTACGAAGTCGGCGTACCACTCCACAGCCTCGTCGTCGATGGGCCCGCCGTGCAATAGGTTGGCGACCACCTGGCTGTAATAGATGCCATCTTCGGGGCTCGTCTCATCGAAATCGAACCCGGTGATCAGCTTGCGGCCATTCCACGACAGAAGATCGCGGTGATCCCCCTGGATGTGCTTGCGCAGTGCCTTGTCTTCAGCGGAGAACCTACCAAACTCCTTCAGGTAGTCTTCCCAGCCCAGTAACTTTCCGGTGACGGTGTCGCGAGTTTTGCCGGACGCCTTCTTCTTGATCTTATCGATCAGCTCAAGCGCGTCGGCCTCAAAAGCGCCGCCGGCTACGTGCACAGTCCCGTAGCCGTTCTGTCCGCTTGAGGCGACGCCTTTACCCCACGGGCCGTTCATGGGAATGGCGAGCGGCGACCAGCTGGCGGACGAAGGAACGATGCCTGCCTTCTGGCGGGCCTCGAACTCTGTCTTCGTTATCATTTCCGCACGAAGATCCATTGCAGACATCGGAGGCGGATTGCGATCACGGAAGTCAGCCTCCCGCACCCTGGCCTGCTCAACCAGCATCTGCTGAAGCCCCACCAGCGTCACTGCAGTCTGCAGGCGTCGCGCACCGTCCTTCTGCGCCATCAACCACGTCACAGCCTTGCTGGGCAGTGTCAGGCGCAGATGCGCGGCTTCGTGGGCCATGCCGACCGGGTCGCTGACACCCAGGATCAGAGGCTGCCTGGCGGCTGGATCCCCGGATGCGCCCGCGATTGCAGCCGCCGCCGCGGCAATGTCCTTGGCGGATTCGCGTCGCTCTTCGGTCTGCGCATCTTCCGAAGCGGGCTTCTCCGGGACCTTGCCATTCTTGTCCAGCGCTACCTGCCCGGGGCGATGGGGATTTCCGCGCAGGCCTTCAAGCATGCGACCGCGCTCGACGTCGTAGTCCGCAATTGCGCCCTGTATCGCACCATCCGTGAGCACCAGCGCACGGCTGCTTTGACCGGTGGACGCGTTCAGGCGAGTAAAACGCTGGTTCAGAAGCTCCGGGTCTGCCGCGTAGTTCTGCCTTACCTTCACGGATAGCGGCACTTCGCTGAAACCTATCCAGACCTCACCAGCGCGGGAGGGCTCTTTGATGTTGATCAGCATAGCGGCGGCATAGCCCGCCGCGCGCTCACAACTGAAGCGCGGCATTTCCTCTGGCAGAGGTGGATTCTCCAATGGAATGGGGCTGACATAGCCTGCCTCGTCGACAGCGTAAGCCTCCCAACCTTCTCCACCAATCAGCGCATGCATTGCTGGAGTCTGATAGTAGACGTAGACGTACCCTGTCCTCAGCGCACGCATGACATAGTCGGAGAACTTCAGGTCGGGCGCGGAAAGCCCGGCCATCAGTTGACGTGTCTGCACGGCTGATCTGGCCGCGTATCGTGCTTCCGCCAGCCCCGGCCGGGTAAGCAACACGGGCAGACCAGACTTGACACATGACGCGCAACCGCCAGCACCGCACGTCTTGGTTCTCCTGGCAGCGGTGATGGCGTTGCTCGAATATTGATTGCTATCACCTGAAGCCATGAATGCTCCCTCCTTGAGTGGCCTCCAGATAGCGAGCGCCGGATCCGCCTTGTCGGACAGACAGTGCCATGGCGTCCCACCTGCTATCGGGAATCGCAGCAAGGGCCAAAGCGAGATTCGTGGCCTGTGCCTGGGATGTGGCAACAAGTTGCCGAAGCTCCGGCGACCTGAGAACGTGATTGTCTACCTGCAAAGCGTACGCTCCGAGGAGCACTCGATCATGCAGGCTTTGGGCGCCAGCGGCCTGCGCCTCGGATAGCGCGAACTCGGCCAGATCGAGGTAGTTCGCCGGAACGGTTGGTGCGAATCGCCGCCATCCTCTGAGCATGCTCTGCACAGCCTCGCACTCGTCAAGCATGCTCCCATCGAACTTCCATAGGAGCCCAGTGCGCTCCCGCTGTGGTGTCATTGACACGCGGAGTTCAGCCACGCTCGAATCTCGCCCCAACACCAGGATCTGCGTCATGGGTCCTGCGATGAAGGCCTGCTGGGCCGCGTCCAGGCGGCGCCAGAGCCACTTGAGTACCCGTCGATCCGCAAGACGAAGATACCGGCGTCCCTGCCCGGCAACTCGAATCGTACAGATCGTGGCCCAATGTCTGGCGATCTCATCAGGCTCGGAGTTGAAGCCGATCCAAGGCCCAATGGCGAACCCGTGCTCTGCCTCACTATCGGGGTTCCGCTGCTCTTCCATTGCCTCAAGGCAGGTGGCGTGCAGCAGCGCGACGCCATCAGAGGTTGCTTCCAGCAGAAGCAGGTACGGAAGGCGCGATGGCGTTTTGTCACGAAGCGGCACATTGATTCTGAGTTTGGTTGCTCCCAGCTCCGCGACAAGCCCATCATCAAGTGGGTCGCGCACCAATGGATCGATGATTGCGCCTGCCCAGCGCGGCTGGTGCGGACCATGCAATCTTTCACCGACATCCCGGATCAACGATTCAAGCGAGTGATGATTCATTTCAGATAGTTGCAGCGCCGGCAGCTGCCAGCTGACTGTCCTTTGTTGGGCACGCTTTGAGATCTGCGGCAAGCACGGGGAGTTGCCCCACCACACTCGCCGGCCCCAGCCATTCGCGCTGGCTCGCCTTGAATTCCACCTTGCCCGGCGCGCCCAGTTCGATGTTGTCGCCCTCGATCCGCAGGTAGGCG
>NZ_JAOCKC010000037.1:0-19655 GCF_029844625.1 Stenotrophomonas sp. GD03680 | reverse complement strand
TCCGCCAGCCCCGGCGCCAACGCTTTCGCCTCCGGGAACAGGGCGAAGCGCAGGCCCACCAGGCCCATCAACGCCTCGTCGCGTGCCTTGCAGGCCGCCACGCTGCCGACCCGCCCCAGCGAGGCATCCAACCGCTCGCGCAGCGTCTGATCGGCGGTGATCGGCCGGCGTGCCGCGACCTGGCGCCGATAGTGCGCGGCAATCTCCTGCAGGATCTGCTCAACGGCCTCGCGGCTGCGGTCGGGCAGTTCCAGCCGGGCACGCCGCAGCTGCAGGATGTTCAGGCCGATGCGGGCTTCATTGAGCATGTCCACCGACGCGATGTCGCTGCCTTCCGGCGTCGCCGCCAGCCGGGGGGCCAGCAGCCCGAGCAGGTCGAGCATGCGCGCGGCGAAGCGCTGCCGGTCCTGCTGTCCGCGGCCTTCGGCCGCTTCCGCCAGGGTGGTCCAGCCTTGCCGGACCAGCCGCCGCGCGGTCCATTCGGCACCTACCGAGCGGAACAGGCGGGTCATCACCACCGCAAAGCCGATGCCGATGAACATCGCCACTGACGAGTTCACGAACGTCTGGATGTTGGCGCTGTAGGTGTTCTGCAGGCTGAGCAGCGCGGCCAGATTGACCGTCAGCGGCAGCGCAAACAACGCACTCTTGGGGTGGTGCAGCAGCAGGCCCAGCGGCAGGAACGCCACCGCCAGCACCAGTGCCAGCAGTCCGAAGTCGTGAACGGCGGGGAATACACCGAACAGGTACACGCCTGCGACCAGCGAAGCCACCATCGCCCACACCAGGAACGAGACCATGCTCGGTGCCGGATCATCCTGTGCCGCGAAGAAGGCCGCCGTCACCGCAGCCATCATCGCGCCGTTGCCACCGCCTTCCCAGCCCAGCGCGATCCACAGCACGCAATAGCCCATCAGCGCCACGCCGGCGCTGAGCGCCGAGAACAGCGCCATGCCGTAGTCGACGTGCCTGTCGGCGGCGACCCGGTCGGTGCGGATGCGATAGTGCGCGCGGTCCAGCGGCGCGTTGCCGTGGTCGATCGCCTGCTGCAGCGTGCGGCAGTCCTGCCACAGGTCCACCAGCTCTTCCAGCCGCAGCAGCAGGCTGGCCAGCTGCAGGTGCTGCAGGTCGCGGTCCACCTGCGGCTTCACTGCGCTGATGCGCGCACGCAGGCGGGCGTAATCACTGGCACTGGCCGGTTGCTGCAGCCATTCGTGAATGTCGTCGATCACTGCCGGCAGCCCATCGGGCAGCGACTGGCCATTGCTTCGCAGCGCACTCAGGCGATCGGCAATGGAGGAAAGCACCGGCAACAGCAACAGCATGCGCTCGCGCAGCCGCTCCATGGAGACCGCCGCGCCGGTGTGGCGCGGATCATCGCGGCGCAGGAACTCGATCAATGCCTCGAACTGCACCAGATCGGCGGCCAGGCGGTTGCGCGGTGCATGCGCGCGGCCTCGCTCCAGGATCTGCCGGCACCACTGCGCCGCATCCTCCATCCAGGTGCCGATGCGTGCGCGCAGCATCGGCCGCACCGAAGCCGGGAACAGCAGCGAGGCGAACAGCACCGCCACCACCGTGCCGAGGATGATCTCCTCGCTGCGTGCCACGACCGTGTCGAAGATCGCCTCCGGCGAGGTCACGGCGGGGAAGCCGATGAAGGCGGTCGTATAGCCGGCGAGCAGGAAGGCATAGCCGCGCGGGCCGCGGTTGAGCAGGGCCAGGAACAGGCAGCCGGCCAGCCAGAACGACATCGCCGCGCTCAGCAGCAGTGGGGTTTCCACCAGCGCGGGCAGCACCAGCAGTGTGGCCAGGCCGGCCACCAGGGTGCCGACGATGCGGTATACGCCCTTGGCGCGGGTTGGTCCCAGCAGCGGCTGGCTGACGATGTAGACCGTACCCATCGCCCAGTACGGGCGCGACAGGTTGCCGGCCATGGCGATGTACAAGGCGGCGATCGCGGCCAGGTAGGTCTTGATCGAGAACAGCCACGCCTGGCGATCGGTCACGGCGTTCATCACTTAGTTCGCCGTGGCCCGTGGAGCGGCCGTCGCCTGCCAGCCACCGCCGAGCACCAGGAACAGGTGGATCTGATCGCGCGAGACCTGTGCTTCGGCCGCGGCCAGTGTGGCATCGCTGGTGGCCAGGCTGCGGTCGGCGTCCAGGCTGGCCAGGTAGGGTGTCCGCCCACCCTGGTAAAGCCGGCGGTTCTGCTCGGCTGCCAGCGCGGCCTGTTCCTGGGCGATGCGCAGCGACTGCAGGCGGCGCAGGTCCTGTGCGTAGCGGTCCAGAGCGGTCTGCGTCTCACGCAGTGCCTGCAGCACAGTGTGGTCGAACTCGGCCAGCGCCGCATCGGCGCCCGCTTCGGCAGCGTGGATGCGCGCATGGCTGCCCGATGACGGCAGCGTCCACGAGATCAGCGGCCCGATCGACCACTGCTGGGTCATGGGCTGGCCGAAATCTTCCAGCAGGCCGGCGGCGCCGATCGAAGCCCCCAGACGGATGTCCGGATAGAGTTCGGCGGTAGCCACGCCAATGCGCGCGGTGGCCGCGGCCAGCCTGCGTTCGGCCTGGCGCACATCCGGACGACGCTGCAGCAGCGCACGGCCATCTCCGACCGGCAGCGGTTGCGTCAGCGACGGTGCCTGTGCGCAGTCGATCACCCCGGTCGGCAACTGGCCGGGGGTCTGGCCGAGCAGGGCGGCCAGGGAGTACGCCGCCGCCGAGCGCTGCGCGCGCAACGGCGGCAACGCGGCCTCCAGCAGGGCGACCTGGGCATTGGCACGGGCCAGTTCCGGCGGCGTGCCGCGGCCGGCCGCGATCAACCGCTCGGTCACCGAGCGGCCGCGCTGCTGCAGCTGCAGCGAATGCTCGGCCACATGCAGTTCGTGATTGGCGTGGCAGATCTCCAGATAGCTGTCGGCCACCTGTGCGACCACGCTGACCTGGGCCAGGTCGCGCGCCGCAGCGACTGCCTGCTCGTCGGCCCGCGCCGCTTCCGCACCGCGCTTGAGCTTGCCGAACAGATCGAACTGATAGCTGACCGCGAACTTGCCATCGGCCAGGTTGATCACCGGCAGTTCGTGTTCCTGCAGGAACGATTCGGCCGACAACTGCGCGCGGCTGACGCCGGCCTCGGCCTCGTACTCGAAGCCACCGGCGTCCAGTGCCTGTTCGTACACGGCCGCCGCGCGGCGCAGGTGGGCATCAGCGGCTTTCAACTCAACGTTGTCGCGCAGCGCCTGGCTGATCAGGCCGTCCAGCACCGGATCGTCGTACAGCGACCACCAGCGCGCCGGCAGCGGCTGGTTGGCGGCGATCTGCGGGTTCTGCGTATCGATGAACGCCGCATTCGCCTCCGGGCGCTTGAATGCCGAGCCTTCCGGTAGTGCATAGTCGGGACCAACGGTCCTGCACGCGGCCAGGCTGGCCAGTGCGACGATCAGGCCGAGGCGGGACAGTGCGGTATTCACAGGCGGCCCCGCGTCGGCGTGGGGCCGGCCTTGCTGTCATCCGCGCGGCGGCCGGTATCCACCGTCACGGTGGCGGTGCGGCCGGCGATCAACTCAACACCCGCGGGAAGATCATCGATGGCAATCCGCACGGGAATGCGCTGCGCCAGCCGCACCCAGTCGAATGCGGGTGTGACGTTCGGCAACAGGCTGCTGCCGTTGCTGCGGTAGCGGTCCTCGATGCCGGCGGCGATGCTTTCCACATGTCCCTGCAATGGCCTGGATTCACCCATCAGGCGGATGTCCACGCGCTGCCCGGGCACCACACCCTGCAGGCGGGTCTCCTCGAAGTAGCCATCGATGCGGAATGAGCCGGTATCCAGCAACGCCAGTACCGGTTTGCCGGCCACCACGTAGTCTCCGACGCGCAGCGTACGGTCGTTGACCCGGCCGTCTGCCGGTGCGCGCACTTCGGTGCGGCCCAGATTGAGTTCGGCCAGATCGACTGCGGCCTGTGCCGTGGCCAGCGCGGCCTGTGCGGCCTGCAGCTTGGCCCGGCGCACTTCGGCGTCCTCGGCAGCGACGAGGTCCTGCAGGCTGCGATCACGACCGATCTCGCGCTTCAGCTGGGCCACCGACGCCTGGCGCTCGGCCAGGCTGGCCTGTGCCTGCTCCAGTGCGATGCGGTAGCGCGCACGGTCGACCACGAACAGCAGGTCGCCCTTCTTCACCGCCTGGTTGTCGGCGACGTTCACCGTCTCCACCAGGCCGGACACATCCGGCGCCATCTGCACCACGTCCGCGCCGACATGGGCGTCACGGGTCCAGGGCTCGTCCATGTAATAGACCCACAGCTGGCGCAGCACCAGCAGCGCGACGATCACGGCGGCACCGGTGAGCAGCACCGGCAGGGACTTCTTCACGATCTTGTTCACGATTGCATCCAGCGCAGAAGGTGGAAAAGCAGGCCCAGCACGATCCCGTACAGCGCCAGGTTGAACAGCGCCGGGTGCCAGACATGGCGGTAGGCACCGGCGCGTTGCAGCAGCGCGTGCAGACCGCTGTTGAGCAGATAGGCCAGCAGCATCAACCCGAGCAGGGTCGGGACGAACACTCCGTGGAGACTGAATTCACCAGGCATCGGTAGGGCAGGGCAGATGGGGGAGGGGAGGAACAACGGCACAACAACAACGGGTGACTGCCGCTGGCGTGGCAACGGCAGCGGCGGCATCCGGGGACATCGGTCTCACGTGATGCGGTCGGCGGCCTCGGCCAGCAGGCGCCATGCCTTCAGCACGGCGTGCAGTTCATCCATGGAAAGCGCGCCGAACACGTCCTGACGCAGGTCGATCAACTGATCTTCAAGTTCCTGCACCAGCGCCTGGCCGGCCTCGGTCAGCCACAGCAGGTTGGCGCGACGGTCGCTTGCATCACTTTCACGGCGGACCAGGTCGCTGGCACAGAGCTTGTCCAGCAGGCGTACCAGCGAAGGCCCCTCCATGCCCAGCTGCTGGGCCAGGGCGACCTGGCGGATGCCGCCGCCGGAGCGGCCGATCATCAGCAGGGGCATGGTGCAGGCGGTGGAGATCCCGTAGCTGCCCAGCCGGCTGTCGGCCAAGCGCTGCCACTGCCGCCCTGCATACAGCAGGCCGGAGCTGAGCTGCATCTGCAGCACGGTGCGCTCGTCGAGGGGGCGGTCCATAGATAGATAGGATACTACTAATTTCATTCCTATCAATATGTTTTTCTGAATGGGCGCTACCGCAGCTCGTTCCGGAGTCATGAGCATCGGCTGCGACCCCGACTGTCGGCGCGCGATGAACCATCCCCACAGGACGACCCACCCCCCGGTCCTCCGCCACCCGCCCCACATCCCGCGAACGCGGTGGGTGGGCTCCTTAAAGGCAAGAGCAGAAGCAGTGCGGACCAACGGTCCGCACCCACCAGGGCAGCGGCGCGCCGCTTCAGAAGCCATGAACCCCCGCTTTTGACCCCGCTTTCGGGGGGGGCCGGCCGCGCCAGCAGGAAATTGTCGGAGAGGGGGAGGGGCAGGCCGGGCAGGACCGTCCACGGCATGGATGCCGTGGCCGAGCCTACAGGGACGTACTTGCGGCGTGTCCTGCCCGGCCTGCCCTTCCCCCTCTCGCTCAGCAGCCACGAGGCGCCGGAAGAAGCCCCGATGAACCGTCCCCACAGGACGACCCACCCCCCGGTCAGGTACGATGCTCGCCCCCCGTTCGGGACGCTGTACGCAATGAGCAAGAACAACGAAAAGGCCGCCCCGCAGGGCGACGTGACCCAGGACCAGGCCGAGGATGCCGTGCGCACCCTGCTGCGCTGGGCCGGAGAGGACCCGTCCCGCGAAGGCCTTCTGGACACCCCCCGCCGCGTCGCCGAAGCCTACGGCGACTGGTTCAGCGGTTACCGCGATGACCCGCGCGCCTACATGGAGCGGACCTTCGAGGAAGTCGCCGGTTACGACGAACTGATCGTCCTGCGTGACATCGAGTACGAAAGCCACTGCGAGCACCACATGGCGCCGATCATCGGCCGCGTGCATGTCGGCTACCTGCCGGCCGGCAAGGTGGTGGGCATCAGCAAGCTGGCGCGCGTCGTCGAGGCCTATGCCCGCCGTTTCCAGGTGCAGGAAAAGATGACGGCGCAGATCGCCCAGTGCATCCAGGATGTGCTGCAGCCGATCGGCGTCGGCGTGGTCGTCGAAGGGGCCCACGAGTGCATGACCACCCGCGGCATCCACAAGCGTGGCGTCAGCATGGTCACCTCCAAGATGCTCGGCAGCTTCCGCGACGATGCGCGTACCCGCGCCGAGTTCCTGCGCTTCATCGAAGTGGGCGGCAAGCGCTGAGCCGCTTCTCCCCGCACCGCCGGCCCATGGTGGCCGGCCTGCCCACGGCTGTCCCCGCGACGGCCGTGCGTGGCTGCCCGCAGCCGCCTGTCTTTCCCAATCCCCTCGCTGCATGAAGCATCGCGAACGCATCTCCCGCTACCGCCACCTGCGCGAACAGCCCCAATGGAAGCTGCTTGCCGCCGACCATGCGCCCGAAATCATCGGTCTGCTGCAGAGCCTGCTGATGGACGGCGAACGCACCTTGCCGTCCTCGGTGCTCAACGAGCGCCTGCAGCGCGCGCTGGACCAGCTCAATGGGGACGAACTGGCCCGTGACCTGCCGCGCACGGCGCAGGCCTACATCGCACACTGGCTGTCCCAGGGCTGGCTGGAGCGGCGGTTGCCCGAGGGTGCCGACCAGGAGCAGTACGAACTGTCGACCCAGGCCCTGCAGGCGATCCGCTTCGCCGACAGCCTCGAGCAGGCGCGCGTGGCCGCCACCGAGAGCCGCCTGGCACTGGTCATCGAACAGCTCTCGCAGCTGGCTGCACAGACCGAATCCGACCCCGACGCACGCCTGTCTGCGCTGCGCGACGAGCGCGACCGCATCGACGCCGAGATCGCGCGGGTCAGCGCCGGTCGTGTGGTTGCCCTGGACGGCAAGCGTGCACTGGAGCGCGCCCGCCAGATCATCGGTCTGGCCGACGAGCTGACCGAAGACTTCCGCCGGGTGCGCGACGGCTTCGAGCAGCTCAACCGCGAGTTCCGCGAGCGCATCATCGATGACGAAGGCGAACGTGGCGATGTGCTGTCGCAGCTGTTCGAGGGCGTGGACGTGATCGGCGAAAGCGATGCCGGCCGCAGCTTCCAGGCATTCTGGCGCCTGCTCAATGATGCCGAGCAGAGTGCGCAGCTCGATGCCGCGCTGGAAGCCGTGCTGGCACGCGGCTTTGCACGCCGCCTGGATCGCAACGAGCGCAACTTCCTGCGCAGCTTCACCAGCACCATGCTTGAACGCGGCGGCCAGGTACACGATGTCCTGCAGAATTTCGCGCGCAGCCTGCGTGGCTTCGTGCAGAGCCGCGGCTATCTTGAACAGCGTCGCCTCAATCAGCTGCTCAAGCAGGCCCAGTCCGAAGCGCTGGCCCTGCGCGACGAGTTCCCGGCCCAGCGCACGATCGGCCGTGACCTGCAGTTGACGACCAGCCGGCTGCGTTCGTGGTCGCAGTGGAAACTGCACGATCCCCGCAGCGCCCAGGTCGACGGCAATGTCGAGTACAACGACGCGGCCAGCATCAGCCTGGAGAGCGTCGGCGATCTGGTCGCCTCGTCCGAAATCGACTTCCGCACCCTGCGCCGCGACCTGCACGACCTGCTCGATGCACAGCCGCGGCTCAGCATCGCCCAGGCGCTGTCGCAGCGCGAAGCGCCGCAGGGCCTGGGCAGCGTCATCGGCTACCTGTCGCTGGGCACGCGCTTCGGCAGCGTGGTCGCTGGCGAGCAGGAGCTCGCCGAATGGCGTGGCGGCGACGGCCAACTGCGCCGCGCACGCATCCCGCTGGTTTGGTTCACCCAGGAGAGACGCCATGAGCTGGCATGAAGACCCCATCGAAGCACCGTCTGCCGACCAGGCCGAGGACGCCTACGAGGCCGAGCCGGCGATGCTCGAGGCGCAGCCACGGCGCGGCAACAGCGTGTACTACCTGGGTGATACCGGCCGCCTGCCGCTGGATGCCCGGCGCGCGCTGTGCCAGCTGCTGATCGGCCCCAGCATCGACCAGCTGCGCCACGCCAAGCTGTGGCCGGCGCTGGTGCGCAGCGAGGCGGGCATCCGTTCAGCGCTGTCCGACCTGTTCCTGGAACTGGTGCTCGACCGCGAAAGCGGTGTGGCATTCACCCGCCAGGCCGACACCGAAGACGTCGATGCACCGGTACTGCTGCGGACCTCGCCGCTGACCTTCATTGACTCGGTGCTGTTGTTGTTCCTGCGCCAGCAGCTGGCTGAGGCCGACGCGCGCGGCAATCGCGCGGTGGTCGCCGACGCCGAGATGGCCGAAGCACTGGCCATCTACGAGAAGAACCTGTCCACCGACCGCGCCGGCTTCAATCGCCGCGTTGCATCGGCCGTGCAGAAAATGAAGGACAACCACATCCTGACCCGTCTGAGCGGCCAGGACGACCGCCACGAAGTCTCGCCGGCGCTGAAGCTGCTGTTCTCCGCCGAAGACGTGTCCCAGCTTTCGGCAGTGTACCGCCAGCTGCGCGAAACCCCGGCCGCCGAAGCCTGAGAGACCCGAACACCGCATGGCCATTTCCAAGCACACCCCCGCCCTGTTCAATGAAGGCCTGCCGGACCCGCGCCTGCAGCAGTTCCGCATGCGCCGCCTGCAGGTGCACAACTGGGGCACCTTCAACGGCCTGACCGAAGTGCCGATCGCCGAGCGCGGCTTCCTGTTCGTCGGCCGTTCCGGCTCGGGCAAGTCGACCCTGCTCGATGCCATGTCCGCGCTGCTGACGCCGCCGGCCATCGTCGACTTCAACGCGGCTGCACGCGAAGCCGAGCGCAGTGGCCGCGACCGCAACCTGGTGTCCTACGTGCGCGGCGCGTGGGCCGACCAGCAGGACAGTGGCACCGGCGAGATTGCCACGCAGTACCTGCGCAAGGGTGCGACCTGGACCGCACTGGTGCTGGAGTACCGGGCCGGCGACGGCCGCGTGGTCAGCCTGGTGCGCCTGTTGTGGATCTCCGGCAACGGCACCTCGGCCGGCGACGTGCGCAAGCACTACATGATCGCCGAGCGTCCGTTCGACATCGCCAAGGATCTGGGCGGCTTCGATCTGGACCTGCGCAAGCTCAAGCAGAAGCTGGCCGACGTCCACCACTTCGACACCTTCTCCGGCTATGCCGAGCGCTTCCGCGACCTGCTCGGCATCGACAACGAGATGGCGCTGCGCCTGCTGCACAAGACGCAATCAGCGAAGAACCTGGGTGATCTCAACGTCTTCCTGCGCGACTTCATGCTCGACACGCCGAAGACGTTCGACGCCGCCGAGCGCCTGGTGAGTGATTTCGCCGAGCTTGACGGGGCCCATCAGGCGGTCGTCACCGCCCGTCGCCAGGTGGAGACGCTGTTGCCGGCGCGCGCCTATTACGCCGATCTGAAGGAAATGCACCGGCAGCGCGGTGACGACGAGGCGCTCAAGCTGGGCGTCGACAGTTTCCGCGAGAGCCGCCGCCAGGCGCTGATCGAAGCGCGCCTGCGCGAGATGGACGTGCGTGACCGTGGCCTGCTGGGGGAAGAGGCGCAGCGCCGCGCTGCGCTGGACAACCACAGCGAACGCCTGGCCGAGCTGGAACTGCAGCGGCGTCAGCAGGGCGGCGAGCGCATCGAAGAGCTGGAGCGCGAGCAGGGCCGCGCCGAAGCCGAGCGCGATCGCCGCAAGGCCAAGCGCGACCAGGCGCAGGAAGCCGCACGGAAACTGCAGGCCGAACTGCCCGACGATGCCCATGGCTTCGCCGAACTGGTCGAGCGTGCGCAGAACGAACTGCAGGATCGCCAGCGCGCTTCGGCCTCGCTGGACGATGCCATCAGCGAGCGCCTCGGTGGCAAGCGCGATGACGAGCGTCGCTTCGCTGAAGTACGCCTCGAACTTGACGCGATGCAGCGCACGCCCTCCAACATTCCGGCGCCGATGCAGAAGCTGCGTGCACGGTTGGCGGAAGAGACCGGCATTTCCGAAGTGGCGTTGCCGTTCGTCGGCGAGCTGATCCAGGTCCGCTCCGAGGAACAGGGCTGGCAGGGTGCGATCGAACGCGTGCTGGGTGGCTTCGCGCTGTCGCTGCTGGTTGACGACAAGCACTACAACGCGGTTGCCGACTGGGTGAACCGCACCCACCTCGGCATGCGCTTCACCTACTACCGCGTGCGCCGCAACGACGAGGCGTTCGCCCGCGAACCATCGGCGAAGTCGCTGCTGCACAAGCTGGAGCTGCGCGACCACGTGTTCGAGAGCTGGCTGCGGCGTGAGCTGGGCAAGCGATTCGACTACGAATGCGTGGATGCCAGACAGCTGCGCAACGTCGACCGCGGCATCACCCGCGAAGGCCAGGTCAAGCATCCGGGCGACCGCTTCGAGAAGGACGACCGCAGTGCCGTGGGCGACCGCCGTCGCTGGATTCTCGGTTTCAACAATCACGACAAGGTCGGTGCGTTCGAACGCGAGGCGCAGGAACTGGCCAAGCGCATCGCCAGCTGCGAGACCGATATCGCGAGCCTGCGTGGCCAGCGCGATCGTGACAACGAGCGCCGCCTGGCCTGCCACGAGCTCGCGGGTATCCAATGGAACGAGATCGACGTCGCCGCGCCCCAGCAGCGCCTGACCGACATCGAAGCCAGCCTGCGCGACCTGCGCGAAGGCAATGCCGACCTGGCCAGGCTGGCACAGCAGATCGACGCCGTGCGCGCCGACATCGAGCAGGCCCGCCGCACCTATGAGGATGTCCGTGTCGAGCGCGGCCAGCTGGTCCGGGAACGTGACCGCCTCGACCGCGCGCGCCAGCAGAGCCGCGCGCTGGTGCTGCCAACGCTGGCCGAAGCGCAGGAGAGCGGCCTGGCAGAGCGGTTGCAGCAACAGGGCCCGCTCAGCCTGGAAACGCTGGAAGCGCACATGCGCCAGGTCAGCAATGCGCTGAACGAACAGTTGTCGTCCTCGCAGCAGGACCTCAACCGTATCGAGAACCAGCTGGTCGGCTGCTTCCGCCGCTTCATCCAGCAGTGGCCGGAAGAATCCGGCGACTTCACCGCATCGGTGGCGTCGGCCGAGGACTTCCTTGCCCGCCTCGACCGTCTCGAACGCGATGGCCTGCCGCAGCATGAGGAACGCTTCTTCGATCTGCTGCAGAACCAGAGCAAGAACAACCTGTTGGCCCTGCAGCGCCACAGCGCCGAGGCCCGCAAGTCGATCGGCCAGCGCCTGGACGAAGTCAACGCCAGCCTGGAGCAGGTGCCGTTCAACCGGGGCACCCTGCTGACCATCGAATTGAGCGACCGCCGGCTGCCGGAAGTGCTGGAGTTCCAGCTGCAGCTGCGCGAAGTGCTGTCGCAGCAGCAGACCGAGCAGCGTGAACTGGCGGAGTCACAGTTCACCGTGCTGCGCCAGCTGGTCAACCGCCTGGGTTCGCAGGAAGGTGAGGACAAGCGCTGGCGCGAGCTGGTCCTGGACGTGCGCATGCACGTGGAGTTCATCGGCGTCGAACTCGATGCGGAAACGCGCCAGCAGGTCGAGATCTACCGCAGCGGCGCCGGCAAGTCCGGTGGCCAGCGGCAGAAGCTCGCCACCACCTGCCTGGCCGCAGCGCTGCGTTACCAGCTCGGCGGCGCTGACAGCCAGCTGCCCAGTTACGCGGCGGTCGTGCTCGACGAGGCCTTCGACAAGGCCGACAACGAGTTCACCGCGCTGGCGATGAACATCTTCGACAACTTCGGTTTCCAGATGGTGGTCGCCACGCCGCTGAAGTCGGTGATGACCCTGGAGCCCTTCATCGGTGGTGCCTGCTTCGTCGAGATCAGTGGCCGCCACGATTCGGGCGTGCTGCTGATCGAGTACGACGAAGAAGGAAGGCGCCTGAAGCTGCCCGAGCGCAGCCGCCAGCAGGCCAATGAACCGGAGGAAGCCGAAGCCTGACCGCCTCGGGCAATCCACCTGTAGAGCCGAGCCATGCTCGGCTGCTCTTCGCGACCTGAAACAACGTGCCAACCAAGGTTGGCACCTACCATTTCATAACGTCCCTCACGAACCGCCGAACGTATCCCACGCCATCCGCGCGATCAGCACCACCACCAGGCCCACGAACAGTTTGCGGATGAACGGCGTGCCGCCTTTCAGTGCCAGCCGCGTGCCGACCACCGAACCGATGATGTTGGCCGTGGCCATCGGCAGCGCGAACAACCACAGGATGTTGCCGGTCGGCACGAAGAACGAGATCGCCGCCATGTTCGTCGCTAGGTTCACGACCTTCGATGCGGCCGACGCACGCAGGAAGTCCAGGCCGAAGAAGCGCACGAACAGGAAGATCAGGAAACTGCCGGTGCCTGGCCCGAAGAATCCATCGTAGAAGCCGATCGCGGCGCCGATCACCAGCGCGATGGTCAGTTCGCGCCGGCCGATCTCCTGCGGCCGGTGCAGCGCGCCGAAATCCTTCTTCCACAGGGTGTAGGCCAGCATCGCCACCAGCAGCACCAGCACCAGCGGCCGCACGGCATCCTTGGGCAGCAGGCTCACCGCCGTAGCCCCGGCGAACGAGAACACGAATGCCGTGCCCGCGGCGAACAGTACCGGCTTCCAGGGGAACCGCACGTTGCGTGCATAGCGCCACGCCGCCGCCGCCGTGCCGAACATCGAACTGAACTTGTTGGTACCGAACAGCATCGCCGGCGTCTGCTGGGGCAGCACGGTGAACAGGCCGGGCAGCTGTACCAGTCCCCCTCCACCCACGGCAGCATCGACCAGGCCGGCAATGAAGGCGATCACCACCAGCCACCACAACTCGGGGGGAACCAGTTCCAGCACGGGGATCATTCAATGTGGGGGCGCGACAGCATACGCCTATCGCCGATGGATGCCCGACGTGACTCGAGCGACAATACCCCTCATGAGCCGAAACCCTGCCGATTCCTGCCCCTGTGGCCTCGCCACGGACTACGCCGACTGCTGAGGCCGCTTCCATGCCGGCGAGCCCGCACCGGACGCCGAGCGCCTGATGCGCTCGCGCTACAGTGCGTACGTACGTGGTCTGGCCGACTACCTGCGGGCCACCTGGCATCCGGCCACCCGTCCCGCCGAACTGTCGCTGGACGAGGCGCCCGGCCAGCGGACGCACTGGCTTGGCCTGACCGTCCACGAGCACCAGGTGAATGGGCCCGACCATGCCGAAGTGCGATTCACCGCCCGCTACCGGGTGGGCGGCGGCAGTGCGGTGAGAATGAACGAGCGCAGCCGGTTCGAACGCATCGACGGACGCTGGTACTACCTCGACGCGATCTGAACCGGTTACGCGACGGCATCGATGTGAACGGCGCGATGTCACGCCATGACGTTGCGCTCACCCGCACCGCTGGATGCTGGCTGCATGGACAGCGCTACCGTCGCCGTCGCTGCTCCGCAGCGTGAACTCGCCCACCGCTATGCGCAGACGCGCGCCCGCAGCGTGCTGCTGGCCGAACCGCTCAGTGCCGAAGATGCCATGCTGCAGAGCATGGCGGACGCCAGCCCGAGCAAATGGCATCTGGCGCACACCACGTGGTTCTTCGACCGCTTCGTGCTGGCCGGTCTATCCGGCGCACCGGCACGTGACCCCGCGTGGGACTACCTGTTCAACAGCTACTACAAGAGTATTGGGCCGGCGCATGCCAGGCCGCAGCGTGGCCTGCTCTCGCGCCCGTCGCTGCAGCAGGTACTCGATTACCGGCAGCAGGTCGATGCACACCTGCTGACGCGTCTCCGCGATGGCGATCTTGACGATGAAGCCCTGCAGCATCTCCAGCTGGGCCTGCAGCACGAGCAGCAGCACCAGGAGCTGCTGCTGACCGACATCAAGCACGCGCTCTGGTGCAATCCGCTGCATCCGCCCTACCGCCAGGACCTGCGCGCCGCCGTCAGCGTAGCCAGTCCGCTGGGCTGGATCGAATCTCCCGAGCGCATCGTCACCGTCGGCGCACCGGCATGGCCACAGCACGCTACCTTCGCCTACGACAACGAATCGCCACCGCATCGCGTGCTGTTGCCGGCCCACATGCTGGCTGATCGACCGGTCTGCAACGCGGAGTACCGGGACTTCGTCGAAGCCGGCGGTTACCGCGATCCGCGCTGGTGGCTCAGTGAGGGCTGGGCTCTGCGCGAAAGCGAGGACTGGCAGCATCCACTCTATTGGGATGACGCCCTCCAGCGCGAATACACGCTCGGCGGCTGGCGCGACCTCGACGCGCATGCGCCGGTGTGCCATCTCAGCTACTACGAAGCCGATGCGTATGCCCGCTGGGCCGGTGCGCGCCTGCCCAGCGAATTCGAGTGGGAGGCCGCCGCGACGTCGCAGCCGATCGCCGGCCATTTCGCCGAGGACGATCATCTGCATCCTGCTGCAGCACAGGGCAGGGGACTGCGGCAGCTGTTCGGCGACGTCTGGGAATGGACCGGCAGCGCGTATGGCGCGTACCCCGGTTTCCGTCCGTTCGCCGGCAATCTGGGTGAGTACAACGGCAAGTTCATGTGCGGGCAGTGGGTCCTGCGCGGCGGCAGCTGTGCCACCCCGCGCGGGCATGTGCGCGCCAGCTACCGTAACTTCTTCATGCCACCTGCGCGCTGGCAGTTCTCCGGCCTGCGCCTGGCGAGGGATCTGCCGTGAGCACCGTACAGGATGCGCTGCAGGCGCTGACCGATCTGACGCCCAGCCGCGAGCAGATCCTCGCCGACACACTGGCCGGACTGTCGCGCACTGCGCGCCAGCTGCCGTCGAAGTACTTCTATGATGCGCGCGGTTCACGCCTGTTCGAACAGATCACCCACACGCCGGAGTACTACCCCACGCGCACCGAGCTGGCCCTGTTGAATCGGGTGCTGCCGGATATCGCACGCGTGGTGGGCCCGCGCCTGCACGTGGTCGAGCTGGGCAGCGGCAGTGGTCGCAAGACCGCGCTGTTGCTGGCCGCGCTGCAGGATCCCGTGGCCTACACCCCCATCGAGATCTCCCGGGCGGCGCTGCTGTCGAGCATCGATCACCTCGCTCCCGCGCTTCCCGACGTGGAAATGCTGCCGGTCTGCGCTGACTTCACCCGTCCGGTGGACGTGCCCGCACCGGAGCGCGAGCCCGCGCGGCGCCTGCTGTTCTTCCCGGGGTCCACGCTTGGCAACTTCGCCAGCGAGGACGCCCTCGCCCTGCTGCGGGCCATGCGTCAGACCATGGGTGACCACGGCCTGGCCCTGATCGGCATCGACCTGCACAAGGACCCCGCGCTGATCGAAGCCGCCTACAACGACGCCGAAGGCATCACTGCGGCATTCACCCTCAACCTGCTCGTCCGCCTCAACCGTGAGGTGGGCAGCGACTTCGATCTGGACGGCTTCCGCCACCGTGCCCGTTACAGCACTGAACGTCTGCGTATCGAGACCGATCTGGTCAGCCAGCGGGCGCAGGACGTCCACCTCGATGGCCGCACCTTCCACTTCGAGGCCGGTGAGGCGATCCGCGTCGAGTACAGCCACAAGTACACCGATGACGGCTTTGATGCGCTGGTGCGGCAGGCCGGCCTGCAGGTTGCGCAGCGCTGGGACGCTGACAGTCCAGCTTACGGCCTGCGGCTGCTGCGTACGCTCTAGAGAGGCCAACGGCCGGCAACTGCTTCAGCATCGCCGGTCGCTCAGCCTCTAGTATGGTGTCAGCACCGGCAACACGGAGGACGCCATGCCCACCCTGACCGCACTCGGCCTGGCCGCGGCACTGGCCGCGCCGTCAACGGCGCCCGACCTGACCCCGCCCGATCCCGCGTTCACCCGGTGTCTGGCACAGCTGCAGGCAACGGCAGCTACCCAGGGCATTGCCGCAGACCGCTTCGGTGCGATCACCGCCGACCTGCGTCCTGATCCCAGCGTGCTCGGCTTGCTGGATGCGCAGCCCGAATTCTCCACCCCGATCTGGGACTACCTGGCTGCACTGGTGGACCGCCAGCGCGTCGACGATGGACGGGCCATGCTGCAGCAGCACCGCGACCTGCTTGATCGCATCGCCGCGCAGTATGGCGTCGATCCGGTCACCATCGTCGCCGTCTGGGGCGTGGAGAGCGACTATGGCCGTGTATTCGGCAAGCGTCCGCTGCTGCAGTCGCTGGCGACGCTGTCCTGCGCCGGCCGGCGGCAGGCGTTCTTCCGTGGCGAACTGCTGGCCCTGCTCACGCTGATCGATCGCGGTGATCTGCAGGCTCAAGGTCTGACCGGGTCCTGGGCCGGCGCGTTCGGCCATACGCAGTTCATGCCCAGCACCTACGCACGCATCGCCGTCGACGGCGATGGCGACGGTCGCCGTGACCTGGTCGGCAGCATTCCCGACGCACTGGCGTCTACCGCCAACTATCTCAAGCGCGCCGGCTGGCGCACGGGAGAACCGTGGGGCATGGAGGTGCGTGTTGCCGACGGCTTCAATACCAGCCTGGCCGGCCGTACCCAACGCCGGTCACTGGCTGAATGGCGTACGCAGGGCGTGACAGCGCTGGACGGCAGCGCGCTGGCTCCGGCGGGTCTGGCTGCCGACGCGCGGGCGGCACTGCTGCTGCCCGCCGGCATCAAGGGGCCGGCCCTGCTGGTGTTCCGCAACTACGATGCGATCTACAGCTACAACGCCGCCGAAAGCTATGCGCTGGCGATCGCGACGCTGGCTGATCGCCTGCGCGGCGGCAGCGGCCTGGCCACCGCCTGGCCGACCGATGACCCCGGGCTGGGCCGTGATGAGCGCCGTCAGCTGCAGACCCTGCTGCTGGCGCGGGGGCATGATATCGGTACCGCTGATGGCATGATCGGCACAGCCAGCCGCCGGGCGATCCAGGCCGAACAGCGCCGCCTGGGATGGAGCACGGCCGATGGACGAGCCGGCCAACGCATCCTGCGCGCGCTGCAGAGCGCGGCGCCGCCTGCGGTGGCCTCCACCCGCTTCACGCTTCCCAGCAACTACAGTGCCGTGCAGTCGCCGGCCATACGGAGTCGATCCAACGTGCAACAGATCCAGGGCGTACGCAGTGGCCAGTTCCAGGGGCTTGATGCCTGGCTGGTGGAAACCCCCCAGGCCACCGCAGCCATCAGTGTGTTCGGCGGCCAGCTGCTCTCCTTCGTACCCAAGGGGCAGCCCGATCTGCTGTGGCTTTCGCCACGCCGTGCCGCATTGCCGACCCCCATCCGCGGCGGCAGCCCGGTGTGCTGGCCGTATTTCGGGCGACAGGGGCAAGGCGACGATGTGCCCGCGCATGGTTTCGTGCGCACCCTGCCGTGGGAGCTGAAGGAGGCCCGCCGGCTGGACGACGGCAGCATCGAACTCGTATTGGCTCCCCCTGCATTGGACAACCTCGCCCTGCGCCTGGCCATGACCGTGCGCATCGGCCGTGAACTACGGCAGCAGCTGGTGACCGACAATCCTGGCACCGTGCCGGTGACGATCACCCAGGCGCTGCACAACTACTTCCGCGTGGGCGATGCCAGCAAGGTCGAAGTCGATGGCGTGGACGGGCTGGAGTATCTGGACAAGTTCGAGAACTATGCACAGGCGCGGCGCCAGCAGGGCCCGTGGTCCCTGCGCGATCCGCGCGACCCGGGCCGCAGTGACCGCATCTATACCGGGGCAGGTGGCCACTACGTCCTGCGCGATCCGGTGCTGAAGCGTCGCATCACGATCCGTACCGAAGGCAGCCGCTCGCTGGTGGCCTGGAATCCCGGCGCGGAAGCGGCAGCGAAGATGGCCGACGTGGGCGACGGCTGGCGCGATTACGTCTGCCTGGAAGCGGCCAATGCCGGGCCCGACGTGATCACCATCGCACCGGCCGGTCGCCACGTGCTGGTACAGACCTTGTCCAGCTCGCCACTGTGAGTGGACATCCCGCCACGGATGGCAATCCCTACGCTGCACCGGTTGCCGGCGATGCGCCGTCGAGCCTGGACGCCGCAATGGCGGTCTATGACCGTCATCCACGGCTCGCCCGCGTGGTGGCCGACAACTTCGCTGTCTATGCCGAGTTGTGGCGGCTGCGTCGGGATCCGCCGGGCTGGCCGCGTCCCTGGAACTGGGCCGCGTTCCTGTTCGACTTCAAGTGGCTGCTGTACCGGCGTATGTACGGCATGGCGGTGGCCTACGTCCTGATCAGCATGGTGGGGGGTGCCGCCATCGTGCTGGCCGGAATGGACGACGCGGCGATATGGGGGTTGACGTTGGCCTTGAAGATCGCAGTGTCACTGGCGGCCAATGCGCTGTATCTGCGCCGCTGCAGGGCGGTGATCGCCCGCGCCGAAGCCGCCGGCGCGGGTGACGGCGCACGCGTCGAGGCCTATATCGACCGGCGCAGCGGCGTCAGCCGGCTGGCCCTGGGCCTGGGCATCGTGTTCAGCGTCGCACTGCAGGCGTTGGACCTCTTCGGCGGCGCCTAGCTGCGGGGCTCACGTGGCCGCAGGACCAGCAGGCACAGCGCGCCAGCGACCAGCCCCCAGAAGGCGGAACCGATACCGGCCAGCGACATCCCCGACGCAGTGACCAGGAAGGTGACCAGTGCCGCCTCGCGGTCGCGCTCCACCGCCAGTGCGCTGGCGAGGCTGTTGCCGATGGTGCCGAACAGTGCGATGCCAGCCACGCAGGCCACCAGCTCCCGCGGGAACGCGGCGAACAGTGCGGCCACGGTGGCGCCGAACAGGCCGATGACGATGTAGAACACACCTGCCGCCATCGCCGCGGTGTAGCGCCGGGCAGGATCCTCATGGGCATCGCGGCCCATGCAGATGGCTGCGGTGATCGCGGCCAGGTTCAGCGCATAGGCACCGAAGGGGGCCAGTACCGTGTTGACCACGCCGATCCAGCCGATCAGCGGCGATACCGGGGCGTCGTAGCCGGAGGCGCGCATCACGGCGACGCCGGGAATGTTCTGCGAGGCCATGGTCACCACGAACAGGGGCAGGGCGATGCCTGCCACGGCAGTCCACGACAGGGAAGGTGTCACCCACTGCGGGACCGCCAGCTGCAACTGCAGCTGCTGCGCGTGCAGCAGACCGCGGCTGGCCGCGACCGCGATGCCAACCAGCAGGGTCGCGATCACGGCGTAACGCGGGAACAGGCGCCGGCCAGCCAGCCAGGTCGCGAACATCGCCAGGGCAAGTACCCTCTGGCTGTCCATTGCGACGAACACATCCAGGCCGAAGCGCAACAGCACACCGGCCAGCATGCCCGCCGCCAGCGCCATCGGCACACGTTGCATGAGCCTGGCGAAGATGCCGGAGAAGCCGGCCAGCATTGCCAATGCCGCAGCAAGCAGGAACGCGCCTGTCGCCTCGGAGAGCGAAGCGCCGCCGGCGCCCACCACCAGCATCGCGGCGCCGGGCGTCGACCACGCGGTGACCACCGGTACCCGATAGCGAAGTGACAGCCCGATGCAGGTCACGCCCATGCCCAGTCCCAGCGCCCACATCCAGGATGCGATATGGGCCTGATCGGCACCGACCGCCTGCGCGGCCTGGAACACGATCACCGCCGAACTGGCGAAGCCCACCAGTACGGTGATGAAGCCGGCGACGATCGCCGGCATCGATAGATCCCGCCACCATCCGTGGCGCACCTG
>NZ_JAOCKC010000036.1:0-22424 GCF_029844625.1 Stenotrophomonas sp. GD03680 | reverse complement strand
GTATGTCTGCCGTTGCCGTTGCTTCTGCCGTTGCTCGTAGCGGGTGCAGGGCCGCAGGCCCTGCCTACACACCCACTACTTCGCAGCCGCGATCTGCTTCTCGATGTCGGCCGCCGTAACCGGGCCGAGGAAGCTATGGGCCACCCGGCCCTGCGGATCGATCAGATGCGTCAGCGGCAGCCCCCGCGGCGTGGCGAAGTCCGCCGGCGGATCGAACGGATCGACGATCACGATCGGATAGGTCACCGGATGCTTGGTCAGGAACGACTGCATCTCCGGCACCTCGATGTCCTCATAGGCCAGGCCGACCACTTCGATGTTGCTGCGCATGGCGTGCAGCGCGGACAACTCCGGCATCTCCTTGCGGCATGGTGCGCACCACGTGGCCCAGAAATTCACCACCACCCACTTGCCCCGATGGGCCGCCAGGTCGTACTCGCTGCCATCGACGGCCTTCATCTTCAACGTGGGGAACTCGGCCGTGACACGCTCGGCAGGCGTGTCCTCGGCCGCAGGCGGTGCCGCCGGTGCGGGAGCCTGCGCCGGTGGCTGGCTGCTGGCCGGGGTCGCGTCCTGCGCAGGCTTGCAGGCCGCCAGGGCAAGCGCCACGGCCAATGGAACTGCCAGCAGCAGCGGAGTCGTGCGGGTCATGGGGTGTCTCCGGAATCGGGATAGATATCGCTGACGCGACGCTTGAGGCGCTCACGCAGAGGCAGGCGCAGTTCATCCAGCGCCGCCAGCGCGGCCTGGCCCAGGCTGTCTTCGCGGTAGGGCAGATGCTGCTCCGCCACCGGGATGCGCAGTTGGGTGCATTCGTACAGATCGGCCAGGCTGACCTGGTCCAGGTCGCGCGCGAGCAGCCATTCACCCCGCTCGTCGCGGCGCAGCAGGCCGATGGCCTCCAGTTTGCAGGCCAGGTCCTGCAGCAGCGAGTCGGTCAGCATCGGCTCCAGCCGCAGGATCTCGTCATCGGCCAGCCCCCTGCCCCGGGCACGCGCCTGGTGGAAGCGGCCGAGCAGGCGCAGCAGCCCATAGAATTCATAGCCCTGCGGCAGGCGCAGCTCGACCGGCTGGTAGCGGAACGCCGCCATCGACGATGCCAGCGATGCGCCAAGCAGCACCGCCACCCAGCACAGATAGATCCACAGAAGCAGGATCGGCACGAACGCGACCGTGCCATAGAGCTTCTGGTAGGACTGGAAACTGCCCAGATAGGCACCGATGCCCCACTTCACCAGCTCCAGGATCACCGCCGCCAGGATCGCGCCGGGGACGGCGTGCCGCCATTTCACCGTATGGTGCGGCACGACCCGGAACATCAGGCTGATGCAGACGAATTCGATCAGCACCGGTGCCAGCCGCAGCGACAGGTCGGCCAGCCAGCGCCCCTCCTGGGTCCCGAACAGCGGCATTGCCAGTACCCGTGCCGACACTGCCAGCGAGGCGGCGGCAAGCATCGCGCCCAGGGTCAGCACGGTCCAGTAGACCAGGAAGCGGGTCAGCTTCGGCCGGGTCGATCCGACCCGCCAGATCTTGTTGAACGTCTCTTCCACGCTGTTGAGGGTGATCAGCAGCGAGACGACCAGGGCGATGAAGCCGGCCGCGGTGAGCTGGCCAGCGCTGGCCGAGAACTGCCGCAGGTAGCCTTCGGCGGCGCGTGCGGCATTGGGCACGAAGTTGGAGAAGACATAGTCGCTGAGCTGATCGCTCCAGCGGTCGAAGACCGGGAAGGCCGAAAGCACGCCGAACACCACGATCGCCAGCGGAACCAGGGCGAATACCGTGGTGTAGGCCAGTGCGGCGGCCGCCTGGAACAGGCGGTCATCGAGAAAGCGGTGCCACAGGAAGCGGCCGAAGCTGGCGGCACGCGCACGATCGCGCGCGCGTTCCATCCATAGGTTGAGCGTATCCAGAGGTTCCATCGGCGCAAGGGTACCCGATGCGGAATGCACGCAGGATAGCCATACTGGCGTCCACACGATGAGGAGACCTGGGCACGATGGGCGAGATCCTGGTGCTTTACTACAGCCGCGGTGGCTCGGTGGCACGGCTGGCGCGCCAGATCGCGCGGGGAATCGGCGAGGTGCCGGGAATGGTGGCGCGGCTGCGCACGGTGCCGCCGGTGGCGGCCGTGACCCAGACCGCACAGCCGCCGGTGCCCGACGATGGCGCCCCCTACGTGAGCGTGCAGGATCTGGCCGACTGCCAAGGGCTGCTGCTGGGCAGTCCGACGCGGTTCGGCAACATGGCCGCGCCGGTCAAGCACTTCCTCGATGGACTCGGTGCTGAATGGGTCAATGGCACGCTTGCGGGCAAGCCCGCCGGCGTGTTCACCTCGACCGCATCAATGCACGGCGGGCAGGAATCGACCCTGCTGACCATGCAGGTGCCGTTGCTGCATCACGGCTGCCTGATCGTCGGCATTCCGTTCACCGAACCGGGTTTGAGCCACACCACCAGCGGCGGCACGCCCTACGGCGCCAGCCATGTGGCGGGAGCGGCCGACGACCCGCAGCCGACCGATGATGAGGCGGTGCTGGCGCGGGCGCTGGGCCGTCGCGTCGCCGATATCGCGCAGCGGCTGGCCCGATGAACGCCGCGCCGCGTACGGTTCTGCTGCTGGCCCTGATGGGTCTGGCCGCGCTGTTTGCAGGCTGGTTCATCAACGACAAGCACTGGCTGGCCACCCAGCTGGTGTTCACCGCCCCACCGCTTGCACTGGCCATCGCCCTGCGCCTGGGCTCGCGCAAGGCAGGGTTCTGGGCCTCCGTGCTGGCGCTGGGCTGGTTCAGCCATGGCGTGATGAGCGCCTGGAGCCACCCGGAAACGCGCTGGCTGGCCTTGCTCGAGATTGCCCTGGCACTGACCGTGATCTTCGCCGCCAGCCTGCCGGGCCTGCGTGCGCGCTTCGGCAGGCGACGCTGACGCTGCGCCTCCCGGGCCGTATCATCTGCGTTCCCGGCCCCGCGCCGCTGCACCTGTCCTGGTTTCGCGCATGCACATGATGGAAGAGCTCCTGGTCGTCACCACCGGTGGCACGATCGACAAGATCTACTTCGACGACAAGTCGGACTACCAGATCGGCGATCCGCAGATCGGCATGATCCTGCGCGAGCTGGGGGTGACGTTCCGCTTCAACGTGATTCCGATCCTGCGCAAGGACTCGCTGCACATCAACGATGAGGACCGCGAGCTGATCCGGGCCACCATCGCGGCGCAGCCGACCCGGCATGTGCTGGTGACCCATGGCACCGATTCGATGGTGCAGACCGGCAAGGTGCTGGCGACGATCGCGGACAAGACCATCGTGATGACCGGCGCGCTCAGTCCGGCACGTTTCCGCGGTTCGGACGCGGAGTTCAACATCGGCTGCGCGATCGGCGCGGTACAGTCGCTGCCGGCCGGCGTCTACATCGCGATGAACGGGCGGATTTTCGACCCGCAGCACGTGCGCAAGAACGTTGCCGCGAACCGCTTCGAATCGGTTTGAGGAACGGAGTGCCGACCAAGGTCGGCACGCACCACCGCGCGGCCCCATGCGAAAACGCCCCGGCCGAAGCCAGGGCGTGCCCTAGGAGAGGGTCTTGGGCTCAGTACTGGGCGTTGAGGGTCACGCCCGAGAAGGTGCTGTAGGCCTTCACCCGTACGTACCAGGTACCGGCAGCGGGGCTGTTGACCGTGCAGGTTTCGCTGTTGCCGCTCAGGTACGGACGGCACGTGTAGGCGGTATCGGTCGGCGCGCTGCCCTGCCGCAGGTACAGGTCGGCATCACCGCTGCCGCCGCTGATCGTCACCCGCAGCTGGCTGCTGCCGGACGGGACATTGACGGTGTAGTTCAGCGAAGCGCCCGATGCGGCACCCAGTCCGCTCACCGGTACGTTGTTCTGCAGCACGGTGCCGCCCGGGTTCGGGTTGCCACCGCCATTGATCGCTGCCGCCACTGCAGCATCGGCGTCGATGATGCCGGCGCCACAGCCACCCGAACAGGCACCCGGCAGCGGCCGAGCGGTGCTCTTGATGATGCTTTCCACCTGGGCCGGGCTCAGCGGGCTCGGTGCGACCGACTGCATCAGCGCGACCACGCCGGCCACGTGCGGTGCTGCCATCGAGGTGCCGTTGTACGAGGCATAGCTGGCGCTGCCCGGCGTGGTGGTGCCGGTGTTGAGAGTGGACAGGATGCCCTGGCCCGGCGCGGAGATGTCGATGCCCGTGCCGTAGTTGGAGAAGCTGGCACGTGCGCCCGCCGACGTGGTGGCCGCCACCGCGATCACGTTCGGGCAGTTGGCCGGTACCGATGAAGACACGTTGGTGTTGCTGTTGCCTGCGGCCACCACCACCGTGGTGCCACGGCCGACGGCGCCGTTGATCGCGTTCTGGTAGGTGGTCGAGCAGCTGCCGCCGCCGCCCAGCGAGAGGTTGATGACCTCGGCCGGATTGGCATTGGCCGGCACGCCGCTGACACTGCCACCGGAGGCCCACACGATGGCGTCGGCGATGTCGGAGGTGTAGCCACCGCACTTGCCGAGCACGCGCACCGGCACGACCTTGGCATTGAAGGCAGTACCCGCCACGCCGGTGCTGTTGTTGGTTACCGCTGCCACGGTGCCGGCAACGTGGGTGCCGTGCCAGCTGGAGTTGGAGGCCGGGTAGCCTGCGCCACATTCGTTGGCGGCGTACCAGTCACCCTCGTCGTTGGGATTGCTGTCGCGGCCACCGCCGTCGCGTGCCATTGCCGCGTCGCTGATGAAGTCATAGCCGGGCAGGATGTTGGCGTTCAGATCGGGGTGGTTGGTGATGCCGGTGTCGATCACCGCGACGACCACGCCGGTGCCGGTGGCCTTGTCCCAGGCCGGGCGCACGTTGATCGAGGCGTTGGACGTACCGAACCCCCACTGTTCGCTGAAGCGGGTGTCGTTCGGCGTCAGCGTCGCGCGCATGATCTGGTCGACTTCCACGTATTCGACGTTGGGGTCGGCGGCGAGCTTGCGCATCAGCAGCTCGGATTCGGCCTGGTCCAGCGGACGATCGGTCCTGACCAGGGTCGGGCCGACGGCCAGCTTGCGGACCTGCTGCAGGCCCAGCGCGCGGCCCTGGCTGCTGGCAAGGCCCGCAGCCGCCGTCTTCAGCGACGATGCCAGGGCGGTGGTGTTGGCCACCGGCGCACTGCCGTCGCGATACTTGACGATGAAACGCTGGTGCGTCGGCGCGGACTGCAGCCCGCTGAGCTGGACATCACCGGCCAGCGCAGGCGTGGCCAGCAGCAGCGATGAAAGAACGGAAGCACCAAGGACCACCCACACTCGACGCACACGCGGTTGCGTTACCTGGGACATCGTATTTCCCTTTCTAGTGGTGTGAATGCCGGAATCGGCAGAAACACCGGCCCGAACCATGGGCTGGCTTGCGTTGGCGAGGTCCGGAGTCCGGCGAGCCAGCGGATCCCCCTTACGATCCGCCGTGCCGATGACGCTAATGGCCTAAACCGGACACCACAATATTTTCAGTGTCTTTTCAGGAACATGAAATGTTCGATCTGAGACTTTCCGGGTCGAGGGTTTGTGAAGATGAAGGAACTTTCGCGCCACGCGCACGAACCTGACTGGGCAGATGTCCTGTCCACCGATGACTTTGCCGACATCGGCGGCCGGCCTTCCCCGTAAACGACGAAGGCCCGTCGCGGGGACGGGCCTTCGGGGAACAGCGCAGCCGGGCATGGGCCCGGCGCTACAGCCTGGCGGAGGATCAGCCCAGCCTGACCAGCCAGTTGTGACGGTCCGGCAGGCGGCCGTACTGGATGTCGGTCAGTTCCTTGCGCAGCGACATGGTCACTTCGCCGGCCGGCGCGTTGAGGTCGCCCACCGAGAAGCCTTCGCCCTTGAGCTGGCCGATCGGAGTCACCACCGCAGCGGTGCCGCAGGCGAACACCTCGCTGATCGCACCGGATGCAACGCCGTCCTTCCACTCGTCGATGCTGACCTTGCGCTCCTCGACCTTCATGCCGCGGTCGCGGGCCAGCTGCAGGATGCTCTCGCGGGTGATGCCTTCCAGGATGCTGCCCGACAGCTGCGGCGTGACCAGGGTGCCGTCCTTGTAGACCAGGAAGACGTTCATGCCGCCCAGTTCCTCCAGGTACTTGCCCTCGACCGGGTCGAGGAACAGCACCTGCGAGCAGCCTTGCGCCTGGGCCTTCTGCTGCGGCAGCAGCGAGGCGGCGTAATTGCCACCGCACTTGGCCGCGCCGGTGCCGCCCTTGGCCGCACGCGCATATTCGGTGGACAGCCAGATCGACACCGGTGCCACGCCCTTGGCGAAGTACGGACCGGCCGGGCTGGCGATGACGTAATAGCCGGCCTTGTGCGCGCCACGCACGCCGAGGAAGGCCTCGTCGCCAATCATGAACGGGCGGAAGTACAGGCTGGACTCATCCGCCGACGGCACCCAGGCGCTGTCCACGGCGATCAGCTGTTTCAGCGACTCGACGAAGATCTCCACCGGCAGTTCCGGCAGCGCCAAGCGCTGTGCCGAGCGCTGCAGGCGACGGCCGTTGGCATCCGGGCGGAAGGTCCAGATCGAGCCGTCGGCGTGGCGGTAGGCCTTGATGCCCTCAAATATCTCCTGGCCGTAATGCAGCACGGCCGCTGCCGGGTCCAGCTGCAACGGGCCATAGGCACGCACGTTGGCGTTGTGCCAGCCGGTGTCCTTGTCCCACCGCACTTCCACCATGTGGTCGGTGAAGTGCAGGCCGAAACCCGGCTTCTCCAGGATCGTGGCGCGCTCTTCAGCGCTGCGCGGGTGGTCCGAACGGGTGACGGCGAAGCTGGGGATGGACTGGGACACCGGAGGATTCCTGTTCTGGTTGCGGGTAGTGCCGGGCCCGCGTCACTGCGGGCCCTGGGTCAAAGCATGCCGGTCTCGAGACGGGCCGCCTCGGACATCATGTGCTGGTTCCATGGCGGATCGAACACCAGCTCGACGTCGGCCTCGGCCACCGTCGGGATCATTTCCAGCTTGCTGCGCACGTCGTCGACCAGGATGTCACCCATCCCGCATGCGGGCGCGGTCAGGGTCATCTTCACGTCGATCTCGCGCTGGCCCTCGTCCAGATGCTTGATCTCGACCTCGTAGACGAGGCCCAGTTCGACGATGTTCACCGGAATTTCCGGATCGAAGCAGGTGCGAAGCTGCTGCCATACCAGTTGCTCCACCTGTTCGTCGGTGGCGTCGGCCGGCAGTTCCAGCGGAGCGGGTGCTTCCTTGCCGATGGCGTCGCCATCCTTGCCGGCGATGCGGAACAGGTTGCCTTCGACGAATACCGAATAGCTGCCGCCCAGCGCCTGGGTGATGTACCCATAGCTGCCGGCGGGCAGGGTCACGGTGTCGCCCTGCGGGACCATCACGGCCTCGCAATCGCGTTCGAAGTGGACAGGTTCGCTGCTACGGGAATACATGGGGACCGATATGGGGCCGTGGCCATGGCCACGCAAGACGGCATTCTAGCCCAGCCGTCCTGCGCCCGCCGGTGCACCGCGGCAAACCACAGTATCCTGTGGGTGACTTTCAGGAAGCTTCGATGTCCTCCAATGCCGCGCGTGCCAGGACCGTGACCTGGCTCTGGCCCTTCATGCTGCTGCTGGGCCTGGTTGTTGCTCCCCTCGCCTGGATGCTGCTGGCCCTGATGACCGGCCGCCAGGTCGGCTGGATGGCGGTGCTGACCGCTCTGGAACTGGTGTTCATGCTGCGTCTGGGCACACTCGGTCCCGGCCGTCTTCGCGTGGCCCTGGTGGTGGCCGGCACGCTGCTGGTGGCGGCGGTGGCGAACTGGGCGATCGCCAGCGCCTGGATGGGCGGCTCGATGGGGCTCAACCCCTGGGATGCCTCGCTGCGCATGGGCCCGCATCTGGCCTGGACGCTGATCAACCTGGCCAATGGCGCGATGGAATGGCTGTGGCTGGCGATCGGCGTGGCCGTCGGCGCCTGGCTGGCGCGCTGATCGCACCTGATTCGGGTAGCGCCGGGCCAGGCCCGGCGCTGCCGCTACAGCTCAATGCCCGCCGTCGAGCGCCTTCAGCTCGCTGACCAGCGACGCCGCCGCCTCAGCGCCGTCGCCATACAGCATGCGCGTGTTGTCGGCGTAGAACAGCGCATTCTCGATCCCGGCAAAGCCGGTCCCGCGACCGCGCTTGATCACCACCACGTTGCGAGCGTTGATCACGTCCAGCACCGGCATGCCGTAGATCGGACTGGCCGGATCGGTACGTGCGACCGGATTGACCACGTCGTTGGCGCCGATCACCAGCACCACATCGGTACTGGCGAACTCGGGATTGATGTCGTCCATGTCGGCGATCAGGTCGTACGGCACGCCGGCCTCGGCCAGCAGCACGTTCATGTGCCCGGGCATGCGCCCGGCGACCGGATGGATGGCGAACTTCACCTTGACCCCGCGCTGCCCCAACCGCTGTGCCAGTTCCCAGATCTTGTGCTGGGCCTGGGCCACGGCCATGCCGTAACCGGGCACGATCACCACGCGCTCGGCGAAGGCCATCATTGCCGCCACATCGGCCGCCTCGATCGGCTTCTGCGCGCCGGTGATCGCCTGTGCCTCTCCGCCTGCACCACCCCCGAAATTGGAGAACAGCACGTTGCGGATGGGCCGGTTCATCGCCTTGGCCATCAGGCGGGTCAGCAGGATGCCCGCCGCGCCGACCATCATGCCGGCGATGATCAAGGCCTCGTTGCCCAGCACGTAGCCCTCGAAGGACACCGCCAGACCGGTGAATGCGTTGTACAGCGAGATCACCACCGGCATGTCGGCGCCACCGATCGGCAGCGTCATCAGCACGCCCAGCGCCAGTGCCAGCACGAAGAAGGCGATGATCGCCCAGGTGCTGAGCGTGCTGGCCGCGACGATGGCCAGCACCACCACCGCCAGCGCCACCCCCAGGTTCAACGCCTGCTGCCCTGGCCAGATGACCCGCTTGTCGAGGCGACCATCCAGTTTGGCCCAGGCGATCACGGAGCCGGACAGCGACACCGCGCCGATCGCGGCGCCGACCACCGCCAGCAGCAGCACGGTGGTGGAAGGCTGGCGTGCGGCAAGGTCGGCCAGCGCCTGTTCGCTCCAGTGCGTGGTATCGCGATGGGCCAGGAAGGCGTAGCGCAGCAGTTCGACCGCACCGATCGCCGCCGCCGAACCACCGCCCATGCCGTTGTACAGCGCGACCATCTGCGGCATGTCGGTGACCGCGACCTTGCCGGCCGACCACCAGGCCAGGCCGGCACCCAGCAGCAGCGCGACCAGGATAAGCGGCACGTTGTGCAGCTCGGGCAGGAAGAAGGTGGCCGCGGTGGCCAGCAGCATGCCCAGCCCGGCCCAGCGGATGCCGCTGCGCGCGGTCAGCGGCGAGGCCATCCGCTGCAGGCCGAGCAGGAACAGCGTGGCGGCCACCAGGTAGCTGGCCTTGACCAGCCAATCGAGCAGTTCGACGGTGCTGATGTTCAAGCCTGCGGCTCCTTCGGTTCGTCCTTGCCTGCCCGCGGCGCGCTCGGCCTGAACATCTCCAGCATGCGCGCGGTGACCACGTAGCCGCCGGCGGCGTTACCGGCACCGAGCACCACGGCGATGAAGCCCAAGGCCTTTTCCAGCGGCGTCTGTGCGTGGCCGAGCACTACCATCGCGCCGATCAGCACGATGCCGTGGATGAAATTGGAACCCGACATCAGCGGGGTGTGCAGGATCACCGGCACCCGCGAAATGATCACGTGGCCGGCGATGGCGGCCAGCATGAAGATGTACAGCGCCACGAACCCGTCACTCATCGGCAACGCTCCCGCTCTGTCTTCGTCGGCCCATCATAACCATGGGCTGAACCCGGCGCGCATCCTCGTCAACCGGGGCCGCGCTCACGCGTTGTCGATGGTGACCCCGAGCAAGGAACCGTACCCTGTGCTGGTGAGCAGCCCCGTCCCCCCGACCGCCGACACCGATGCCCTGCCGGCGTCGCTGGAAGCGTTCCTGGCGAGCATCGGCCCGCGCGCGTTCCGCTTCGCCGAGGCCGGCCTGCGCCAGCGCGAGGATGCCCTGGACGCCGTGCAGGATGCCCTGCTGCGCATGCTGGACTATGCCGACAAGCCCGCCAGCGAATGGGCGCCCCTGTTCTGGAGCATCCTGCGCCGGCGGGTGATCGACCTGCAGCGCCGACGCCGCTTCCGCCTGCCGTTCTGGCGCGACAACCAGGATGCCGACGGTGCCGACATCGACTGGGCCGACCCCGGCCCTACCCCGGCGCAGGCGCACGAGCAGCACCAGCAGTACCAGCAGCTGGTGCAGGCGCTGCGTACGCTGCCCGCCCGCCAGCGCGAAGCGTTCACCCTGCGCGTGCTGCAGGAACTGGACGGCGCCACCACCGCCCGCGCCATGGGCTGCAGCGAAGGCGCGGTAAAGACCCATCTCGCACGCGCCCGGCAGGCGCTGCAGGATTATCTGGAGAACCCCCCGTGAACCGCTCCCTGCCCTCCGATGACGCCTTGCGGCGCCTGCATGCGCATTCTCTGCAGGCGCTGTCGCCGGCAACGCTGTCGCGCCTGCGCCAGGCCCGCCAAGGCGCCCATGCAGCCCATCGTGGGCGCTGGCGCTGGTGGCTGGCCAGCGCCTGCTCGCTGGTGGTGGCGCTGGGGATCGGCGTGCAGTTCACCGGTCCGGACGTGCCGACGCGGCCAGCGCCGGTACCGACCGTTGCCGCAGTGGAAGACAACAGCGCGCTGTACGACGAGAATCCTGATCTGTACCTGTGGCTGGGCGACACCGACCTGGCGATGGAGTGAATCATGCTGCGACATCTCTCCCTGCCCCTGCTGATCGCCCTGGCGCTGCTGCCTGCAGCACCGGCGCTGGCGCAGACCCGTGCGCCCGCTCCCGGCGCGCCATTGCCCGCCTGGGATCAGCTCAGCCCCGCCCAGCGCGAGGCGCTGCTGGCCCCGCTGCGCGATCGCTGGAACGGCGCCGATGCCGGTCAGCGCCAGCGCATGCTGGCCCATGGCCAACGCTGGCAGTCCATGAGCCCGGAAGAGCGCGACAAGGCCCGCCGTGGCCTGCGCCGGTTCGAGCACATGAGCCCGGAACAGCGTGAACAGGCACGCGCACTGTTCGGGCAGATGCGCCAGCTGCCCCCTGCCCAGCGCGACGCCCTGCGCGATCGCTGGTCCCGGATGACGCCGGAGGAGCGTCGCGACTGGGTGCGGGACAACCCGCCACCGGCAAAGCCGCGGTAAGCCTTCGGGATATATAAGGGTCAGATCCCTTTGCCAGAGGCAGAGGAATCTGACCCCATGTCATTCACGCCTGCCAGCGCGTCTTTGCCAGCAGTTCGTCTTCCCAGTCGAAGCTCAGCTGCCCTTCGCGTACGAACAGGGCAACGAAGTTGAGCAGGTTGCGCGCATACATCTCGCTGGCCTGGGTCGCACCCCGGCTGGCCAGGCCCAGCGGTCCATCGATGGTCACGCCCTGGTGTTCGATGCACTGCCCCGGCTGGGTCAGCGCGCAGTTGCCGCCGCTCTCGGCCGCCAGATCGACGATCACACTGCCCGCCGCCATGCCTTCCACCATCGCCGCAGTGACGATGGTCGGTGCCGGACGGCCCGGCACGGCTGCGGTACAGATCACTACATCGACGCTGCGCAGATGGTCGGCCAGCCGCCGCTGCTGCTCGACCCGTTCTTCCTCGGTCAGCGCCCGCGCGTAGCCGCCCTCGCCGGCCGCGCTGACGCCCAGGTCGAGGAAGCGTGCGCCCAGCGACTGGATCTGCTCGCGCGTTTCCGGCCGCACATCGAAGCCTTCCACCTGGGCGCCGAGGCGGCGCGCAGTAGCGATCGCCTGCAATCCTGCAACGCCGGCGCCGATCACCAGCACCTTGGCCGGACGCACGGTACCGGCCGCGGTGGTCAGCATCGGGAAGAAGCGCGGTGCACGCTCGGCTGCGATGAGCGCAGCCTTGTAGCCCGCCATGCCGGCCTGCGAACTGAGCACATCCATCGCCTGCGCACGGGTGGTGCGCGGCAACAGCTGCAGCGGGAACAGCAGCAGGCGGTCCTCGCTGGCCAGCGCCGCCAGTGTCGGATCGCTGGCCGGCGTCAGCAGGCCGACCACGGCTGCGCCCGGCTTGAGCCGGGCCAGCACCTGCGCCGGCGGCGCCTGCACGCACAGAAGGATGTCGATCTCGCCCCAGCGACCGTCATCGAATGCACGTGCGCCCGCGTCCTGATAGGCGGCATCGGGAAAACCGGCGCCCTCGCCCGCACCGGTTTCGTACCAGACGGTGACGCCCAGTGCGGCGAGCTTGCGCGCGGTCTCCGGCGTCAACGCTACGCGCCGTTCGCCCGGCGCGGTCTCCTTGATCCCCAGCAACGCCACGGCCATGCAGGTCCCCGCTGATCGGTGAGTTTTCCCGATCCTAGCAGGCGGCTCCCGCTCAGTGCAGGGTGGCGTTGCCCGGGTCGAGGCGGTCGATCACGCCCTGCATGGCGCTGTCAAACGCGCCATCGTCGACATGCGCACGCAGGCGGCCCAGCCGCACCATCACCGCCAGTTCCTCCGGCGAAGCCACGCAGAAGCGCACGCCACGCCGGTTGACGAACAGCAGCCGGGAAGAAATCGGGCTTACCCAGGACAGCTTGCCGGCCTGCACCTTGCCGTCCTTGTCGACGAAGTCCAGCCAACTGCCGATCTCCATCCGGCGGAAGCGATCGGCATCGGCATTGTCGAAATCGTCGGTATCCACCTGGCTGCCCAGTTCCACCGTCGGCGAGTCCGCAACCGGCGGCATGGGCAGGACAACCTGCGGCAGCTCCGGCAGCGCACGTTCCAGCTCCGGCCGCGACTCGGCGATGCCCTGCAGGGTGTCATGCAGTGCATCGATGGCCGAGGTTGCCGCATCGCCGTGTACGCCGACACTGGCGAACACCTTGGCCAGCACCGGCTGCCAGGCTTGCAGCCAGGGCTTGCCGATGATCTGCCGGCGCGCTTCGGCCACTTCCTCCAGCAGGCCATCGCCCAGGGCCAGGGCTTCGGCGACCGATGCACCGTCTTCGCCCTCGCGCAGCAGCGCCAGGGTCAGGTGGTGCTGCCACGGCTGGCGCAGGAACTCGGCGATGGCCGGTGGCAGGGTGGCATCACCGATGCGGCGATCCAGCTCGGTGGCAGCGCGCGTGCGGGCCATTTCCAGCTTTTCCTGGCCGCGCTGCGTTTCCGCTGCGCGCCGCTCGGCAATCTCAACGCGGCGACGGTGCTGCACCAGGAAGTCGCGGAACTCCTCTTCCAGGGTGAGGAAGATGGCCAGGTTCTCGTTGAACTCGGCGACCAGGCGTTCGATGATCTCCTCCACCTTGGCCATCAGCATGCGCTCGGCCTGGCTCTCGCCGGTGTTGCCTTCGCAGGCCTCGGCCAACGAATTGAGCAGCTTGCGCGCCGGATGGGTCTTCTGCACGAACATGCGGCGGTCGAGCATGGCGACCTTGACGAAGGGCACCACCAGGCGGCCGATCAGTTCACGCGAGCGACCCTCCAGTTCGCGTTCATCCAGCATGACATCGAACAGCATGCCGACCAGGTCGATCGCGTCTTCGTCCTGCGGATCCAGGCGGGTCTGGCCCGGGTCGACGCCCAGCCGGGTGGCGCTGGACAACACCTCGCTCTTCAGGCGCTGCGCGAGCGACTCACCATCCTCACCAATCGCCGCACGCAGCGTGGCGCTGGGGGTCGCCTGCAGCAGCGACAGCACCGACATCATCTCGCGCTGGCTCAACGGGCGCTGCTGGCCCACGGCCACCTGCGCGGCCGATGTTGCGTCCTCACGCACGTGGCGCGTCTGCTGCAGCAGTTCCTGCAGCGCTTCCAGCAGCATCCCCTGCTGGCCATAGGCCTCGCTGCCGGCGGCGCCGGGACCGTCCCCACCGGCCTGCTGAAGGTGGCCGCGGCGCTCGGACCAGCGCGCGGCGAAGCGCTGCGCCCACGCCGGTGCGGCCTGCTCGTCATCGCTGAAATCGCTGTCGAACCCCGGCACCGGGCGCTGTTCGACCAGATCGTCCAGCCCCTGCGGTGGACGCGGGCCCGGGGCCGCCGGGGTGCGGCGCACCGCGCCCATCTGCGACATCACGCCGGCCGCCGCGAGCTGCTCGTCCAGCTTGTCGTAGATGCGGCCGACCGGCGCGCGCAGGTCGCGCTCGCACAGCTTGATCAGCACAAGGTGGACTTCCGGCGCCAGTTCGCAGCCGGCGAAGGCCTCGTGGATGGCCACGCCCAGGTGTTCCGGGCTGATCGGGTTCAGGTCGGCATCCAGCGGTACATCGCCGGCCAGCCAGCCCAGGCGACGGTCCAGCCGCGCCAGAACCGGCTTGAAATCACGCAACAGCACCGTGGCGAAGTTGCGCACCGCCAGCCGCGATTCGAGCACGTGCTCGGCCAGCAGGCTCAGGCCATCCTCGGCCGGGCCGGACAGGGTCGCATCCGCCGACAGTGGCTCTCCGGCAACCAGAGCCGCCCAGGCGCGTTGCAGGTGGCCGGCAAAGGCCGCCGCGATCTCCTCGCGCCGCCGGCGCAGCTCGCGCATCGCATCAAGGAACAGCAGCTGCGAGGCGCCGGCATTGCCGGCACGGTCGAACAGGGCGTCGTCGAAGCGCGCCAGTGCCGCCCCGAAGGCCTGGCACAGCGCGGGCAGGACGGCGTCACGGGCAAGCTGGAACTGGGCCGGGTCACGACCCGACGTTCCCAACGGTGTGGGCGCGCTCATCATTCGGGAAGGCTCCCCACCTTCTCTGGTGCGACAGACAACATGGACATCGCGACGACCGGCACACCCCATGTACCGATATGTCGATGGTAGGCCGGCCCGCCCCTCACGGACAGTGAAACAGTCCTCACTTCAAACCTCGTGACCCACGGCCCGGCAAGAGGGATATCGTAAGCCGTGCAAGGCCCGCGAGGCGAGAGGAAGCCGGCGTCGGATTGCCGCCAGTGGCATGATGTTCATCACAGTTTGATAGTGAGGGGACAGACGTCGCAGCCACGGCGTCATCGACCACCGCGACTATAATCAAATGCCCGTGATGACCGGTTCAGACGCCATGCCCGACCCCGCCGCCCTGCTTGCCCTCGATGCCCGCCGCTCGGTGCCCTCGCGGCAGCTGGGGGAACCCGGGCCGGACCCGCAGACCCTGCTGCGCATGCTCTCCTCGGCGGTACGGGTGCCCGACCACGGCAAGCGGGTGCCGTTCCGGTTCCTGAAGATTGCCGGCGATGCGCGTCACACTCTGGGCGCGTTCCTGGCCGAGCGAAGCCGCCAGCGCGATCCCAATGCCGGCGAGGCTGTGTTCGAGAAGGATCGCCAGCGTTTCAGCCATGCGCCGCTGGTGATCGTGGTGGTAGCCAGCCCCCGCCCCGACCCGAAGGTGCCCGAGCAGGAGCAGCTGATGACCGCTGGATGCGTCTGCTTCGCCCTGCTGCAGGCCGCACAGGCGCTGGGCTTCGGCGCCCAGTGGCTGACGGCGTGGATGGCGTTCGACCCGGCCGTACACGCCCATCTGGGGCTGGTCGACGGCGAGCGCATCGCCGGTTTCATCCATATCGGTACCGCCCGCGCCGACGTGCCCGAGCGCGAGCGTCCGGATCCAGCCACCCTGCTGCGCGACTGGACGCCACCGGCATGACCTTGCCGGCACCGGCGCCGGCGCTGTACCTGGTCGACGCCAGCATCTACGTGTTCCGTGCCTGGCACTCGCTGCCCGACCAGTTCCAGGATGCGCAGGGCTGGCCGACCAATGCCGTGCACGGCTTCGCGCGCTTCCTGCTGGACCTGCTGGAGCGCGAGCGTCCGCAGCACATCGCCATCGCCTTTGACGAGGCGCTGGACAGCGGCTTCCGCCATCGCCTGTATCCGGCGTACAAGGCCAACCGCGATCCGGCTCCGGAGGCGCTGAAGCGCCAGTTCGTGCATTGCAAGGCGCTGTGCGCGGCGCTCGGTCTGGCCGTGCTTGCCCATCACGACTATGAGGCCGACGACCTGATCGGCAGCGCCCTGCATGTGCACCGCGGCAGCCACCGCGGCGTCATCATTTCCGCCGACAAGGATCTGTCGCAGCTGCTGCTGGACCACGACGAGCAGTGGGACTATGCGCGCAACCAGCGCTGGAGCGTGGCCGGGGTGAAAGCACGGCATGGCGTGCATGCGCACCAGATCGCCGACTACCTGGCACTGTGCGGCGATGCGGTGGACAACATTCCCGGCATCAGCGGCGTCGGCAGCAAGTCCGCGGCGGTCCTGCTGGCCCACTTCGGCAGCCTGGATGTGCTGTACGAGCGTCTGGACGAAGTGCCCTTCCTGCGCCTGCGCGGCGCAGCGCAGATGGCGGTACGCCTGCGCGAGCAGCGCGAGCATGCCCTGCTCTGGCGGCAGCTGACCACCATCGCGCTGGACGCGCCGCTGGAAGGCTGCCAACCCGGCCTGCTGCGGCAGACGGCCGACCCGGAGCTGCTCGGCGGCCTGTGCCAGACCCTGCGCTTCGGCCCGATGACCCGCCGCCGGCTGTTCAACGCCGCCGGCATGGCCGACCCGCTTCCCACTCCCTCCTTTTCCAATTCCGGCGAGCCCGCATGAGCCAGCGCAATACCGAAGCCCCGCGTGTCGTCTATGAAGGCAAGTACCAGCGCATGCTGGTACGCGGCACCTGGGAGTACAGCGAACGCACCCACGCCGGTGGCCTGGCGGCGATCATCATCGCCGTCACCCCCGAGGACAAGGTGCTGTTCGTCGAGCAGTTCCGCGTGCCCCTGCAGGCATCGACCATCGAGATGCCGGCCGGGCTGGTCGGTGACATCCATGCCGGCGAGTCGATCGAAGTCTCGGCGGTACGCGAACTGGAAGAAGAGACCGGCTGGACCGCCGAGTACGCCGAAGTGCTGATGATCGGCCCGACCTCCTCAGGCGCCAGCAGCGAGAAGATCGCCTTCGTGCGCGCCACCGGCCTGCGCCGGATCGGCGAAGGCGGCGGCGATGACAGCGAGGACATCACGGTGCACGAGGTCCCGCTCAAGCAGGCTGCCGCGTGGCTGGTGCAGAAGATGGGCGAAGGCTACGAGCTCGATGCCAAGCTCTGGGCCGGGCTGTGGATGATCGAACATCACCTGGACGGGCGCCCGCGTGGCTGACGCCGACCTGCACACCTTGCCGGCATTGCTGGGCGCTGACGACCCGGCGATCTACACCATCCACCGGCCGCAGGGCGCTTCGCCGTACCTGCTGCTGGCCGATCACGCCGGGCAGCAGGTACCGCGCGCACTGGCCGGCCTCGGCCTGCCGCAGCGCGAACTTGACCGCCATATCGGCTGGGACATCGGCATCGCCGGCACCACGCGTGCATTGGCCGAACGGCTGGATGCCTGGGCCATCGAGCAGACCTATTCGCGCCTGCTGATCGACTGCAACCGTCCGCTGGCATCGCCGACCCTGATTCCGGAAGCAAGCGATCACACCGTGGTACCGGGCAACGCCGGCCTGTCGGCCGCACAACGGCAGCAGCGCATCGACGCGATCCACGCGCCCTATCACGCCCGCATCGAAGCGGAACTGGATGCGCGCCGCGAAGCCGGCCGCCCGACCCTGCTGGTGATGATGCACAGCTTCACTCCCTCCATGAACGGCACGCTGCGGCCATGGCATGCCGGCGTGCTGTACCACCAGGACACGCGCTTTGCCCACGCCCTGCTGCAGGCACTGCGCGACGAAGGCGATCTGGTGGTCGGTGACAACGAACCGTATTCGGTAAGCAATACCAGCGACTACGCGGTACCGGTGCACGGCGAAGGGCGCGGCCTGGTGCACGTCGAACTGGAGATCCGTCAGGACCTGATCGCCGACGCGGCCGGGCAGCAGGCGTGGGCCGAGCGGCTGGCGCGGATCTTCAGCGCGTTGCAGCCACGGCTGCTGGCATCGGTGTAACGCCATCCGGGCCCGGTAGCGCCGGGCCATGCCCGGCGGCACTGGAGGATTCACCGTCGCGTTGCGCCTCGCCGGGGATGGCCCGGCGCTACCGGGTCATCCTGCAGGTCGATCATGCGTCGTTGGCCAGGCAGGCGGGGACCGCCGGGGCGACCGGCGCCGGGCGCAGGGCCAGCGCGATGACCACGCCGAGCAGTGCAAACACTGCGGCGCCGTACTCCGCACGCACCAGCCCGGCCAGCGCATCCGGAGAGCCGGCAGCTGCCACGTCGGCGTTGGCCACCATCACCAGTACCGCCAGGCCCAGCGCACCGCCGATCTGCTGTGCGGTGGCCGCCATGCCCGACGCCACGCCCTGCTGCGCCGCCGGCACGCCCTGACCCGCCACGATCCACATCGCGGTCCAGGTCATGCCCTGGCCGATGCTCAACACCACCACGCCCGGCAGCAATGGCCAGAAATTCGAGGCATGCGGCAGTGCCGCCGCCACCCAGGCGATGCCGACGGCACCGGCCAGGTTGCCGATCACCAGCACCCTGCGCGCGCTCCAGCGCTGCAGCGTCCACTCGGCAAGCTGGATGCCCACGGTGCACACCGCCGTGGCCGGCAGGAATGCCAGGCCGGCCTGCAGCGGACTCCAGCCGTAGCCGTCCTGGAAGTACAGCGCCATGAAGTAGTACTGCACACCGTAGCTGCTCATGAAAGCGAAGGTCAGGCCGAGGGCGGCACGAAGGCCCGGCAGGCGCAGCAGCGCGAACTGCATCAGTGGATCGCGGCTGCGCAGCTCGATCTGCACGAACGCGAACAGGATCAGTATCGACAGCACCAGGCAGCCCAGCGTGACGGGCGCCGTCCACCCCCATTCGGGGCCCTGTACCAGCGTGGTCACCAGCAGGCTGCCACCCAGGGTCACGGTGATGCAGCCGGCCAGATCGAACGAACGGCCCTGCGGGCGCGAAGCATCGGGCGGCAGCCACGCACCGGCGGCAAGCGCGCACGCGGTGGCCAGCGGCACGATCACCGCCAGCACGGCCGGCCAGCCGAAGGCCTGGGTGAGTACGCCACCGAGCAGCGTACCCAAGGCAAGACCCACTGCACTGGCCATGCTCCAGATCGCCAGCGCGCGGTTGCGGGCCGGGCCTTCTTCATACAGCGTGTTGATCAGGGCCAGCGTTGCCGGGAACAGCAGCGCGGCACCGATGCCCTGCGCTGCGCGCGCGATGATCAACAGGCCCGCATTCGGCGCCAGCGCGCCGAGCAGCGATGCCACCGCGAACAACAGCATGCCCAGGCGGTAGAAGCGGCGGCGGCCGATCAGGTCGGCGGCACGCCCGCCCAGCAGCAGGCTGCCGCCGAAGGCCACGGTGTAGGCACTGACCACCCATTGCAGCTGCTGCGCGTTGATCTGCAGCGCGCGGCCCATGTCATGCAGCGCGACAAAGATCATGGTGGCATCCAGGGCGATGATCAGCTGGGCGGTGGCCAGCAGGGTCAGTGCCCAGCGCGGGTATTTGAGGGGAGGCATCGGTGGTCTGGACTGAAGCGGGAGCGCAGTCTCATTGATGCAGCGGAATCAATAAACCCCTCACCCGCCATATCTGTCATGATTTTCTGCATGAGTGGATCATCGATGGACCTCAACGCGGTGCGCATGCTGGTGCAGGTGGCCGAAGCACGCAGCTTCACCGTCGCTGCCGGCCAGCTCGGCCTGAGCCAATCCGGGCTGTCGCGCGCGATCAGCCGGCTCGAGGTGGACCTGGGCGTGAAGCTGCTGCAGCGGAACACGCGCAACGTGGCATTGACCCCGGATGGGCGCCAGTTTGTAGAACAGGTCGCGCCACTGCTGTGCGGACTGGAGGACGCGGAACGGCAGCTTGCCGATCGCCCCTGCACGCCGTCGGGCACGCTGAAGATCAGTGCGCCGTCGATGTTCGGCCGCAAGGTGCTGGTGCCCCTGCTGGCGCCGCTGCTGGAGCGCCATTCACAACTGCAGGTCGAAGCCGTGCTCAGCGATCGCCTGGTCGACCTGGTCGAAGAGGGGTTCGACGCCGCGCTGCGTACCGGCACCATCGCCGACCAGCGCATCGTCGCCCGGCCCCTGCGACCGCTGCGCTGGGTGACCGTCGCCAGCCCGGACTACCTTGCCCGGCGCGGTGCACCGGGTGATGTGGCCGCACTGGCGGGGCATGCCTGCCTGGCCGTGCGCAACCTGCGCAGTGGCCGCCTGGTGGACTGGCAGTTCCTTCAGGACGGCCAGCTACGCGAGTTCACGCCACCGACGCGGATGGTGTTCGACAGCGGCGACCCATTGGTGGAAGCCGCCATCGCCGGCATCGGCATCGTGCAGGTAATGGACTTCGCCGTGGCCGACGCCTTGGCCGACGGCCGTCTGCTGCGCGTGCTGCAACCGTATGAAGGCCGCAGCCGCGAACTCTCTTTGATCTACCCACCTTCGCGCCAGCACTCGCCGAAGCTGCAGGTGCTGGCCGACGCGCTGCTTGCAGGGGACTGGTAGCACCGGGCCATGCCCGGCGAGTCAGACCGCGGCAACAGATCGCAATGCCGCCGGGCGTGGCCCGGCGCTACCGGCGTGTTACGCGAAGCTGTCCGTGGCGCGCACCAGCGCGTCGACATTCTCCGCTTCGAACGCGGAGTGGCCCGATGCCGGGGTGATTTCCAGCTTCGCCTTCGGCCACACCTTGGTCAGGTCCCAGGCATTGGCGAGCGGGCACACCACGTCGTAGCGGCCATGCACGATCACGCCCGGGATGTCGGCGATGCGGTGCGCGTCGCGCAGCAGCTGGTCTTCCACCTCGAAGAAGCCACCATTGACGAAGTAGTGGTTCTCGATACGGGCAAAGGCCAGCGCGAAATGCGGGTCTTCGTGGCTGTTGATGAAGTCGTCATCCACATGCAGGAAGCTGGTCGCACCCTCCCACACGGCCCAGGCCTTGGCTGCTTCCAGGCGGGTCGCCTCGTCTTCACTGGTCAGGCGACGGTGGAACGCCGAGATCAGGTCATGGCGTTCAACCACCGGAATGGGCTTCAGATAGTGCTCCCATGCATCGGGGAACAGGCGGTTGGCGCCTTCCTGGTAGAACCACTCCAGCTCCCAGCGGCGGAGCATGAAGATGCCGCGCAGAACCAGTTCGGTGACGCGCTGCGGATGGGTTTCGGCGTAGGCCAGCGCCAGGGTTGACCCCCAGCTGCCTCCGAACACCTGCCAGCGGTCCACGTTCAAATGCTCGCGCAGCCGCTCGATATCGGCCACCAGGTCCCAGGTGGTGTTGTCCACCAGATCCGCATGCGGCGTGGAACGGCCGGCACCGCGCTGGTCGAACAGGATGATGCGGTACTTCGCCGGGTCATGGAACTGGCGCATCTTGTCGCTGCAACCGCCGCCCGGACCGCCGTGCAGCATCACCACCGGCTTGCCATCCGGATTGCCGCACTGCTCGAAGTACAGCGTGTGGCGGTCGTCGACCTTCAGGGTGCCGACGTCATAGGGGGTGATGGCGGGGTACAGCGTACGCATGCTTGCAGCTCCAGGGTGATGCCCTGCCGGGGCAGGAGAACCCCCATTCTAGGCCGGTCGCCGGCCGAGGGTGACCCGATCACGCTGCTCAAGGTCCTGCTGGGTCTGCACGTCGGCGAAACCGGCCGCATCGAACAGCGTGCGGATCGCCGCGCCCTGGTCCCAGCCGTGCTCGATCAGCAGCCAGCCCGCCGGCTGCAGGTGTTCGGGCGCGCCTGCGACGATGCGGCGGATATCGTCCAGTCCGTCGATGCCGGACGCCAGCGCGCTGGCCGGCTCGAACCTCAGGTCGCCCTGCTGCAGATGCGGATCTTCGCTGGCGATGTAGGGCGGATTGCTGGCAATCAGTGCAAAGCGCGCGCCCTGCAGCGGTGCGTACCAGTCCTGTCCACCTTCAGCGAAACGCACGTTGCGCAGTTCATGGTGGGCGGCATTGCGCGCAGCCATGGCCAGTGCACCGGGGCTGGCATCGGTGGCCAGCACCTGTGCCAGCGGCCGCTCGCTGGCCAGGGCCAGGGCGATCGCACCACTGCCGGTGCCGAGGTCGGCCACGGACAGCGGGCGGTCCGATGGCAGGCGTTCCAGCGCCAGCTCCACCAGCAGTTCGGTTTCCGGACGCGGGATGAGGGTCGCCGCATCGACCCGCAGATCAAGCGTCCAGAACCCGCGCCGGCCGGTCAGGTAGGCCACCGGCTCACCGGCGGCGCGACGCGCCAGCAGCGCCTCGAAGGCAGCCTGCGCCGTTGCCGGCAGCGGATCGGTCGCATGGGCGAACAGCCAGCTGCGTGGACGCTCCAGCACATGCATCAGCAGCAGCTCGGCTTCGTGGCGGGCGTCGATGCCGCCCAGGCGGGCGCTGGCGTCGGCCACCACCTGGCGCAGGGAGGGTTGGGTTGGGGAAG
>NZ_JAOCKC010000035.1:0-22734 GCF_029844625.1 Stenotrophomonas sp. GD03680 | reverse complement strand
TGGGTTCACGGCGTCCCCCGCGACGCCCACCCGCACGGGCCAGCCCGGGATCTGCGATTTGCGCCCGGCCACGAGGGGCCCTGCCGTTGGCTGGAACCCATCATTCCACCGTGGAATTGGCGCGCCGGCCCCGCTGGGCCTACCATCGGCGCTCCCCACCCCCATCGCCCCTTCCATGTCCGCTCCCGCTTCCGCCGCACCGCGTCGCTGGTTCGTCGCCGGTGACTTCAATGGCTTCTTCGGCCTGGTCGTCGACAACCTCTCCATCCTCGGCTTCATCGCCATGGCGTTGGTCGGCATCTTCCAGTTTCCCGCCGACGTGGTGTTCGGCCGAATGTTTCCCGGTACCGCCTTCGGCGTGCTGATCGGCAATCTGCTGTACACGCTGATGGCGCGCCGGTTGGCGGCACGCACAGGGCGTGATGACGTCACCGCGATGCCGCTGGGGCTGGATGCACCCACCAGCATCGGCATGGCGTTGCTGGTGCTCGGTCCGGCGTTCGTCGCGTTCAAGCAGCAGGGCATGGACCCGCATGCCGCCGGCATTGCGACCTGGCAGCTGGGCATGGCGGCGCTGGTCATCATGGGCGCGCTCAAGCTGGTGCTCTCCTTCTTCGGCGAAGCCGTCACCCGCGCGCTGCCGCGTGCAGCGTTGCTCGGCTCCATCGCCGGCATCGCGCTGGTACTGATGGGCCTGCTGCCGTTGCTGGAAACCCTGCGTTCGCCACTGGTCGGCTTCACCACGTTGGGCCTGCTGCTGTATGTGCTGATCGCCAAGGGCCGGTTGCCGGTGCGTGGCCCGGGTGTGCTGCTGGCGTTCGTGTTCGGCACCGTCCTGTACTACGGCCTCGGTCTTGCGGGACTGGGGGCCCCCGGCTTCCACGTGCCGGCGTGGACGCCGCCGCAGGTGGTGCTGCCGCTGCCGACGCTGGGCTTCCTGGACGGCCTGCCCACCGCAATGACCTACCTGCCGCTGCTGTTGCCGTTCGGCCTGCTGATGGTGGTCGGTGGCATCAACGTGTCCGAGAGCGCGCGCGCGGCCGGGGATGATTACCGCACCCGCGATATCCTGCTGGTGGAAGCGGTGGCCACGCTGGTGGCCGGTGTCTGCGGCGGTGTCGCGCAGACCACCCCCTACATCGGCCAGCCTGCATACAAGCACATGGGCGCACGCAGCGGGTACACGCTGCTGACGGGCCTGTTCGTCGGCATCGGCGGCATGCTGGGCATCATTTCCGGGCTGGTGCAGTGGCTGCCGCTGGCGGTGCTGGCGCCGATCATCGTGTACGTCGCCATCGACATCACCACCCAGGCCTTCCAGGCCACACCGCGACAGCACGCCGGAGCGATGGTGTTCGGCTTCCTGCCTTCGGTGGCCTACCTGCTGGCGATCAAAGCGCCGGGCTGGATCGCACCGGACCAGCTGCCGCAGCTGCTGACCAAGCTCGATGGACACGGCCTGCCGGAACTGGCGGTGATCTTCACTCTGGGCAACGGCTTCATCATCACCTCGATGCTGTGGATTTCCGCCGTGGCCGCGATGGTTGACGGCCGTCTGCGCCGCGCCTGCGGCTTCCTGCTGGTGGCGGCTGTGCTGACCCTGTTCGGCCTGATCCACTCGGTGGATCCGCGCGGCGGCATCTACCTGCCGTGGGACCTTGAAGGCCTGGCGCGTACCATCAGCTGGCAGTTTGCGGGGGCTTACGTGGCGCTGGCACTGCTGCTGGGGCTGTTGTCGCTGCAGAAGCAGGCGGTGAAGCCGCTGGGTGATCGCGCCGATCATTGACCGGTGACGCCGGGCATGGCCCGGCGCTACCGCTCTCCGTCCAGCTCGGGGTAGTGGCGGAAGATGCCGTTGGTGTTGAACGCCAATCGCCGCTCCGACGCGAGATAGGCAGCGATGTTCGGTCGCTTCGCCACCCGCTCCTGCAGTGCCCGCAGCAGGGGCAGGCGCGGCGTGAGTGCCTGCATCCGGCGCGGGAACATGTAGTCCAGCCCGCTCATCAGCTGGAACAGCGACAGATCCACGTAGGAGTGCTCGCGCAGTGCATGGCGGCCACCGTTGGCCGCCAGCACCTGCTCGAAATAGCCGAGGAACTTCGGCAGCCGCTCGCTGCGCAATGACGCCGCACGTGCGTTGGCTTCGGTCTTCTGTTCCTCGTAGTACTTCGACGTGGCAATCGGATGGTGGGTGTCGTGTACTTCAGCCACCAGATCGGCAATGGTCAGCTGCAACTGCAGCGCCTGCATGCGCCGCGACGCGGCCTGCGGCACCAGATCCAGGGTCGGGCCGAGAAAATCCAGGATCGCTGCGACCTGCGCGATGACCTGACGCCCCGCCTTGAGGAACGGGGGGGCGAACGGTTGCGCGCCCTCACTGTGGCCATCGAGAAAGGGCTGCATCACGGCGTCGCCATGTATCCGCGCCATGTCGATGTAGTCGGCGCCAGCGTCTTCCAAGGCCAATCGTACGAATTCGCCACGTCCCTGGATGCCGGTCCAGTAGTACAACGCGTAGTGCATGGCACGGTCTCCCCACGACAAGGTGCACAGCCTCGCGCAGCGCGCGCAAAGCAGGCGTGAGCGTGCCCTGCGTGCGGCGCCAACCCCAACGGCAGCGGAACACGCGGGGAACCCTCGGGAATCGAGAGGGTCACACCTTGTCCATGCAGATGGAAAACGAGGGACTGCATCATGCAGAGTGGAAAGGCGGTATGGCCCTGGGTGCTGGGTGTGGTGGTGATCGGTGGCGCGGGCGGTTGGCTGTTCCGCGATCAGCTCAAGAGCCTGGCGGACGGTGTCCCGGTGCCGGTGCAGTCGCCCCCCGCCAGTGCTGGCGCACCGCCACAACCGAAGGCGGCCGCAGAAACCGCACCGGCGCCGCCCGCCATCCAGCATCCGCTGGACACCGAAGCCGCGGCCGATCCCGCGCTGCCGAAACTGGCCGACAGCGATATCGCGGCCTGGAGCGCATTGAGCCAGCTGTTCCAGGGGGAGGGGCCGCTCACCCTGCTGCTGCGCGATCACCTGATCCAGCGCCTGGTGACCCAGGTCGACAATCTGGACAAGGCCAGTGTTCCGCCGACCGCATTGGCCGCGCGGCCTCTGCCGGGGAGCCTGCAGGTCGAGCCGGGCGAGGGCGGGGAACGCATCGCCGCCAGCAACGCCGCGCGCTATGCGCCCTATGTGCAGGCATTCACCGCGCTGGACCCGGCGGCAACGGCTACGGCGTACAAGCGCTTCTACCCGTTGATCCAGCAGGCCTATGTCGATCTTGGGCGGCCAGAGGGCTACTTCAATGATCGCCTGGTGGCGGTGATCGACCATCTGCTGGAGACCCCGGAGCCGCAGCAGGCGCCCCTCGTTCAACGCGATGAACGGGGCCGCTACCGCTTCGTGGATCCGGATCTGCAGGCGCGCTCGATTGGCCAGAAGGCCCTGCTGCGCATGGATGTGGCGCAATCGCGGGCGGTCAAGCAGCAGCTCCGGGCGATCCGCAGCGCGATCGCGCGCTGAGCGATCGCGGGCGCGGCCCGCCATGCGTAACTGATCCGGATCAACGCGCCGACCACACCCGTTCCGGCATGCTGGCCCCAGGCTGACTGGCCCCGGGGTGCAGTCGCAGCCGCCCTTGAAACCGGGTGGTGCAACCGCATCTTTCCAGCATCGCCGGCACGGGCCGGCACTGACGACCGATGAGGATTCGCAATGCGGATGGACAAGCTCACTTCGCGTTTCCAGCAGGCGCTGGCGGACGCGCAGTCGTTGGCCGCGGGCCGCGACAACAGCATCATCGAACCGGTCCACGTGTTCAGCGCACTGCTGGACCAGCAGGGCGGCAGCACGCGCCCGCTGCTGGCGCAGGCCGGTGTCAATGTACCGGTGCTGCGCGAGCGCCTGGACGAGGCGCTGGACGCGCTGCCGAAGGTGTCCGGGCAGGCCGGCAACCTGTCGATCGGCAATGATCTCAACCGCCTGCTCAACCACACCGACAAGCTGGCCCAGCAGCACGGCGATGCCTTCATCGCCAGCGAGTGGTTCGTGCTGGCGGCGCTGGAGGATGGCGGCACGCTTGGCATGGCGCTGCGCGCCGCCGGTGCCGACAAGGCGCGCCTGCAGTCGGCGATCGACAAGCTGCGCGGCGGCGAGAACGTGCAGTCGGAGAACGCCGAAGAGCAGCGCCAGGCGCTGGAGAAGTACACCATCGACCTGACCGCGCGCGCCGAGAGCGGCAAGCTGGACCCGGTGATCGGCCGTGACGAGGAAATCCGCCGCACCATCCAGGTACTGCAGCGCCGGACCAAGAACAACCCCGTGCTGATCGGCGAACCCGGCGTGGGCAAGACCGCGATCGTGGAAGGGCTGGCCCAGCGCATCATCAACGACGAAGTGCCCGAGGGCCTGCGCGGCAAGCGCGTGCTGTCACTGGACATGGGCGCGTTGATCGCCGGCGCCAAGTTCCGCGGTGAATTCGAGGAGCGACTGAAGGGCGTATTGAACGACCTGGCCAAGAACGAAGGGCAGATCATCCTGTTCATCGATGAGCTGCACACCATGGTCGGGGCCGGCAAGGCCGACGGTGCGATGGACGCCGGCAACATGCTGAAGCCGGCGCTGGCGCGCGGCGAGCTGCACTGCATCGGTGCCACCACGCTGGACGAGTACCGCAAGTACATCGAGAAGGATGCCGCACTGGAACGCCGCTTCCAGAAGGTATTCGTGGGCGAGCCTTCGGTGGAGGACACCATTGCCATCCTGCGTGGGCTGAAGGAGAAGTACGCCCTGCACCACGGCGTTGAAATCACCGACCCGGCTATCGTTGCTGCGGCCACGCTGTCCAACCGCTACATCACCGACCGCCAGCTGCCGGACAAGGCCATCGATCTGATGGACGAGGCCGCCTCGCGCCTGCGCATGGAGATCGACTCCAAGCCCGAGGAACTGGATCGGCTGGAGCGGCGCGTGATCCAGCTGAAGATCCAGCGCGAAATGCTGAAGAAGGAGAAGGACGATGCCTCGCGGCAGCGCCTTGCCGATCTGGAGAATGACATCGAGGTGCTGGAGCGCGAATTCTCCGACCTCAATGAAATCTGGAAGTCGGAGAAGGCCGCGCTGCAGGGCGCAACGAAGATCAAGGAGCAGGTGGAGCAGGCCAAGCTGGAGCTGGAAGCCGCGCAGCGCCGGCAGGATTTCGCCAGGATGAGCGAGATCCAGTATGGGCTGCTGCCCCAACTGGAAAAGCAGCTGGCGGCTGCCCAGGAAGCCGAGCACAAGGACTTCAAGCTGGTGCAGGACCGGGTGACCGATGAGGAGATCGCCGAGGTCGTGTCGCGCTGGACCGGCATCCCGGTGAACAAGATGCTCGAAGGCGAGCGCGACAAGCTGTTGCGGATGGAAGAGGTGCTGCACAACCGCGTGGTCGGCCAGGAAGAGGCGATCAAGGTGGTGTCCGACGCGGTGCGTCGCTCACGCGCGGGCCTGTCCGACCCGAACCGGCCTGCCGGCTCGTTCCTGTTCCTGGGCCCGACCGGCGTCGGCAAGACTGAACTGTGCAAGTCCCTGGCCGAATTCCTGTTCGACAGCGCCGACGCGATGATCCGCATCGACATGAGCGAGTTCATGGAGAAGCACAGCGTCGCCCGCCTGATCGGTGCGCCTCCAGGCTACGTCGGCTATGAGGAAGGGGGCTACCTGACAGAAGCCGTGCGTCGCCGTCCGTACTCGCTGATCCTGCTCGACGAGGTCGAGAAGGCGCATCCGGACGTGTTCAACATCCTGCTGCAGGTGCTGGACGATGGCCGCCTGACCGATGGCCAGGGCCGCACGGTGGACTTCCGCAATACCGTCATCGTGATGACCTCGAACCTGGGCTCGCACCAGATCCAGGACATGAGCGGTGACGACAGCCCGGAGGCCTACATGCAGATGAAGGCCGCGGTGATGGGGGTGGTGCAGGCGCACTTCCGTCCGGAGTTCATCAACCGCCTCGACGATATCGTGGTGTTTCACCCGCTGGACAAGCAGCAGATCAAGCAGATCGCGCGCATCCAGATGCGCGGGCTGGAGAAGCGGCTGGCCGAGCGCGGCCTGAAGCTGGTGGTGTCCGACGCCGCGTTCGACCTGCTGGGCAATGTGGGCTTCGATCCGGTATACGGCGCACGCCCGCTGAAGCGCGCGATCCAGTCGCAGCTGGAGAATCCGCTGGCACAGAAGATCCTGTCGGGCGCCTTCGCCAACGGTGACACCATCGAGGTCGGCAACGACGGCGGTCACCTGGTGTTCGCCAAGGCCTGATGTCGGCCGGGTTCCCGCCCATGGGGGCGGGAACCTGCGGGCTGCCGGGCAGGTCCTGATAACCACAGGTTACGGGCTCATCGCCAGCGGCTCTCAGCGTGCGCGGTGGGGTCGCCTATCGTGCAGGTTTCCCCGGATGGAACCTGACGCGATGAGTGATCCGCAGTGGCAACTGGAAACCCTGGCCGTGCACGGCGGCTACCGGCCCGACCCGACCACGCGCGCAGTGGCGGTGCCCATCTACCAGACCGTGGCCTACGCCTTCGATGACACCCAGCACGGCGCCGATCTGTTCGATCTGAAGGTGCAGGGCAACATCTATACCCGCATCATGAATCCCACCACCGACGTGCTGGAGCAACGTCTGGCCGCGCTGGAAGGCGGGATCGGTGCGCTGGCGCTGGCATCCGGGCAGGCTGCGATCACCTATGCGATCCAGACCATCGCCGAAGCAGGCGACAACATCGTCGCCGCCAGTGCGCTGTATGGCGGCAGCCTCAATCTGCTGGCGCATACGCTGCCGCAGTACGGCATCCAGGCGCGGTTCGCCGACCCGGCCGATCCGTCAGCCTTTGCTCCCCTCATCGACAGCCGTACCAAGGCGGTGTTCGTGGAGTCGATCGGCAATCCACGCGGGAATGTCACCGACATCGCCGCGATTGCCGAAGTCGCCCATGCCGCCGGCGTGCCCTTGATTGTCGACAACACGGTTGCCACGCCTTTCCTGCTGCGCCCGTTCGAGCATGGCGCGGATATCGTGGTGCACTCGCTGACCAAGTACCTCGGCGGCCATGGCAACAGTCTGGGGGGAGCGATCATCGATTCGGGCCGCTTCGACTGGACGGCGCAGCCACAGCGTTTCGCCCGTCTCAACCAGCCGGACCCGAGCTATCACGGTGTGGTCTACACCGACGCCCTCGGCCCGGCCGCCTACATCGGCCGTGCGCGGGTGGTGCCGCTGCGCAATACCGGCGCGGCGCTGTCGCCGTTCAATGCGTTCCTCATCCTGCAGGGCATCGAGACCCTGGCCCTGCGCATGGAACGGATCAACGCCAACGCGCTGGCCGTGGCGCAGTATCTGAAGCAGCATCCGAAGGTGGCGTGGGTGCGCTATGCCGGCCTGCCGGATGACCCTGAGCATGCGGGCGCACAGCGTTACCTGCGTGGGCAGGGCTCAGGCGTGCTGACCTTTGGCCTTCCTGGCGGACGTGAGGCCGGTGCCCGCTTCCTGGACGCACTGAAGCTGTTCACGCGGCTGGTCAACCTGGGTGACGCCAAGTCGCTGGCCACCCATCCGGCATCCACCACCCACCGCCAGCTGGATGCCGATGAACTGGCCCGCGCCGGGGTCAGCGAAGACACGGTGCGGCTGTCGATCGGCATCGAGCACATCGGCGACCTGCAGGCCGACCTGCAGCAGGCGCTGGCCGGCGCCTGATAGCCAGGCGCTTGGTCGTCATCGCCAGTGGCGATCACCACCGCCGCCGCGATGCGCTACGGTGGAGCTGCCTCTCCAAGGCGTGGCACTGGTGTTACCTATCCCCGGTCGATGCGGGTCGACCGGGGATTTTTCATGGCAGCCGCCGGGCATGGCCCGGCGCTACGCCATCCGCCCTGCCTCACACCACCGGAATGCTGTGCTGGCCGAGATTCCGGTAGGGCGGGGTGGACATGATCATCTCCGCCAGCGAATAGGCCAGCTCGCGCTCGGCCATCACCGTGCCATCGGCGCCATGTTCCAGCAGGTGCTTCACTTCAGCATCGCTGTGTGCCCGTGCCAGCAGGGTCAGCTCGGGATTGATCGCGCGCAGTTTGGCCAGCGCTTCGCCGGCTTCCAATGGCTGCGGAATGGCCAGGACGGCGATCTTGGCGCGCTCCGGGTGGGCCTCGGCCAGCACCCGGTCGGCCGCGGCGCTGCCACGGATCGCCGCGAGGCCACTGGCATGTGCACGCTCGACATGGTCCTTGTTGTCATCGATCACCAGCACCGGTACGCCGCGGTCGCGCAGCACCTGCGCCAGCTCGCTGCCGACGCGGCCGTAGCCGATCACGATGGCGTGGTCATGCAGGTCGCGCGAGGGCCCGGTGGCTTCTTCCGGCTCCGGCGCCTGCGGCAGCTGCTCCTGCTTCGCCTGCCAGCGGTCGAGCAGGCCGAACACCAGCGGGTTGAGCATGATCGACACCAGTGCACCGGCCAGCACCAGCGACTGTCCTTCCTTCGGCAGGATCTGCAGCGAGACACCGAGGCCGGCGATGATGAAGGCGAACTCACCGATCTGCGCCAGGCTGGCCGAGATGGTCAGCGCGGTGCTGCTCGGGTGGCCGAACGCACGCACAATGAAGAAGGCGGCGGCGGACTTGCCGAACATGATGATCAGCACCGTGGCCAGTACCTGCCACGGATGCTGCACGACGATGTTGGGGTCGAACAGCATGCCCACCGAAACGAAGAACAGCACCGCGAACGCATCTCGCAGCGGCAGCGAATCATGCGCCGCCTTGTGGCTCAGTTCCGATTCGTTGAGCAGCATCCCGGCGAAGAACGCGCCCAGCGCGAAGGACACGCCGAACAGCATGGCCGAACCGAAGGCCACGCCCAGTGCGATCGCCAGCACTGACAGGGTGAACAGCTCGCGCGAGCCGGTGCCGGCGATGCGTTCGAGGATCCAGGGAATGACCCGCCGACCGACCACCAGCATCACGGCCACGAACAGGCCAAGCTGCACGAACGTCCAGCCCAGATCGGCCAGCACGCTGCCGACGGTGTGGGTTTCCTTGGCCGCATCGGGGCCGAACACGCCGGCGAGCACCGGCATCATCACCAGTGCCAGTACGCAGGCCAGATCCTCCACGATCAGCCAGCCCACTGCGATCTTGCCGCGCATGGTCTCCAGCAGGCGGCGCTCTTCCATCGCCCGCAGCAGGACCACGGTACTGGCGGTGGCCAGCGAGAAGCCGAAGATCACCCCATGCAGTGTCGGCCAGCCCATCAACCACGCCACGCCCCAGCCGAGCAGGGTGGCCACTGCGATCTGGCCGATGGCACCCGGGATGGCGATGGCCTTGACCGCCATCAGGTCCTTCAGCGAGAAGTGCAGGCCGACGCCGAACATCAGCAGCATCACGCCCAGTTCGGCCAGCTGGTTGGCCAGCGCCTGGTCGGCGACGAACCCCGGGGTGAATGGCCCCACGCAGATGCCAGCAACCAGATACCCGACCAGGGGAGACAAGCGCAGCTTGTTGGCCAGCGCGCCGAAGATGAAGGCGAGCCCCAGGCCAACGGCGACGATGTTGATCAGGTCGGTGTCATGGTGCATCGGCACTCGCAGGGTTCGGGGAGGGGGATGTCCCGATTTTCACCCAAGCGGCCAGATGCAGCAAACCCGGCAGGTGGAACGGATGGTTTGAGCAGTACAGGGCCGATCCCTTCTGCCGGAACAGAAGGGATGCACGTTCCACCGCGCCGCCGGGCGTGGCCCGGCGTTACCGGTGCCGCTTACCAGTTGTACCTGATACGCCCGTACACATACGCGCCGTTGAAGCCGAACGGCGAGTAGTTGCTGTACGGCAGCATGCCGAAGGTCGAGTTCTGCAGGTCCGCCGTCCGGTCCGGATACTTGTCCAGCAGATTGTCCGCGCCGACGGTCAGGGTCCAGTTGCTGCTCGGCTTGTAGCTGGCCGAGGCATCCACTACCCAGGCATCACCGTAGGTCTGGTCACGCAGCGCGGTGGCCGAATTGCGCACGGTGAACTTGCCGTAGCGTGTGGCCGCCAGGCCCAGCTCCCAATGATCCGAGCGCCAGGTGCCGCTGAGGATCGCCTTGTCGCGCGGATAGCTGTCCTCGATCCGGCCGATCTCATCGCGGCCGATCAGCGACTGCGAGATACCCAGCGTCGGGAACACCGACGGAGACCCGTTCACCCGCTTCACTTCGGTTTCGTTGTAGCTGTAGGCCGCCGTCAGCTCCAGGCTGCTGGCACTGAAGGGCACGGTATAGCTGGAGACGAAGTCCACGCCGCGCGTGCGCGTGTCCAGTGCGTTGGTGAAGTACGAGAAGGCCGTCACCTGCGGCAGGCCCAGCCCGCCCAGCAGCGCGGCGGCAGCCGGCGTGGTGGTGATGTTGGAGGACAGCGCGATGCGATCGTCAATGTCGATCTGGTATGCGTCGACGGTCACGTACAGGCGGTCCACCGGCTGCAGCACCAGGCCCAGGCTGTAGCTGGTGGAGGTCTCGGCCTTCAGTGGCGAGGCGCCCAGCGCCTGTGCGGCCGGGCTGGTGGTGGGGAAAGTGCCGCGTTCGAAGAAGTCACCGTTGATGATGGTGCTGGTCACCGCCTGGTAGCCCTGCTGGCCCAGCGATGGCGCGCGGAAGCCACTGGACGCGGTGGCCCGCAGCGCGACCTTGTCGGTGAACGCGTAGCGTGCCGAAAGCTTGCCGGAGAAGCGGTCACCGAAGTCCGAATAGTCTTCGTAGCGCCCGGTGAGGCCGGCGGAGAACTTCTCGGTCAGGTCCGCTTCCAGGCCGGCGTAGACCGCATAGTTGTGGCGGTCGGTATGCACTTCATTGGTCGGGGTGAAGCCGGCGAAGCCCTGTGCGCCGCTGCCGGTGTACGAATTCAGCTCGCCCGGGTTCTGGTCCCACTTCTCCTTGCGGTACTCACCACCGAAGGACAGCGTCACCGGATAGGCCAGGCCCCAGTCCAGCGACTTGGTCAGGTCGGCATTGAAGATGTCCTGCTGGTACTTCAACGTGCCGTCGTAGAACGAGCTCGGGCTGGCCGTGCCCAGGCTGTAGTTGATGGTGTTGCGGGTGTGGAAATCCAGGGTGTTCTCGCCGTGGTTCAGGCTCAGGTCCCAGGTCCAGCCGCTGTCGGTGCTGCCCTTGACGCCGGCCACCAGCGAGCGGTCCTTGGAGTACTGGTTGATCTGCGGCACGAAGCCGTCGGGATAGATCTGGGCCAGCAGGGCGCCCTGCCCACTGTGGTTGCGCGAGCGGTAGAACGCGAACGAGGTGATGTCGCGGTTGCTGAGCAACGCGCTGGCGTAGCCGGTAACGCGGTCGCTGAAGTCGAAGCTGGCGTTGGCCGAGGCGGCGGTCGCATCCACGCGCGGATCGCCGACCACGAAGGTCGTCTCGCCGATGCCAGGGAAATTGCCGGTGTTGGGTGTGCTGCCCTGGTAAGGACCGGCGCGGTTGCTTTCATCCTGCTGGCTGATCTGCCCGGCCACGTGCAGGCGGCCACGGCCGCTGCCGAACTCCACGCCGGTATCGCCGGAGAGCTGGTACTTGTTGCCATCGCCGGCCGAATACTGGCCGTAGTCGACGGCCAGGCTGCCGCCGCTGCCGCTGCCCTTGAGCACGATGTTGATGACGCCGGCGATGGCGTCCGAGCCGTACTGCGCCGAAGCGCCGTCGCGCAGCACTTCAACGCGCTCGATGGCGGCGATCGGAATCGCATTGATGTCCACCGCCGACGAGCCGCGGCCGATGCTGCCGTTGACGTTGATCATGGCGGAGGTGTGGCGGCGCTTGCCGTTGACCAGCACCAGCACCTGGTCCGGTGACAGGCCACGCAGCTGCGCCGGTCGCACGCCGCTGGTGCCGTCGGTCAGGGCCGGGCGCGGGAAGTTCAGCGAGGGCAGGGCACGCGACAGCGCGGTGGCCAGTTCGCTGGTGCCGGTGGACTGCAGAACCTCGGGGGTGATGATGTCGATCGGGGACTGCGATTCGGCGACCGTGCGGTCGGCCACGCGGGTACCGGTGACGATCACGGTGTCCAGTGTGTTGGCGGCAGTACCGCTCTGCTGGGCGGCGGCGAGGAACGGAGAGCCACCGAGTGCGACAGCGACGGCGGCGGCGATCAGGCTGGTCTTGCGGGTCATCGGGACGGAACTCCGGTTGGCGGGGACGGCACCGGTATCGACATCACGAGGTGAAGCGGACGACGGTTGTTGCGGTGCGCAAAATAGGAATTAACGGGATATTCAGTGCCTGTCAAATGCCGGCCATCGGAAAAAACGTTGCAGCAGCAACCATTTAGCCGCGATGGGCATCATCATGAGAGGGGCCCGGGACACGTGCGGCGAGGACGTGGGAGAGAGGAAACGCCAGCCGCTGCGCATCCCGGGGCGCGTCAAGTATTCGTTAACGCTAGAATTGCGTCGCAGGAACAGTGCTCACCAGCACATTCCATCCGGTTATATGGACCCCTCCCCCGATGATTTCGCTTCGTAATTTCGCCTTGCGCCGCGGCGAGCGGCTGCTGTTGTCCAACGTCGACCTGACCCTGCATGCCGGTTACCGGGTGGGCGTGGTCGGCCGCAACGGTGCCGGCAAGTCCAGCCTGTTCGCGGCGGTGAAGGGCGAACTGGAGGCCGACAAGGGCGACGTCGACCTGCCCGGCAAGGTCCGCATTGCCAGCGTGGCCCAGGAAACCCCGTCGCTGCCGGATCCGGCGTTGAGCTTCGTGCTCGGTGGCGATACGGAAGTGGCCGCCGTGCTGGCCGAAGAGGCCGATGCGACCGCCCGTGAAGACTGGGAGGCGGTGGCCAATGCCCATACCCGGATGGCCGAGATGGGCGCCTATGACGCCGAAGCACGTGCCGGCAAGCTGCTGCACGGCCTCGGATTCCCGGCCGAGACCCACCACCGCGCGGTGTCCTCCTTCTCCGGTGGCTGGCGCGTGCGCCTGAACCTGGCCCGCGCGCTGATGATGCCCAGCGACCTGCTGCTGCTCGACGAACCGACCAACCACCTCGATCTGGATGCGGTGTACTGGCTGGAACAGTGGCTGCTGAAGTACCCCGGCACGCTGCTGCTGATCTCGCATGACCGCGAGTTCCTCGACAACGTTGCCACCCACACCCTGCACCTGCATGGGGGTGGCGCCAAGCTGTACCCGGGCGGCTACACCGATTTCGAGCGCCAACGTGCCGAGCAGCTGCGCCAGCAGCAGATCGCGCACGAGAAGGAACAGGCCGAGCGGGCCCATCTGCAGAGCTTCATCGACCGCTTCAAGGCGCAGGCCAGCAAGGCCGCGCAGGCGCAGAGCCGCATGAAGCGTCTGGCCAAGCTGGCCGGTACCGAGGCCGTGCGTGCCGAGCGCGAGTTCCGTATCGAGTTCGCACCGCCCGCCAAACTGCCGTTCTCGCTGATCCGCCTGAATCATGTCGAGGCGGGCTATGGCCAGGACGCCGTGATCCTGCACAACGTCGGCTTTGGTCTGGAAGCGGGACAACGCATCGGCCTGCTCGGCCCCAACGGCGCCGGCAAGACCACTCTGGTGAAGACCCTGGTGGGCGAGCTGGCACCGATTACCGGAGAGCGCATGGCCCATCCGGACCTGAAGATCGGCTACTTCGCACAGCACACGGTCGAGTCGCTGCACGAAGGCCAGTCGCCGATGGAGCATTTCCGCGAGATCGCGCCGGATGCGCCGAACCAGTCGTTCCGCGACTTCCTCGGCAAGTGGAATTTCCCGGGTGATCGTGCATTCGAGCCGGTCGATGGCTTCTCCGGTGGTGAGCGTGCGCGCCTGGCGCTGGCGCTGATCGCCTGGCAGCAGCCGAACGTGCTGCTGCTGGACGAACCGACCAACCACCTGGACCTGGAAATGCGCGAGGCGCTGGCCGAAGCGCTGGCAACCTTCGAAGGCGCGATCGTGATGGTCTCCCATGATCGCCACCTGATCGGCCTGGTCTGCGATACCTACTGGCGCGTGGCCGATGGCGTGGTCGAGCCGTTCGACGGAGATCTCGACGCCTACGCTGCGTGGCTGCGCACCCGTCCGCAGGCGCAGGGCACCAAGGCGCGCATGGAGCAGGTGGAAGAGCCGGTGGTGGTCAAGACCGCACCGGTGGCGCAGGTCGTGCAGAAGAAGCCGGTGAATCCGCACAAGCTGGCCGCGGCGGAAGCCAAGGTGGCCGAGCTGGAAGCCGGCCTGGCCGAACTGGACCGTCAACTGGCGGACCCGGCCAACTATGCCGACAGCACCCGCATGGCCGTGCTGGGCCGTGATCGCGAAACGGCCGCTGCGCAGCTGGAAAAGGCTGAAGCTGCCTGGATGGAACTGCTGGAGTCCTGATGGAGGGCGCCGGGCCATGCCCGGTGGTGTTCCCGATGTACTGCGCTCGCCGGGCTTGGCCCGGCGCTACCGCTCGCATGCATCAGCCCTGCGCCTGCAACCACTCGCGGAAGCGCCGTGCAGGCTCACGCTCGGCGCGTGAGCGCAGCCTCGTCAGCCAGTAGCGGCCCAGTTCCAGCGTCGTGGCGAACGGCTGTAGCAGCCGTCCTTCCGCCAGTTCCTGTTCGAACATGCGCAGCGGCAGCAGGGCCACGCCGGCCCCTCCGGCAGCGGCCATGGCCAAGGTCAGCGACGAATCGAATATCGGCCCGCGCGCCTCCACGCCGCTGACCCCGGCCGCCTGCAGCCAGCGCGGCCATTCGTCATTGCGATAGGAGCGCAGCAGCGGCAGCGTGCCCAGATCACGCGGCTGTTTCAGCCGGCGTGCCAGGGCGGGGGCGCACAGCGGTGCGAACGGCGCATCCAGGATCGCCGTGCAGGCCTGCCCCTGCCAGTCGCCCTCACCGAAGCGGATGGCCAGGTCCAGGCCTTCGCCGGCAAGATCGATGCGGTTGTTGTGCGTCTGCACGCGAAGCTCGATATCCGGATGCGTGGCCTCGAACGCGGCCAGGCGTGGCAGCAGCCAGCCGGTGGCGAAGGTACCCACCACGCCCAGCGTCAGCACTTCGCGGGCCGCTCCCCCCGTGTAGCGCGCGATGCTGGCCGAGATGCGCTCGAACGCTTCGTTGAGCACCGGGAACAGCGCGGCGCCTTCATCGGTGAGGGCGACGCCGCGAGGCAGGCGATGGAACAGGCGGATCCCCAGCCGGTCCTCCAGCCCCCGGATCTGATGGCTCAACGCGGCTTGGCTGACGCACAGCTCAAGCGCGGCGCGGGTGAAGTTCTGGTGGCGGGCCGCTGCTTCGAAGGCGCGCAGGGCGTTGAGCGGCAGAGTCGGATGCAGCATCGGAAAGCCGTGAGCTGAAATGATGACTGATCGTAGCGGGATCCGGATGGTTCGTGGAATCTCCGTTGAATGCCCTTCTTAGGCATGAATGAAATTGATGGCACGTGCTGAAAAAACGCGCTGGTCAGGCGCGGCGGGGGCTTTCGATAATCGGGTTCACTTTCCGGAGGTCCTGCATGTTGCCCCGTCGACGATTCCTTCAGTTCAGTACTTCAGCAGTGGTGTCTTCACTGGCTCTGCCGCTGATCGCCCGTGCTGCCGGCAGGGGCGTTGGCACGTCGGCGGCGGCCGGCGCGATCGCCGCCGCCACGGACTTTGCCGCCCTGGAAAAGGCCTGCGCGGGCCGGCTTGGCGTGACCGTGCTGGATACCGCCAGCGGTCGCCGCATCGGCCATCGCCAGGATGAGCGGTTCCCGCTGTGCAGCACGTTCAAGACGGTGCTGGCGGCCACGGTGCTGGACCAGTCCCGGCGCGTGCCCGGGCTGCTGGACAGGCGCGTGCCGGTGCGCGAGGCCGACCTGCTCTCGCATGCGCCGGTGGCGCGCCGCCACGCCGGCAAGGATCTGACCGTACGCGACCTGTGCCGGGCAACGATCATCACCAGCGACAACACGGCGGCCAATCTGTTGTTCGACGTGGTGGGCGGGCCGCCCGCCGTGACGGCCTTCCTGCGCGCTCAGGGTGACAGCGTGACCCGCAGCGATCGTCTCGAGCCGGAACTGAACAGCTTCGCCGAGGGTGATCCACGTGACACCACCACGCCGGCGGCGATGGCCGCGACCCTGCAGCGGCTGGTGCTGGGCGATGCGCTGGCGCCGGGCGCGCGCCAGCAACTGGCCGACTGGCTGATCGACAACGAAACCGGCGATGCGTGCCTGCGCGCAGGGCTGGGCGCGCGCTGGCGGGTGGGCGACAAGACCGGCAGCAATGGCGAGGATGCACGCAATGACACCGCCGTGTTGTGGCCCATGGGGGGAGGGGCACCCTGGGTAATTACGGCCTACCTGCAGGCTGCGGACATCCGCAACGATCAACGCGCCAGCGTGCTGGCGCAGGTTGGACGCATCGCGGACAGGCTGATCGGCTGACGCCCGCCAGTCTCCGGGCCGGGCTTGCTCCGAGGGTCGTGCGCGCGCATCCTGCGCGCGTTCGAAACCACACGGAAGTCCCCCATGAGTCATGAGTTGATCTACCTGCTGCTGATCTTCGCGCTGCTGGTGATCCCGCGCGCGCTGCAGCGCTTCAGCCTGCCCGCACCGCTCACCTGCCTGCTGTTCGGGATCATCGGCATGCTCTGGCTCGGGGACCAGGCGCACGACGCGGTGATCGGGCTGCTGGCCACGCTCGGCATCTCGTCCCTGTTCCTGTTCGCAGGTCTGGAGGTCGATCTGCAGGCGTTGCGCCGTGGCATGTGGCCCCTGCTGGCGCATCTTGTGGTGCGCAGCGCCACCCTGTTCGGCGTCGGCTGGCTGGCCTGGCGCTACGCCGGCCTGCCGTGGCAGGCCGCGGGCCTGCTGGCCCTGGCGCTGCTGACGCCCTCCACGGGTTTCATCATGGATTCTCTGTCGCGGCTGGGTCTGAGCGAGGACGAGCGGTTCTGGGTGACCAGCAAGGCCATCGCCGGTGAGCTGCTGGCGCTGGCGGCACTGTTCATCGTGCTGCAGGCCGGCGATCCCGGTCACATGGCCCTGTCCAGCCTGGCCCTGCTGGCGATGATGGTCGGCCTGCCGCTGCTGTTCATCGCGCTGGGTCGCTGGGTGGCGCCGCACGCGCCCGGTTCGGAGTTCTCGCTGCTGGTCATGGTCGGCATGGTCGCTGCCTACATCACCTACCTGCTGGGGGTGTATTACCTGGTGGGCGCCTTCATCGCAGGCCTGGTCGCACGGCTGCTGCACCAGCGCATGCCGCTGCTGGCCTCGCACGAGAACCTGCATGCACTGCGGCTGTTCGCATCGTTCTTCGTGCCGTTCTACTTCTTCAATGCCGGCACCAAGGTTCCCGCCGAGGCATTGAGCTTCGAAGCGCTGGGGCTGGGCATCGTGATCACCCTGGTGGTGCTGCCGCTGCGTATCGGCGTGGTCTGGCTGCAGCGCCGGCTGATGTTCGGTGAGAGTTTCCGCAGCAGCCTGCGCGTGTCGCTGGCGCTGGCGCCGACGTTGATCTTCACCCTGGTCCTGGCCGCGATCATGCGTGAGCGGTTCCAGATTCCGGCGGTGCTGTTCGGCGCATTGCTGCTGTACGCGGCGCTGACCACCCTGCTGCCCTCGCTGGTGTTCCGCACGCCCTTCGATGTCGACCCGGTCGAGCAGGAGCCGGACGGGGCGGGCGAGGCCGCACCCGTGGCGGCAACCGAGACCCTGGCGGAGGGCGTGGACACGGGGCGTTGAACGGGTGAGTGGTTTGCGCAGGCCGGCCATGGTCGTTAGGGTTGGGGCATGAAACTGCCTGCCCTCGTCACTGCTTCCGCCGCCCTGCTCACGCTCGCAGCCTGCTCACAGCCCTCGCATACGGTCGCCCACGACGTGGCGACGGCCCCGGCCGATGCCTTCATGGCTGCGATCGCCGCCCACTGCGGCCAGGCGTACGAGGGCAAGGTGGTGGAGGACACGCCGGCACCGACCGGCAAGGACCCCTTCGCCGGGCAGCGGCTGGTCATGCACGTGCGGGGCTGTGCCGATCCCGGGCATGAGCTGCGCATCCCCTTCCATGTCGGCGATGATCATTCGCGGACCTGGGTCCTGACCCGCACCGAGAGCGGGCTGCGCCTCAAGCACGATCACCGGCATGCCGACGGCAGCCCCGATGCGATCACCCTGTATGGCGGCGACAGCCGTCCGCCGGGTACCGCCGAACGCCAGCAGTTCCCGGCCGATGCCGATTCGGTGGCCATGTTCCGCCGCGCCGACATGCTGGCGTCTACCCACAACGTGTGGGCGATGGAGATCGAGCCGGACCAGCGCTTCGTCTACGAGCTGACCCGTCCCGAAGGCCGCCGCTTCCGCGTGCAGTTCGACCTGAGCAAGCCGGTGGCGTTGCCGCCGGCACCGTGGGGCGACGAGGCCCCGCCGGCAACCGCACCGTAGCGCTCGAATCGCGCCTGGCAGTGCCGGGCCATCCCCGGCGAGCGCGGCGGCGCCGGTGCCGCCGCGCGTCCGCAGGTTCGTTCGCTCAGCGCGTGCCGAAGCGGGCCCGGCAGCCGTTGCTCACCCAGACCTGGCCCCGCGAATAGCCCCAGCTGCGGCCCTCCTGACAGGCGCTGCCCGACAGCTGCTGCTGCAGCACGGGCCGGCCTTGGCGCTCGTCCCAGTCACAGTTCTGGACGCGGTTGTTGTTGCTGTTGCAGGTAATGGAGTAATTGCTGTTGCCGCCGCCGCCCCAGCCGCCGTTGCCGCCGCCCCAGCCACCGCGGGCTTCAGCGAACTCGGCGCGGCAGCCATTGCTGACCCACACCGCGCCATTGCGCACGCCCCAGGTGCGGCCTTCCTGGCAGGGACTGCCGGACAACTGGCGGACCAGGCGGGCATTGCGCCAGCCGACCGGACAGCTGCGTTCACGGTTGTTCTGGCTTTCGCAGCGGATGGTGTCGCCGTTGTTGCCCCCCCAACCGCCATTGCCACCGCCCCAACCGCCGCGACCCTCGACGAATTCGGCACGGCAGCCGTTGTTGACCCAGATGCTGCCGTTGCGGCTGCCCCAGGTACGGCCTTCCTGGCAGGCCGAGCCGGACAGCTGGCGTACCAGCTGCGCGCTGCGCCAGCCGGTCGTGCAGACCCGTTCGCGGTTGTTCTGGCTTTCGCAGCGGATGACGCCGTTCTGCGCGGCGGCGGGGGCGGGGGAGAGGGTGAGCCCGGCGAGGGCGCCCAGGCTGAGGGTGACGGCCAGGCTGGCCAGGGACAGCGTTTTCATGGCGAATCCCCATACGGTGTGTGGTGCGCGACTATAAGGACGGAACGGATAAAGCCCGTGTGACTGCCCCGCATTTGCCCCGGCCGGGGCCTCGGCCGCAGAATACGGGGCTTTCCGGCCCCATCGGGTGCCGGCGTTCTCCAGCGGAGCTTTCCCCCATGCGTACCCACTTCTGCGGCCTGGTCGACGAGACCCTGATTGGCCAGACTGTCACCCTCGCCGGCTGGACCGACGTGGCCCGTAACCAGGGCGGCGTCTGCTTCATCGATCTGCGCGATCATGAAGGCATCGTGCAGGTGACGGTTGAGGTCGACAACGCCGAAGTGTTCGCGGTCGCGGCCAGCCTGGGCTATGAGGATGTGCTGCAGGTGGAAGGCGTGGTGCGTGCCCGCCACGCGGTGAACGACAAGATGGCCACCGGCAGGGTGGAAGTGATCGCCACGGCCATTACCGTGCTGAACAAGGCGGCGCCGCTGCCGTTCCACGCCCACGAGAATCCGGGCGAAGATACCCGCCTGAAGTACCGCTACCTGGACCTGCGCCGCCCGGAAATGCAGCGCATGCAGCGCACCCGCATCAAGCTGGTGCAGGCGCTGCGCCGTCACCTGGATGCGCGTGGCTTCCAGGACATCGAAACCCCGATCCTGACCAAGGCCACCCCGGAGGGCGCGCGCGACTTCCTGGTGCCGGCGCGCATGCATCCGGGCGAGTTCTACGCACTGCCGCAGAGCCCCCAGCTGTTCAAGCAGATCCTGATGGTGGCCGGCTTCGACCGTTACTACCAGATTGCGCGCTGCTTCCGCGATGAAGCGCTGCGTGCCGACCGCCAGCTGGAATTCACCCAGCTGGACATGGAGTTCGCCTTCGTGCGCGAGCGCGACGTGCAGGATTTCGTCGAAGAGATGATCCGCGCCATCTTCAAGGAAGTGGTGGACGTCGACCTGGATGCCAGCTTCCCGCGCATGACCTGGGCCGAAGCAATGCGCCGCTATGGGTCGGACAAGCCGGACCTGCGCATCGCGCTGGAACTGGTGGACGTGGCCGAGCTGGTCAAGGGCAGTGAGTTCCCGGTGTTCACCGGCCCGGCCAACGACGCCGATGGCCGCGTCGCCGCGCTGCGCATCCCCGGTGGCGCAGCGTTGAGCCGCAAGCAGATCGATGAGTACGCTGCGCACGCCGCCAAGTACGGCGCCAAGGGCCTGGCCTACATCAAGATCGCCGACAACGGCGAGGTCAGCTCGCCGATCCAGAAGTTCTTCAGCGAAGACGCCTTCGCCGCGCTGGTTGCGCACGTCGGCGCCGGGAAGGGTGACATCGTGTTCTTCGGTGCCGGTGGCTACAACAAGGTCTCCGACTTCATGGGCGCACTGCGCCTGAAGGCCGGTAAGGACTTCGGCCTGGTCGCCGATGGCTGGCGCCCGTTGTGGGTCACCGATTTCCCGATGTTCGAATGGGACGACGAGGCGAAGCGCTATGTCGCCCTGCATCACCCCTTCACCGCACCGGCCGTGGACGATATCGCCGACCTGCGCGCCAATGCCCGTACTGCGGTCTCGCGCGGCTACGACATGGTGCTCAACGGCAATGAAATCGGCGGCGGCTCGATCCGTATCCATCGCCCGGACATGCAGAGCGCGGTGTTCGAGCTGCTGGGCATCGGTGCCGAAGAAGCGCGTGCGAAGTTCGGTTTCCTGCTCGACGCGCTGAACTACGGCGCGCCGCCGCACGGCGGCATCGCATTCGGCATCGACCGCATCGCCGCGCTGATGGCCGGTACCGAGTCGATCCGCGACGTCATCCCGTTCCCGAAGACCACCGGTGCACAGGATCTGATGACCGACGCGCCGTCGCCGATCGTCGACGAGCAGCTGGCCGAAGTGCACATCCAGGTTCGCCCCAAGAAAAACTGATCAGGAGATCCAGGCAATGACCGAGTTTGCGTTTTCGCTGGAGTGGGAAAAGCTGGGCAATGAAGGCTCCGAGGCCAACCTGGTCACCGAGCGGGCACGCGTGTTCGGTGGTTGGCTGGTCCGCGTCGGTACCAACCCGGCGGCGATGGCCCTGACCTTCGTCGCCGACGGCGAAGGCCGCTGGGACGGTGAAGACTTCGGCGTCGAGGATTACGAAGACGACGAAGAGGAAGAAGAGTACGACGAGGACGAGGAAGGCGAAGAAGAGGACGAGGACGAAGAGGAGTACGAGGAAGAGGACGAGGAAGACGAAGACGCGGAATCGCCTGAAAAGGCTTGACCCGCCCTTCGCGCTGACGTCAACTTCCTGCATGTACTCGATCCGCCGCGCCACCGTGGACGACGCGCCGACCTTGTCGGCGCTGGCCGCACGCACGTTCACCGAGACTTTCGGCCACCTGTATCCGCCGCAGGACCTGCAGGCGTTCCTGCAGGAGTCCTACACGGTCGAGCGCCAGCGCACGATCCTGGCTCACCCGGATTACGCCGTGTGGTTGCTGGAGCGGGAAGGGGAGGCGGTCGGTCATGCCGCCGCCGGCCCCTGTGGCCTGCCCCATCAGGATGTGAAAGCGGGGGATGGCGAGCTCAAGCGCCTGTACCTGGTCAAGTCGCAGCAGAGTTGTGGCTGGGGCAGCCGCCTGCTGGAAACCGCGCTGGCGTGGCTGGAGCGCGACGGCCCGAGGACACTGTGGCTGGGCGTGTGGTCGGAGAACTTCGGCGCACAGCGCTTCTATGCCCGTTACGGCTTCGAGAAGGCCGGGCAGTACCTGTTCCCGGTCGGCCAGACCAACGATCTGGAGTTCATCCTGCGCCGCGCGCCGCGAACGGCCTGAGCGCGTTCACCGCCGCTTTCTGCCGGCGTGTGTTCAATCACCTCACGTTTCCGCCCCGCTGATCGCCAGGCTGTTGCACATGACACCCCCCGTACTGCTGCTCCATGGCATCTGGAACGCCCGCGCCTGGGTAGGGCCGCTGGCGTGGCGCCTGCGCGCGCGCGGGTTCCGGGTGCAGACCTTTGGCTATTCCTCCGTGTTCGGCGGCCCGGATGTAGCGGTACCTCAGCTGTTGGAGCGTCTGGCCGATGCCGGACCGCTGTCGCTGGTCGGCCACAGCCTTGGCGGGCTGCTGGCGCTGGAGGCACTGCGCCGGCAACCGCAGCTGCAGGTACAGCGCGTGGTCTGCCTTGGCTCGCCGCTGCGCGGCAGCGGTACCGCGCGTTCGCTGTCCGAGCATGGCTGGGGCCTGGCCTTGGGCCGCAGCAGCGAACTGCTGCTTGACGGCCTGCCCGACTGGCAGGGCACGGCCGCGGTCGGCCTGATCGCCGGTTCGGTGCCGCATGGGCTGGGCAGCCTGCTCGGCGCGATCGACGATGCCTCCGACGGCACGGTGGCGCTGGCGGAAACCCGCCTGCCGGGTCTGGCCGATCATTGCGTAGTGCGTACCAGCCACAGCGGCCTGGTGGTTTCGCCCGATGCGGCACGGCAGACCGCGCACTTCCTGCGCCACGGCCGGTTCGATCACAGCCGCGACGCT
>NZ_JAOCKC010000034.1:0-24150 GCF_029844625.1 Stenotrophomonas sp. GD03680 | reverse complement strand
GCGGGACCGTCCACGGCATGGATGCCGTGGCCGAGCCCCCAAGGACGGGTTTACGGCGTGTCCCGCCATCTGTACCCGTCCCGCCCAACTCACAACAACCCAGAGCCGCTTTGGCTTCGGCTTTGGCTTCTGCAGTAGCTTCTGCCCGCCGCAGGCGGACCACCGCGCCTCAGCGCGGCGCCTCCACATCCAGCCCGATCGGGCAGCTCACCCCGGTGCCGCCGATCCCGCAGTAGCCGTTCGGGTTCTTCGCCAGGTACTGCTGGTGATAGTCCTCGGCGTAGTAGTACTCCGGCGCCGGGAACACGATCTCAGTGGTGATCGGGCCATAGCCGGCCGCGTCCAGCTGCGCCTGGTAGGCCTCGCGGCTGGCCAGCGCAGCGGCGTACTGCGTTTCGTCGGTGGCATGGATCGCCGAACGGTACTGGGTGCCGGTGTCGTTGCCCTGGCGCATGCCCTGGGTCGGGTCGTGGCTTTCCCAGAACAGCTGCAGCAGCCGTTCCAGGCTCACCACCTTCGGATCGAACACCACCTGCACCACTTCGGTGTGGCCGGTCAGGCCGGAGCAGACTTCTTCATAGGTGGGATTCGGCGTGACGCCGCCGGCATAGCCGACCGACGTGCTGTACACGCCCGGCTCCGACCAGAATTTGCGCTCGGCTCCCCAGAAGCAGCCAAGCGCGAAACGGATCTGCTGCAGGCCGGCAAAGCGGTCCTTCAGCGGGTGACTGTTCACGAAGTGCTGGTTGCTGTGCAGCGGCAGTGGCTGATCACGCCCTGGCAGCGCCTCTTCCGGGCGCGGCAGGCGCTGCTTGAAGGCGCCGATGCCCAAGATGCCCTGTCCGATTCCCAACATGATGCGCTCCTACGCCGGAAGGCCGGCAATGTCGTCTGCATCGGAAATGGGGGCGTCGGCGGCGTGGCCCAAGTCCAGGCCGGCGACGATGCCTTCAGCCTCGGCCTGCGCGGCGTCGGGGATGCCGACCCTCAATACACCGAACAGCGGCAGCTCGCCCATGCCCCCCAGCAGCTGCTCGCCGAACACGAAGGCAGGAATGCCGGCGTCTTCCAGCGCGTGCTTCACCAGGTGGGCGTCGAACAGATTGTCGGCCTTGTACACGATGTGCATGGGGCGGCTCCACGGGAGAGGCCTCCAGCATACGCCCGGGCGCTGAATGCCGCCGCTGCGCTCGCCGGGCATGGCCCGGCGCTACCCCCTTGCGCCCGCTGCACTTGCCGGCCGGGCCCCCTGCGCCCGGTAGCGCGGGCGCAACCCCGGCAGCCCTTCCCCTTACGCGCTAGACTGTTGGTCTTTCTGCCCTTTTTCGCCCAGCCTCATGTCCGAGCACACCCCCGCCAGCCCCGAGACCCCCGCCGACAGCCACGAAAAGCGCGATTTCATCCGCCAGATCGTGCGCGAGGACCTGGCCAGCGGAAAGCACCAGGCGATCAAGACCCGGTTTCCGCCGGAGCCGAACGGCTACCTGCACATCGGCCATGCCAAGTCGATCTGCCTGAACTTCGGCATTGCCGGCGAGTTCAGCGGCGTATGCAACCTGCGCTTCGACGACACCAATCCGGCCAAGGAAGACCCGGAGTACGTGGCCGCCATCCAGGATGATGTCCGTTGGCTGGGGTTCGAGTGGAACGAACTGCGCCACGCCTCCGATTACTTCCAGGCCTACTATCTCGCCGCCGAGAAGCTGATCGAGCAGGGCAAGGCCTATGTGTGTGACCTGTCGGCCGAGGAAGTGCGTGCCTACCGTGGCACCCTGACCGAGCCGGGCCGTCCCTCGCCGTGGCGCGACCGCAGTGTCGAGGAGAACCTCGACCTGTTCCGCCGCATGCGTGCCGGTGAATTCCCGGACGGTGCGCGCACCCTGCGCGCGAAGATCGACATGGCCAGCGGCAACATCAACCTGCGCGATCCGGCGCTGTACCGCATCAAGCATGTCGAGCACCAGAACACGGGCAATGCGTGGCCGATCTACCCGATGTACGACTTCGCGCATGCGCTGGGCGATTCGATCGAGGGCATCACCCACTCGCTGTGCACCCTGGAATTCGAGGACCATCGCCCGCTCTACGACTGGTGCGTGGACAACGTCGATTTCGCCCATGACGACGCACTGACCCAGCCGCTGGTCGATGCCGGCCTGCCGCGCGAAGCCGCCAAGCCGCGCCAGATCGAATTCTCGCGCCTGAACATCAACTACACGGTGATGAGCAAGCGCAAGCTGATGGCGCTGGTCACCGAGCAGCTGGTGGACGGCTGGGAGGACCCGCGCATGCCGACCCTGCAGGGACTGCGTCGCCGCGGCTACACCCCGGCGGCAATGCGCCTGTTCGCCGAACGCGTGGGCATCAGCAAGCAGAACTCGCTGATCGACTTCAGCGTGCTGGAAGGCGCGCTGCGCGAAGACCTCGACGGCGCCGCACCGCGCCGCATGGCCGTGGTCGACCCGCTCAAGCTGGTGCTGACCAACCTGCCCGAAGGCCATGAAGAACAGCTCACCTTCAGCAACCATCCGAAGGACGAGAGCTTCGGCAGCCGTCAGGTGCCGTTCGCGCGCGAGGTCTGGATCGACCGCGAGGACTTCGCCGAAGTACCGCCGAAGGGCTGGAAGCGCTTGGTGCCGGGCGGCGAAGTGCGCCTGCGTGGTGCGGGCATCATCCGCTGCGATGAGGTGATCAAGGATGCCGACGGCACCATCACCGAGCTGCGCGGCTGGCTGGATCCGGAGTCGCGCCCCGGCATGGAAGGGGCCAACCGCAAGGTCAAGGGCACCATCCACTGGGTCAGCGCCGTGCACGGCGTCCCGGCCGAGATCCGCCTGTACGACCGGCTGTTCTCGGTGCCGAACCCGGACGACGAGTCGGAAGGCAGGACCTACCGCGACTACCTCAATCCGGAATCGCGCCGCACCGTCTCCGGCTATGTCGAGCCGGCCGCGGCCAGCGCCGCGCCGGAGCAGTCGTTCCAGTTCGAGCGCACCGGCTACTTCGTTGCCGACCGCCGCGACCACACCGAAGCCAAGCCGGTGTTCAACCGCAGCGTGACGCTGCGCGATACCTGGTCGGCCTGAAGACCTGCGCGGGCGCCGACACGGCGCCCGCACGCCCGCGACGATGATCACCGCCCTGTCCGCCCTGCTCTGGTTCATCTCGCAGCATCCGCTGCTGACCTTCTTTGCAGCAATGGGGCTGGCCGCGCTGGTCTCGTGGTGGCGGCGTTCACCGGTCTACGCCATCGTGGTGTTTCCGCTGGCGATGCTCAACATCTTCCTCGGCAGCTTCCTCAACGCCACTTTCCTCAATGCCGTGGGCGAGCGCGGTGAAGCGGTGATCGTGAAGGCCGAGGAAACCAATTCCACGCTCAACGAACAGTACATCTGGCGCTACGAAGCGGTGCTGCGCACCGCCGAGGGTCGCGACGTGGAGGTGGTGTTCCACACCAACACCGCCTCGCTGTGGCCGCTGGAGAACGCGATCCGCATCCCGGCTCAGGACCAGCCGTTCGTGGTGAAGTACACGCCGGGCTTTCCGCGCAACTTCGTCATCCTCACCACCGAATCACCGCACGGCATCGCCCAGGCCCGTGCCAGCGCGCGCGAGCGGGTGGAGGTCGCCGCACGCAAGCTGCACTTCAGCCCGGGCAACGCCGATTTCCGCGCGGACTATCGCCGCGAACTGGATACCTGGCTGCGTGATCATGGCAACGATCCGCAGCAGCAGTCCGACGCACGGCGATATCGCGCAGAACGCGAAGCACTCGATCACTAGCACCAGGCCCGGCCTGGATGCTCCACCCGATCCATCCACAGGCCTGACATGACCACGACGTCCACCGCCCTCCTCCCGCTGCTGCAGCAGGTCCTGCAGGACGCTGGCATCGCCAGCCGCGTCGACGGCGGCGCGCTGCTGCTGGACAGCGGCCTGCGCCTGACCCCGCATGCGATGGCGGCACACGCGCGCGACAACGGTGGCTGGCAGACCTCCACGGTCATCGAGGCGCAGCACCCCACCCTGTTCGCCGATGGCCTGTTCGAGTACCAGCACGCCAACGGCGCCGATGAGCAGGCCTCGCTGCTGTCCGGCTTCCAGGCCTGGGTGCGGGTGGACCTGGCCACCCTGCAGACCGCAGTGGGCGCCGACGACGCGCAGGGCCTGCCGATGATGGGCCTGACCTATCCAGCAGGTGATGACGGCAAGGAACACGGGCGCACCGTCGTGCTGGGGCCGCTGGCCCACTACCGCGCGCAGGAGGTGGAGGTCGCCACATGCAGTGAGGACGACCACGGTTCCTGCCCCTGCTGCCTGTTCACCAGGAGCATGGACGCCTTCGACGAGCTGCTGAAAGCGCGCCAGTTCCTTGCCATCCGCCTGTTCGCCTCGCGCGATGCCGATGGCCTGTGCGAGGCCGATTGCCGGGTCAATGGCCACGACTTCGCCCCTGCCCTGCCATTGCTGCGCGCGTATGCCGCCAGTTGGCCGCAGGCCGGGCTGGAGTTCCGCAAGCAGTACGTGGTGATCCGCACCGGCTCACCCGGCTGACGCGCCCACACCCGGTACAGGCCGGTGCGGCTACACTGCGCGCCGGTTTCCCAAGCAACCGCACTTTTCCCATCCCACACGAGGCACCCCCGCGATGCTGTATGCGCAAGTCCACCTGACCCTTCCCGCCTGGATCCACGACCAGATCGACCTGGATCGTCGATATCCGGGCGATGAGGCCAAGGTCGCGCTGGCCATCGAGCTGTCGCGCCAGAACGTCGAGCACGCCAGCGGCGGCCCGTTCGGGGCCGTGGTGTTCGGCCCGGACGACAAGGTGATCGCCGCCGGCGTGAACCGGGTGATGCCGCATGCCACCTCGTTGGCACATGCCGAGAACATGGCCTACATGCTGGCCCAGCAGCGCCTGCAGACGCCGCGCCTGAATGCCGTACTGTCGCCGGTCACCCTGGCCACCAGCTCGCAGCCGTGCTGCCAGTGTTACGGCGCTACGGTGTGGGCCGGCATCGATCGCCTGCTGATCGGCGCCAGTGCCGCCGATGTGGAGGAACTGACCCCGTTCGACGAAGGCCCGCTGCCGGCCGACTGGGTGGGCGAGCTCAACAAGCGCGGCATCGAGGTGGTGCAGGGCCTGAACCGCGACGCCGCACGCAGCGTGCTGCGCGCCTATGGGGAAAGCGATGGCGCCCGTTACTGAAACCGGCATCGGCCTGCTGTGCCTGTGCCGCCAGGGCTTCGAGCCGGAGCTGGCCGGCGAGCTGCAGTTCCGTGCCGGTGAAGCAGGCTTCGCGGGCTACGCACGTACCCAGCGCAATGACGGCTATGTGTTGTTCATGTGCGACGAAGCGGCCGCGTTGGCACCGCGGTTGCCGTGGCGCGGCCTGATCTTCGCGCGGCAGAAGCTGGTGGTGCTGGCTGAACTGCCGCAGCTGGATCCGGCCGATCGCATCACGCCGATGCTGGAGGTGCTGGCCGATGCGCCACGCTTTGGTGATCTGTGGGTCGAACATCCGGATTCGGATGCCGGCAAGCCGCTGTCCGGGCTTGCCCGTGCGTTCGGCAACGCGTTGCGCCCGGCGCTGCGCAAGGCCGGCAAGCTCAGCGACAAGCCCAATGCACGGCTGCCACGCCTGCACGTGGTGTTCGTCGACGGCACCCACGCCTTCATCTGCGTGGCCGACCCCGCCGACAGCGCACCGTGGGCACTGGGCATTCCGCGCCTGAAACTGCTGCCGGAGGCCCCCTCGCGTTCGGCGCTGAAGCTGGACGAAGCCCTGCTGACGCTGCTGGCGCCGGAAGAACGCGAGGCACTGGTGAAACCCGGCATGCGCGCGGCCGACCTGGGGGCGGCACCGGGCGGCTGGACCTGGGTGTTGACCCGCCAGCACATGCAGGTGCTGAGCATCGACAACGGCCCCCTGCGCCAGCACGTACTGGATACCGGCCTGGTCGAGCACCTGCGCGCGGATGGCTTCCATTGGCACCCGGAGCAGCCGCTGGACTGGATGGTGTGCGACATGGTCGAGCAACCGCGTCGCGTTGCCGAACGCATGGCCACCTGGTTCCGCGAAGGCTGGTGCAGGCATGCCATCTTCAATCTGAAACTGCCGATGAAGAAGCGCTGGGACGAGACCCGGCTGTGCCTGGACCTGTTCCAGGAGCAGGCTGGCACCTCGCTGGAAGTGCGTGCCAAGCAGCTCTATCACGACCGCGAAGAGATCACCGTGCTGGCGTCGCCGATGCGGTGATGCGCGGCAGGGTCATCGCCCGCACAGGATGCCGCGGGTACGCTTCCGTCAACGCCTGCCAGGAGTCCGTCATGTACCGTCCGCGTTTGCCCGTGCTGCTGGCTGTCCTGCTGGCCACGTCACCCGTGCTGGCGCAGCAGCTGCCGCCCACACCCGCGCAGAGCCAACCGCTGGGTCCGACCGGCGGAGCCATCCGCCAGCAGCCCTTGAATGCCGGACGGGTCACCGGCAGCGTCGATATCCCGATGCCCGCAGGGGAGGCCCAGGTCACGGTGCGCTCGGTTGAACCCAGCAGCGTGACCGGCCAGTACCGCATCCACTTTGCCGCGCTGGATACCGACGGTGATGGCTTCATCAGCCGTGCGGAGGCCCAGGCCAATCCTGCACTGGCCGATGAGTTCACCGCGCTGGACAGCAAGCGCCGCGGCAAGCTGGATCGTGCCGACCTGGCCGGCTGGCTGATTGATTGATCCGGTTCACGGATCCCGCCGGGCATGGCCCGGCGCTACCGGCGGATCAACCGCCAAACGGGGTCGTCACACGCCGGCGGCGCGCTTCCAGAACGCCTGAACCAGTGGCGGCCACTTGCCGACGCAGCCCAGCGCGCGGCCACGGGCCAGGGTCAGGTGCATCTCGTCGTTGGAGAACAGGCGGTTGATCGCATCGAAACTGTAGGCGGCCACCTGGTTGTCGCTGCGCCGCTCGCGGGCCCAACGCTGCAGGCGCTGTGGCGACAGGCGCGGCTGGCCACGGCGCTCGGCTGAAGGCGCCAGCCATTGCCGCAGGGCAGCGACATCCCGCAGCCCCAGGTTCACGCCCTGCCCGGCCAGGGGATGCACCACATGCGCGGCGTCGCCGAGTGCGAGCACGCGGCCGGCCACATAGTGGCGGGCCAGCTGGCGGCGCAGCGGGAACGCGGCGCGCGGCGACACCAGGCGCAGTTCGCCCAGCCGTGCGGCGAAGGCGCGGGTCAGTTCGCGATTGAATGCCTCCTCCTCCAGCGCCAGCACGCGCACCGCCTCTTCGTCAGGCAAGGTCCACACGATCGAGCTGCGGCGCTCGGCCACCGGCAGCAGCGCCAGCGGACCGGTCGGCAGGAAACGCTGCCAGGCCGTAGCCTGGTTGGGCAGCTCGCTGTCGACGTAGGCCACCACGCCACGTTGGTGATAGTCGTGGCGCACCACGTCGATGCCCGCCAGCTCGCGCAGCGTCGACTCGGCACCATCGGCGGCCACGGCGAGGGCCGCTTCCAGCCTGCGTCCGTCATCCAGGCGCAGTCGCACCCCCTCCTCGTCCTGCTCCAGCGCCTCCACCCGTGCCGGGCAATGCAGCTGCACCCCGGCCGCCGGCAGTGCCGCCCACAGGCGATCCTGCAACAGCCCGTTCTCGACGATGAAGCCCAGCTCGCGACGCCCCAGGCGGTCGGCGTCGAACAGCAGGTCCTCGCCTCCCGCGGCATCCCATACCTGCATGCGGCGATACGGCCAGGCCCGCGCCTGTACGATCGCAGGCCACACGCCGAGACGGTCCAGCAGCTGCACGTTGTCAGCCGCGAAGGCGAACACGCGCAGGTCCGGCTGCGATGCCTGCCAGGGCGCGGGCTCACGGCCCTCCACCAGGGCGACGGCCAGCCCCGCATCGGCCAGCGCCAGTGCACACGCGGCACCGACCACGCCGCCTCCCACGATGACCACGTCCAGGCGCGCGCGGCGGTTCATGCGGCTTCTCCGCGGCACAGTCGCGGCACGACGCCACGGAAACCCATCGCCCCGCCGACCAGCATCGACTGCACCGAACCGCGCTGCGCGGCCACCAGGCCGAGACTGCGCAACGGGCGCATCAACGGCGCAGGATTGCTGGTCAGGCGCGCCAGTCCTCCGGAGAACGCCACCGTCTGCTGGCGATCCTCTTCCCGACGGGCCACATACGCACGCAGCAGCGCATCACTGCCGGCATCGCCTGCATCGTCTTCCAGCAGTTCGGCCAGGGTCAGCGCATCGCGCAGGCCCAGGTTGAAGCCTTGCGCGCCCAACGGATGGATGGTCTGTGCGGCATTGCCGAGCAGCACCGCGCGCTCGCCTGCCAGGGCGCGCGCCAGCACCTGGATCAGCGGGTAGGCACTGCGCGGACCCGACTCCAGCAGACGCCCGGCACGCCAGCCGATGGCATGCTGCAGGCGCTGCAGCCACGCTGCGTCGTCCAGCGCCATCACCGCGTCGGCGTCTTCGCGCGCCACCCCATGCACCGTGCCGAAATGGCGGTCGCCACGCGGCAGCAGGGCCGTCGGGCCGGTATCGGTGAAGCGCTCCCAAGCCGTGCCGTCGGGCGCGCGCTGGCTGCGCACGCGGGCCACGAACAGGGTCTGCTGGAAATCGTGGCGGTCGACCTCGATGCCCAGCGCCTCCCGCACCGCACTGGCCGTGCCATCGGCACCGACCACCAGCCGTGCCAGCAGCGTGCGCTCGCCGGCGTCGTCGGCCACATGCACCTGGCGACAGCCCTCCACCACCCCGCCCAGGCCGAGGAAACGCATCGGCCGGTAACGCCGCAGCCGCGGCAGTTCCTGAAGGCGTGCCTCAAGCGCATGACCGAAGTCACGTGCGACCACCACCTGGCCGAACCACGGCCGGTTGTAATCGGCCGCATCGAGCTGCACCCGGCCAAAGTCACCGGCGCGGCTGACATGGATGCGACGGATCGGTCCCGGCGCCATCGCCAGCTTCTGCATCACCCCCAGCGCGGTCAGCGCGTTGACGGTGGCGGCGGCGAAACTGAGGTTGCGCTGGTCGAACACCGCCGGCAGTCCACCGGCAGGGCTGGCCTCGATCAGGCCCACGTCGCGGCCCAGGCGGTCCAGGGCGATGGCGAGGCTGGCACCCACCAGTCCGCCGCCGACGATCAGCACGTCATGTCGTTCACTCATGGCGTTCATGATACGCGCTCGCCCCGGCTGTACACCGAACGCGACGCTGCCTGCGCCAACCCGCGCGGCGGGCTAGAATGAAAGCTGAATCCGCTCCGGGCCCGCCGCCATGTCCGACACCGCCAATCGTGCCTTCGTCCTGTCCGTGCTCGTGCTGTTGCTGGCGGCGACCCGGGTCAACCACTTCGCGGCGATCCCCGATGCCTCCTGGGCGGTGTTCTTCATCGGCGGTTTCTACCTGGCGCGCTGGACGCGCTGGGCCTTTCCGCTGCTGATGCTGTTTGCGGTGCTGGTCGACTGGATCGTGATCCGCAGCGCGGGGCTGGATTTCTGGCAGCACTACTGTGTGTCGCCCGGCTACTGGCTGCTGCTGCCGGCGTACTTCTCGCTGTGGGCCGGCGGCATGCTGCTGGGCCACAACTACCGCGGCGCGCGCTGGCCGGTGCTGGCCAAGGGTGCGCTCCTGCTGGTGGCCTCGGTGGCGCTGTGCCACCTGCTTGCGCAGGGGGGCTTCTACTGGACCACCCGCAACGTTGCCGAGCCGACGCTGGCGGGCTGGGCGCAGAACTACGCACAGTGGTTCGGCCCCTACCTGCGGACCACGGCGATCTACGTGGCGCTGGCCGCCGCCCTGCAACTGGCCGTGGAGCAGGTGCTCAAGCTCCAGCAGGCCCGTCGCGACATCCGGCACTGAGCTGCGCCATGGGCCATCGCCTCTCGCGCATCTACACCCGCACCGGTGACGATGGCAGCACCGGACTGGGCGATGGCCAGCGCGTAGCCAAGGACGATGCCCGCGTCGCCTCCTACGGCACCGTCGACGAAGCCAACGCGGCGCTGGGCCTGCTGCTGGCCGCACCGCTTCCGGACGACGTGCGCGCGCTGGTGGTCCATCTGCAGCACCAGCTGTTCGACCTGGGCGCCGAGCTGTGCATCCCCGGCCATGCCGCGATCCATGCCGCCGATGTCTCGGCACTGGAACAGCAGCTGGACCACTACAACGCCACGCTGCCGATGCTGAAGGAGTTCATCCTGCCCGCCGGTGGCGAAGCCGCCGCACGCTGCCACCTGGCACGGACCATTGTCCGCCGCGCCGAGCGCGAGACGGTGACGCTGTCCCGCCATGAGAACGTGCGCAGCGAAGCGCTGCAGTATCTCAACCGGCTGTCGGACCTGCTGTTCGTGCTGGCCCGGGTGCTGGCCCGCGCCGATGGGCAGGGCGAGGCGCTCTGGCAGCCCCAGCACCGGCAGGGCTGAGTCCGTACGATGCTGGTCTTCACCCATCCGTCCTGCCTGCTGCACGATCCCGGTCCGGGCCATCCCGAATGCCCGCAACGGCTGCAGGGCGTGCTCGACGCCCTGCGCGGCGCATTCCCCGGCCAGCTGGACTGGCGCGAGGCCCCACCCGCCAAGTTCGGCGAGTTGAGCCGGGTCCACGACAGCGCCCTGCTCGACTTCGTGCTGCAACCGCAGACCGTGCCCCTGCGCCAGCTGGACATGGACACCTGGACCTCGCCCGGCTCGGCCAGCGCGGCGGTGCATGCTGCCGGTGCCGGTGTGGCCGCGGTGGATGCGGTGATGCTGGGCGCGGACCCGCTGGCGTTCTGCGCGGTGCGCCCGCCGGGTCACCATGCCACCAGCAGCACGGCCATGGGCTTCTGCCTGCTCAACAACATCGCCATCGCCGCAGCCTACGCGCGCGACCGCCACGGGCTGGAGCGGATCGCGGTGGTCGACTTCGACGTCCACCATGGCAACGGCACCCAGGACATCTTCCAGCACGACGCACGGGTGTCGTATTACAGCACCCACCAGGCCGGCCTGTTCCCCAACTCCGGCCTGCGCCGTGACCGTGGCGCGGGCAATCTGATGAACATCCTGCTGCCGCCGGGCAGTGGCGGATTCCGCTTCCGCAATGTCTGGGCCGACGAGATGCTGCCGGCCATCGACGACTTCCGCCCGCAGCTGATGCTGATCTCGGCAGGCTTCGACGCCCATCTGCGCGACCCGCAGGCGGATCTGATGCTGGAGACCGAGGATTTCGCCTGGATCACCCGCGAACTGCATGCGCTGGCGCGTCGCCATGCGGCCGGCCGGGTGGTGTCGATGCTGGAGGGCGGCTACGACCTGCAGGCCCTGGCCGAATGCAGCGTGGCCCACGTGCAGGCCCTGATGTCGCCGGCGGCGTCCCCCCCGGCTGGATGAACCCGAACCGGTGCGACCGGGCCGCCTTCATTGCCCCTATGCAAGGGATGGGGCAAGCTACCGTCCGTTTTCGCCCGAATCCGAACCGCGTGCGCCGAGCCCTCCGCCTGCTTCCCCTGCCTCTGAGCATCGCCGTCTGCCTGCCGGCGATGGCCGATGATAAGCCGCTCAACTGGGGCCTGTGCCCGGCAACCGACGTCATTCCCGCGTTCACCGACGCCCCGACCCCGGTTCCGGGCCAGGACAAGGCCGCCGCCAGCGCCGCGCGCGAGCAGCAGCCGACCGATATCGAGGGCGATCAGCTGCTGGGTACCACCACGGTGCCGCAGTACGAGGGCAACGTCGCCCTGCGTCGCGGCGACCAGTTCGTCGGCACCGACAAGCTCAGCTTCGACACCGAGTCCGGCAACTACATCGCCGATGGCAATGTCCGCTACCAGGACGCGTCGATCCGCATGGTCGCCAAGCGCGCCGAGGGCAACCAGGAAAGCGACACCCACAAGATCACCGACATCCAGTACCAGCTGGTGTCCCGCCGTGGCAACGGCGACGCCGAATCGGTCGACCTGCAGGGCGCGGTCGGGCAGATGCACCGCTCCACCTACACCACCTGCGACCCGTCGCAGCCGGTGTGGAAGCTGTCGGCGCCGCAGATCGAAGTGGACAACGACGAGGGCTTCGGCACGGCGCGCAATGCCGTGCTGCGCATCGGCAAGGTGCCGGTGCTGTGGGCACCGTACTTCAAGTTCCCGATCGACGACCGGCGCAAGACCGGCCTGCTGTTCCCGCAGCTGGGCATGTCCGGGCGCAACGGGTTCGACTACACCCAGCCGATCTACCTGAACCTGGCACCGAACTACGACGACACGCTGATGCCGCGCTACATGAGCCGGCGCGGCCTGATGCTCGACAACGAGTTCCGCTACCTCTACAACGGCGGCCGCGGCGAACTGCTGACCGCCTACATCCCCAACGACAAGCTGCGCGACCGCGATCGCGGCCGTGTCATGTTCAGCGGCTACCACAACGTGGACAGCCACTGGCAGGCACGTGCCAACCTGGCCTGGGTCAGCGACGAGCGCTACGTCGAGGACTTCGCCAACCGCCTGGTGGGCGTGACCGCTTCGAACCTGCAGAGCACCGTTGGCCTGTACGGCACCGGCCAGAACTGGACGGCCGGAATCATGGCCGACCGCTGGCAGCTGACCGACTACACGCTCAACGAGAGCGCGCTGGCCTACAACCGCCAGCCGCGCCTGTACTTCAACTGGGACAAGCCGGTCCTGTCGTGGCTGGAAACCGGCGTGTACGCCGAAGCCGTGCGCTTCACCCATGAAGACATCAACTTCAAGTACGGCCCCGAGGCCGGACCGGACCTCGAGTACACCCGTACCGGCCAGACCCAGCGGATGTACGGCGGCGCACGCCTGGACCTGAAACCCTATGTGTCGCTGCCGTTCAGCGGTGCGGCCTGGTACGTGACCCCGACCCTGGCCTACCGCTACACCGCCTACGACCTGGACCGGCAGCTGGCCGACAGCATCCGCCGCAACGTGCTGGTTTCGCAGGGCGTTGATCCGGCCACCGCTACCCCCGAGCAGCTGCGCGGCAACACCTCCCCCAGCCGCAGCCTGCCGATCGGCAGCATCGATGCCGGCCTGTTCTTCGACCGCGAGACCACCATCGGCGGCCGCTCGTTCCTGCACACCCTGGAACCGCGCCTGTTCTACCTGCGCACGCCCTACCGCAACCAGGACGAGCTGCCGATCTTCGATACCCGCGACTTCACCTTCAGCTGGGGCCAGCTGTTCCGCGACTCGCGCTATACCGGCGCCGACCGCCAGAACGACGCCAACCAGCTGACCATGGCGCTGGGCACCCGCTTCATCGACCAGACCACCGGCCGCGAGCGGTTCTCGGCGGCCATCGGCCAGATCCAGTACTTCGACGAATCGCGGGTGACCGCCGTGCCGGGTGGCCCGCCGGTGGAAAAGGGCAAGTCGGCCTGGATCGCCGATGCCAACTACATGGTCAACGACCGCTGGACCCTCAGCGCGACCTACCAGTGGGACCCCAAATACAAGCGTGAGGACCTGGCCAGCTTCCGCGCCCGTTACCTGATGCCCAACGATGGCGTGGTCAACCTGACCTACCGCCACCGCATCAACCCGGACGGCACCGACCTGCTGAAGCAGGCCGACCTGTCGTTCCTGTACCCGCTGAACCCCCGCTGGAGCCTGGTCGGCCGCTACTACTACTCGCTGGAAGACAAGAAGCCGCTGGAAATCATCGGTGGCGTCCAGTGGGACAGCTGCTGCCTGGCCGTGCGCGCGGTGGCCCGCCGCTACGTGCGCAACCGCGAGGGCGAGCTGAACAATTCCATCCAGCTGGAGTTCGTGCTGAAGGGCCTCAGCTCCCTGGGCCAGGACACGGACCGCACCCTGCGCCGTGCTATCCTCGGCTACAACCGCGACGACCTCTATCTCGTGCCCCCCAGCAATACCGGGACGACCCGGGACGACTACGATCCGAATCTGATCCCATGACCAAGCGCTTCCCCGTTCTTCTCGCCTCGCTGCTGGCGGTGTCCAGCGTGTCCGCCCCCCTGCAGGTACTTGCCCAGGAGGCGCAGCCGCTGGACCGCATCGCCGCTGTCGTCGATGAGGACGTGATCCTGCAGAGCGAACTCCAGCGCGCCATCGCCAACATCAAGGCGCAGTACGCCGGCCGCGAGGCCCAGCTGCCGCCGGATGACGTACTCAGCCGGCAGGTGCTCGAGCGCCTGGTGCTGGTCAAGCTGCAGGTGGCCCGTGCGCAGGGCAGCGGCATCCGCGTCAGCGACCAGGAGCTGAACCAGGCGATGAATGCCATCGCCCAGCAGAATGGTTCCAATCTGGACGCGCTGCGCCAGCGCCTGGCAAGTGACGGCATCGATTTCAACGACTTCCGCGCCTCGGTGCGTGACGAGATCACCGTGCAGCGCCTGCGCCAGAGCTTCGCGCAGAGCCGCATCAGCGTCAGCGAGGGCGAAGTCGATGCCGCGTTGAAGCAGCAGGCCACCGCCGGCAACCAGTACCACCTGGCGCACATCCTGATCGCCCTGCCCGACGGCGCCAATGCCGAGCAGATCGCCACCGGCCAGAAGAAGGCCGACGGCGTGAAGGCCCTGCTGGACAAGGGTGAGCTGGACTTCAATGCCGCCGCCGTACGTTACTCGGACAGCCCCAATGCACTGGAAGGCGGCGACCTGGGCTGGCGCAGCATGGACGAGATCCCGGCCGCGTTCGCGCAGCTGATGGAAAAGATGAATGCCGGTGACGTGGTTGGCCCGATCCGTGGTCCGAGCGGCTTCCAGCTGCTGAAGCTGGTGGAAGTGCGCGATTCCAGCGCCGCCGCCGGCACCCATACCGTCACCGAGTTCCACGGCCGCCACATCCTGGTGCGCGTGGACGACAACCAGACCGATGCGGCCGCCAAGGCCAAGATCGACACCCTGCGTGCCCGCATTGCCGGCGGCGCCGACTTCCAGACGGTGGCCAGGGAGTCGTCCGAGGACAACAACAGCAAGGGCCAGGGCGGCGATCTGGGCTGGTTCCCGGCCGATGCGTTCGGTCCGGCCTTCGGCCAGCAGGTCCAGAGCGTGCAGGACGGCGGTGTCAGCCAGCCGTTCCGCACCGACGCCGGTTGGCACATCGTGCAGCGCGTGGCGACCCGCCAGACCGACGTGACCAACGACAACCAGCGTGCGCAGGTCCGCGAGACCATCGGCCGCCGCAAGCTGGAAGACGAATACAACCGTTTCCTGCAGGAGCTGCGTGGCGAAGCCTACGTCAGCTTCCGCAGCGGTGACCGCGCGGAAAACACCGCGACGCCGCCGCAGTCCTGACCGATGCGTCCCGAGCTCGCTCTGGTACCGGGCGAGCCCGCCGGGATCGGCCCGGAGCTGTGCATCCGCCTGATCCAGCAGCCGCGCGATGATTGCCGGCTGCTGGCTTTCGCCGACCCGGATACCCTGCGCGCAGCCGCCGCCGCGCTGGACCTGCCCCTGCAACTGCTGCCCGAGAAGGCGGAAGCCCGCTTCCCGGGCGACCTGCGTCTGCGCGTCGTGGCCAATGCCGTCCCGAGCCGCTTCGGCCACGCCGATCCGGCCAATGCCGGCGCGGTCATCGGCGCCCTGCTCGGCGCCGGCCAGGCCTGCCTGTCGGGCGAGCTGCACGGCGTGGTCACCGGCCCGGTGCACAAGGCGGTCATCAACGAGGGCGGCATCGCCTACAGCGGCACCACCGAACTGCTGGCCGACCAGGCCGGGGTGAAGGTGGTGATGATGCTGGCCAATCACATCGTGCGCGTGGCCCTGGCCACCACCCACCTGCCGCTGCGTGAGGTCGCCGATGCGATCACCGCACCCGGCCTGGAGCACACCCTGCGCACCGTGCACGCCGCGCTGCGCCGCGAGTTCGGGCTGGCATCGCCGCGCATCGCCGTGCTCGGCCTGAACCCGCACGCCGGTGAAGACGGTCACCTCGGCCGCGAGGAACTGGATCTGGTCATCCCACTGCTGCAGCGCCTGCGCGCTGAAGGCATGGATCTGGTCGGGCCGCTGCCGGCCGACACCGCGTTCCTGCCAGGCAAGCTGGCAGGTTTCGATACGGTCCTGGCCATGTACCACGACCAGGGCCTGCCGGTGCTGAAGTACTCCGGCTTCGAGCAGGCCGTGAACCTGACCCTGGGCCTGCCCTACCCGCGCGTCGCTGTCGATCACGGTACCGCGCTGGACCTGGCCGGCCGCGGCATTGCCGATCCATCCAGCCTGCAGGCGGCAACGACGCTGTGTGCGCAGCTTGCGCGGCAACGTACACTGAGCGCATGAATTCCCCGCATTCCCCCTCCGGCCCGGTGTTCACCGCCCCGGCCAAGAAGCAGCTTGGCCAGCATTTCCTGGCCGATCGCCACTACATCGACAAGATCGTGATGGCGGTCAATCCCAAGGACGGTGACCGCCTGGTCGAGATCGGCCCCGGCCAGGGAGCGATCACGCTGCCGCTGCTGCGCGTGCATCCGTCACTGACGGTGATCGAGTTCGACCGCGACCTGATCGCGCCGCTGACCGCTGCCGCCGAGCCGCTGGGCGAGCTGACCATCGTCCACCGCGACGTGCTGCGCGTGGACTTCACCGAACTGGCGGCCGGACAGCCGATCCGTCTGGTCGGCAACCTGCCGTACAACATCTCCTCGCCTATCCTGTTCCATGCGCTCGAGCATGCCGCCGTGGTCCGCGACATGCACTTCATGCTGCAGAAGGAAGTGGTCGACCGCATGGCAGCCGGCCCCGGCAGCAAGGTCTACGGCCGCCTCAGCGTGATGCTGCAGGCCTACTGCACCGTCACCTCGCTGTTCGTGGTGCCGCCGGGTGCGTTCCGGCCACCGCCGAAGGTCGATTCGGCCGTGGTGCGGCTGGTGCCGCATGATCCGGCCACGGTCGGCATCCGTGACCACGCCCGCTTCGCCGAAGTGGTCAAGGCCGCCTTCGGCCAGCGCCGCAAGACCCTGCGCAACGCGCTGAACAACGTGGTGTCGGCCGACCAGTTCGCTGCTGCCGGCGTGCGCCCCGATGCCCGTGCCGAACAGCTGGACGTGGCCGAATTCATCGCCCTGGCCAATGCCTCCTGATTACACTGCCGGTATGGAAGACGCTGACGTTTACGCCATTTCCGTCGAGGTCGCACCGCGATTCCTCGATGACCAGTCCGTGCCGGAAGACGGCCGCTATGCGTTCGCCTATACGATCCGCATCCACAACCAGGGCCGGGTGGCCGCGCGGCTGGTCGCGCGCCACTGGCGCATCACCGATGCCAACGGCCGCGTCGAGCACGTCGATGGCGAAGGCGTGATCGGTGAGCAGCCGCGGCTGCGTCCCGGTGAAGACTTCCACTACACGTCCGGTGTCATGCTGGCGACCGATCACGGAACCATGCAGGGCCACTACGACATGGTCGCCGATGACGGCACCGAATTCGCCGCGCCGGTCGCACCGTTCGTGCTGGCCATCCCACGTACCCTGCACTGACACGGAGGCCGGACGATGAGTGTGTGGGCGATCGGCGACCTGCAGGGCTGCTATGACGTGACCCAGCGACTGCTGGAGAAGCTCCGCTTCGACCCCGCGCAGGACACCCTGTGGTTCTGCGGCGACCTGGTCAACCGCGGTGGTCAATCCCTGGAAACGCTGCGGCTGGTGCATTCGCTGCGCGAGCACAGCGTGGTCGTGCTGGGCAATCATGACCTTTCGCTGCTGGCGGTCGGTGCACGCACCGAGGAAGAGCAGCGCAAGGTCAATCCGGACCTGCTGCGCATCGTGCAGGCCGAGGACCGCGACGAACTTCTGGACTGGCTGCGCCTGCAGAAGCTGGTGCATGTGGACCGCGAGATGGGCTGGATGATGGTGCACGCCGGCCTTGCGCCGAAATGGACCACGCAGATGGCCGAAAAGCATGCGGCCGAAGTCGAAGTGCAACTGCACGGCGCGGGCTACCGCAAGCTGTTCCGCAACATGTATGGCGACAAGCCAAGCTGGGCACCGAACCTGTCCGGCTACGACCGTTCGCGGGCGATCATCAACGTGCTCACCCGCATGCGCTACTGCACTCCGCGCGGGCGCATCGGCATCGAGGACAAGGGCACGCCCGGCACGCAGGAACAGGGACTGTATCCGTGGTTTGAAGTGCCCGGCCGGGTCGAGCGCGACCTGAAGGTCGTATGCGGCCACTGGTCGGCGCTGGGCCTGACCATCACCCAGGGCGTGCACGCCATCGACACCGGCGCGGTGTGGGGCGGCAAGCTGACCGCGATCCAGCTCGATACCGATGAGCTGCGCGTGGTGCAGGTGCCCGGCCGCGATGTGCCTGCCCCGGTTCCGAATGCCCGGCCGCCGGCGCGACCGGCCCACGAGCGGTCTACCGCTGCGGCACAGGGCAAGGAACAGGGCGGCGGAAACACCGCTGCCAACCCGGGCAACCGCGGCCCACGTCGCCGCCGTCGGCGCGGTGGTGGTGGTGGTGGCGGTACGGGTGGCGGCAACAGCACCAGCACACCGCCGCAGGCATGACCGCGCGCGGTCGGGCACCATGGACGGTGCTGCTGCTGACGCTGGCCCTGGCCAGCGGCTGCCAGCCCGGTCCGGCCCCGGTTCCCTCCGGCGGCGAAAACGCCGGCCACGCACCATCGCAACCGCAGGCATCTTCGCCGCCGCTGGTGACCGCGGCGCGCGCACAGATCGGCGTCACCACCCGCTACGACCCGGCCTATCGGGTGCTGGCCTATCCCGGCGGGGACGTCCCGATTGATCGCGGTGTGTGTACCGACGTGGTGGTGCGCGCCCTGCGCGATCTGGGACTGGATCTGCAGGCGCGCGTGCATGAAGACATGCGCAGCAGTTTCGGCGCCTATCCCGCGATATGGGGCCTGTCACGGCCGGATCGCAACATCGATCATCGCCGCGTACCGAACCTGATGCGCTGGTTCGAGCGGCAGGGTTGGCAGCAGCCCATCACGGCCCTCGCCGCCGATTACGCGGCAGGCGACATCGTCGCCTGGAAGCTCAATGGCAACGGCCTGCTGCACGTGGGCATCGTCTCCGACCGGCAGCTGGCCGACGGGACACCGCTGGTACTGCACAACATCGCGCGCGGGACCCGGGAAGAGAACCTGCTGTTCCAGCACGCCATCATCGGGCATTACCGGATGCCGTAAACGATCCTGTAGCCTTGAGGAACGAGGCCGAGCATGGCTCGGCTCTACAGGTGCGGCGATCAGCGGCGCACGTAATGCACGAAGCGGAACGCGTAGGCGTGGCGTTCGTCGGCCGGATGCGGCTCACTGCTTGTTTCCCGCCACAGCTGCGGGTCCACCTCCGGGAAATGGGTGTCGGCCGGCACTTCGGCATCGACCCAGGTCAGGTACAGGTCACTGGCCTGGTCCAGCAGCTGGCGGAAGATCTCGCCGCCTCCGATGACACACAGCTCACCGGCACCCTCGCCTTCAGCGATCGCCTTCGCTTCGTCCAGCGAGCCCACCGCGCGCATGCCCTCGAACGGCACCTGGCCGCTGCGGGTCAGCACCAGGTTGGTCCGCGCCGGCAGAACGCGGCCGATCGACTCGGCCGTCCTGCGCCCCATCAGGATCGGCTTGCCCAGGGTGAGCGCCTTGAAGTGCTTGAAGTCATCCGGCAGGTGCCAGGGCATGGCATTGCCCTGGCCGATGCCACGGTTGCGATCCAGCGCCACGATCATCGAAAGCTTCAATGCTGCGACCTCCTCAGTTGGCATCGATCTGCAGGCGTTCGCAGGCAGCGTTCGCTGCACTGGCGGCCTGCAACGCCGCAGCCAGCGCAGGGCTGGACGTGGACTGCTCGTCCAGGCCACCCAGGATCTTCTGCTTCTGCGCCTCTTCGATATCCTTCAGGCCCGGTCCTGACAGGATCTCTGCCGACAGCGCGGCGGTATCGGTGCTGGCACGACGTGCCAGAAACGCCTGCAACTGGTCGCTGGAATAGACGTTGGCAAGCTGCTGCTCGAGCGTGCGCTGATAGGCCGGATCCTCAATACCGGCCTTCAGGTGGTCGGTCATTGCCGTGTACATGCCCGTTACCGCCTCACGCATCTGCGCCCGGCATCCTTCCGGGACATCCGGGGGCATCATGGTGCTGCCGTTGAATGCCCCGGCGAACGCATGCACTTCCTCGCGCATGTGCGTGTGCACGATCTGCTCATTGACCTGCCTGGCCAACGACAGCGCATCGGCCGGTCCGGCCTGCACCATGGCCAGCGGCAGCATGCCGCACAGCGCCAGCAGGCTCCCGGAAATCAGGCGGATACTCATACCGCCACCGGCGCCTTGATCGCCGGATGCGGGTCGTAGCCGTCGATGCGGATGTCGTCGAACTGGAAACCGAACAGGTCGGTCACGTCCGGGTTCAACCACAGCTTCGGCAGCGCTCGCGGCGAGCGCGAGAGCTGCTCGCGGGCCTGCTCGAAATGGTTGGAGTACAGGTGCGCATCGCCCAGCGTATGCACGAAGTCGCCCACGCCCAGGCCGGTGGCCTGCGCAACCATGTGGGTCAGCAGCGCATAGCTGGCGATGTTGAACGGCACGCCGAGGAAGATGTCGCCGCTGCGCTGGTACAACTGGCAACTGAGCCTGCCATCGGCCACGTAGAACTGGAACAGGTTGTGGCAGGGCATCAGCGCCATCTGCGAGAGCTCGCCCACGTTCCAGGCGCTGACCACCAGCCGCCGCGAATCGGGATTGCGCCTGATCTCGTCCACCAGCCACTGCATCTGGTCGATCTCGCGACCATCGGCGGTGGCCCAGCTGCGCCACTGCTTGCCGTACACCGGGCCAAGATCACCGTTGCCGTCGGCCCATTCGTCCCAGATCCTTACCTGGTTGTCCTTCAGGTAGCCGATGTTGGTATCGCCTTTCAGGAACCACAGCAGCTCGTGGATGATCGAGCGCAGGTGCAGTTTCTTGGTGGTGACCAGCGGGAAACCTTCGTTGAGGTCGAAGCGCATCTGCCAGCCGAACACGCTGCGGGTGCCGGTACCGGTGCGGTCGCTCTTCTCCGTCCCGTGCTCCAGCACGTGCGAGAGCAGGTCCAGGTAGGCCTTCATGCCTTGCCCTCCACCGCCAGCGGCTGCGGCTGCAGTACCGGTGCGCGGCGCGACATCGCCAGCAGCACCAGGCCCAGCGCGATCAGCGGCAGGCTGAGGATCTGGCCGCGGGTGAGCCAGTCGAACGCTACGTAGATGCCGTTGTCGGGCATGCGCACGAATTCCACCGCGAAGCGGAAGACACCGTACATCAGCGCGAACAGCCCCCCCACCAGATAGCGATGGCGTGGCTTGGCCGACACCGCCCACAGCACCACGAACATCACCAGCCCCTCGAGGAAGGCTTCATACAGCTGCGAGGGGTGGCGTGCGTACTGGTTCAGCGCGCCGGTCGCGAACTGCGCCTGCAGGGTCGCGTGGTCAAGCTGGTTCAGCGGCGCCGGCAGGCCGGACGGAAACACCACGCCCCAGCTGCCGTCGGTGTACTTGCCCCACAGCTCTGCGCCGATGAAGTTGCCGATGCGGCCAAAACCCAGGCCCAGCGGCACCAGCGGCGCCATGAAGTCCATGGTGTCGAAGAAGTGCAGCCTGTGCTTGCGCGACCACCACCAGCAGGCGCCGAGCACGCCCAGCAGGCCACCGTGGAAGCTCATGCCGCCGTCCCATACCTTGAACAGCAGCAGCGGGTTGTGCAGGAAATCGCCCAGCGCGTAGAACAGCATGTAACCGATGCGCCCGCCCAGCACGACGCCCAGCATGGCGTAGAACAACAGGTCGGAGAATCCGTTGGCATCGACGCCGGGCAGGCGCCCGGCGGCGATCCGGCGACGACCGAGCAGCCAGGCGGCGGTGAAACCCAGCAGGTACATGATGCCGTACCAATGCACCTTGATCGGCCCCAGCGAGAGGGCGATGGGGTCGATGTCGTGGAAATAGATCATGGAAGACGCCTGGCAGGAGTACGGGTATTTTAGCGCCCCGACCCGGCCCGGGACCGGGGCTCAGCCCAGGATCTGCGGCGCATTCGGGAGCGCGTCATCCTCCGACCGCGTCGAGGCCGGAAAGTGCCCTTCCACCAGGCTGGACACTTCGTCGATCGCATCGCGCAGCGCATCCACCGGACTGGCGCCGCGCAGGCCTTCGCGCAGGTGGGTGCACACCCGCTGCCACTGCGCCGCGCTGACCCGGTCGCTCAGGCCCCGGTCGGCGACGATCTCGATGGCATGGTCGGCCAACAGCAGGTAGATCAGTACGCCGTTGTTGTGCCGGGTATCCCAGGTGCGCAGGTGGGCGAACGCCTGCTCCGCCGCCTGGCGCGGCGTGATTCCGCGCCAGACCGCGTGCAGCGGCAGGTCGGCTTCGACAGCGAACATCACCTGGCCGCCGTGGCGCTGCTCACCGGCAGCGATGGCCGCGGTGATCGCCTGCAGCGTCGCGGGGGGAAACGCCCGTCGTACCGAGGGCGAGAACAGATGACGGCAAAGACGACGGATCATCACCAACCTCCCGAAGCACCACCGCCGCCGGAACGGCCACCGCCGCCACCCCAGCCGCCACCGCCGCCACCGCCGCCGAAACCACCGCCGCCCCCGAACCCGCCCCCACCGCCCCAGCTGCCGCCGCCCCAGCCACTGCCGCCGGCAAAGCGGCCGGGATGGCCGGACAGCATCGCCACCACCAGCCCGACAACGCCGGCCAGGCCACTGGCCAGCAGGGTGGAGGTGAACAGGAAGGCAGCAACCGCCGCACCCGCACCTCCGAGCAGCCCGCGCACCGGCCGCGGCACCCGCGAGAACACGCCCCGCAGCACCGTGCCTGCGAACACGCCGATGAACAACGCCAGGATCCAGGTATCGCCACCGCCGTCGGCCTCCCGCCCGCGCTGGCCACTGACCGGCGCCGGCAGCGACTCGCCGTCGATCAGCCCGACCAGTACGGCGGTGGCATCGGTGATGCCGCCGGCGTAGTCGCCACTGCGGAAGCGTGGCACCAGGTATTCCTGGATGACGCGGTTGGCGATCGCATCGGGAATCGCACCCTCCAGGCCGTAGCCCGGCTCGATGCGCACGCGCCGGTCCTCCTTGGCCACCACCAGCAGCACACCGTCATCGACCCCTTTGCGTCCGATCTGCCACTGGTCGAACACGCGGGTGGTGTACTGGGCGATGTCCTCGGGCTGGGTGGTGGGCACCACCAGCACCTGCAGCTGGCTGCCCTTGCGCTGCTGCAGGTCCAATGCCTGCTGCACCAGCGCCTGCTTCTGCGCGGCATCCAGCGTGCCGGTGGTGTCGACCACCGGCGAATCCAGCGCCGGAATCGGCGCCAGCTGCTGCGCCAGCGCCGCCAGCGGCAGCCACAGCAGCAGGGCCAACAGCGCAGTGGCCAGGCGCATCGGTCAGTGGCCCGGCTGCGGTGCCGGCTGCTGCTGCGGCGCGTTGCCGAAATCGACGGTCGGTGCGTTGGAGATCTGCGCTTCGTTGTCCACGGTGAAGTTCGGCTTGGTCTTGTAGCCGAACAGCTTGGCGGTGATCACCTGCGGGAACGAGCGGATGTAGGTGTTGTAGTCCTGCACCTGCTGGATGTAGCGGCCACGGGCGACGGTGATGCGGTTCTCGGTGCCTTCCAGCTGGGCCTGCAGGTCACGGAAGTTCTGGTCGGACTTGAGCACCGGGTAGTTCTCGGTGACGACCAGCAGGCGCGACAGCGCGCTACCCAGTTCGCCCTGGGCCTGCTGGAACTGCTTGAGCGAGGCTTCGTCATCGGCGTTGACGTTGATCTGGCCGACACGCGAGCGGGCGTTGGTGACTTCGGTCAGCACGCGCTCTTCCTGGCTGGCGAAGCCCTTCACGGTCTGCACCAGGTTGGGCACCAGGTCGGCGCGGCGCTTGTACTGGTTGAGCACTTCGGACCAGCTGGCCTTGACCGCTTCATCCTTCTGCTGGATCGCGTTGTAGCCGCAGCCGGACAGCAGGGAGGCCAGCAGCATCAGGGGCAGGACACGGGTGAACAGGCGCATGGCGAAGGTTCCGGGTGGGCTTGGCGCCGAGCATGCCATGGTTCGGGTGAAAGACCGGCCATCGGGCGCCGCCCCCTCCGCGGTGGCCATGCTCATGGATCGCCTGAGTAGTCCGGGCGGGTGGGCATGGCGGGGGAC
>NZ_JAOCKC010000033.1:0-25252 GCF_029844625.1 Stenotrophomonas sp. GD03680 | reverse complement strand
CGACACGCATAAAAAACGCGGCGCCAGGCGCCGCGTTCTTCGTTGACCCATCGGCCGGCCGATCAGGCCTTGGCGACGGCCTTCTTCGCCACGGCCTTCTTTGCCGGAGCCTTGGCCACGGTCTTCTTGGCGACCGGGGCAGCGGCGCCTACGGCGACCTTGCTCGCGGTGTGCGAACGGGCGTTGCCGTAGCTGGCGTTGTAGCGCTTGCCCTTGGCGGTCTTGCGGTCACCCTTACCCATGTCTTCAACTCCTCAAATGTGAAATCTGGTTACCCCGTGCTGACACGGGTTCGGCGGGGCCGCCTTGCTGGACGCCCCCGCGCACGATCGGAAAGCCTATCACGGAGCGCCTAGTGCGCGCAGCTGGCGTCGTGTACGTGGCTGTGGTTGAGCCGCAGATTGACCAGATGGGCAACGCCGACCAGCAGACCGCCAATGGTCATCACCACCGCGTGCGGCACGGCATTGTGATGCAGCGGGTCGTACAGCACCCCAGCCCACAGCGCGACCAGCCCGGGAATCAGGAACGCCAGCGCGCGCAGGGCGCCATGCCGGCGGTAGCCCCAGACAAGGCTGAACAGACCCAGCAGGGTCACGAACACGACCAGCGCCTGTTCAACGCCATCGCTGAGCCAGAACGACAGGCCCAGCGAGGGCGCTGCGGCCAGCAGCACCGGAATCACCGCACAGTGCACTGCGCACAGCATCGATCCGGTGGCACCGAAACGGTCGAGCAGATGGCGCAGGTGGGAGGAGAGGGACATGACTTCCAGCAGGGTCGGCGAATCGTTATGGAATAATATAACATCCCTTCCTGGTCCGCACGATCTCCTCTCCCCCTGTCCCGCGACGGGATACGTGCGCTTCACAATTGATACACAGTAACAAGGATTTCTCGATGCCCGCCCCTTCCCTGCGGTTCAAGCCGCACACCCTCGCCCTGGCGCTCGCCGCGCTGCTGCCGTCCGCCGCATTCGCCGCAGGCGACGACGATGCGCACCGTGACCGCCACCTGACCGAGCTGTCGTCGGTGCAGGTCACCGCCTCGCCGCTGCAGGGCGATGCCGAGTCGCTGGCGCGGCCGGTCGAAGTGCTCGCCGGCGAGCGCCTGGACGAACAGAAGGCAGGCACCCTCGGCGATACGGTGGCCAAGCTGCCGGGCGTGCAGAGCACCTTCTTCGGCCCCGGTGTCGGTCGTCCGATCATCCGCGGCCAGGAAGGCCCGCGGGTGGCCGTGCTGTCCAACGGCATGGGCAACATGGATGCCTCCACCGTCAGCGCCGACCATGCCACCAGCATCGAGCCGTTCCTGGCTGATCAGATCGAAGTGCTGAAGGGTCCGGCGACACTGCTGTTCGGCAGTGGTGCGATCGGCGGCGCGGTCAACGTCGTCGATGGCCGCATCGCCCGCGAGCTGCCCGACCGTCCGCTCAGCGGCCGCGCTGAACTGCGCGGCAACTCCGTCAATGACGAACGCAGTGGCATGTTCCGCCTCGACGGCGTCAGCGGCAACGTCGTGCTGCATGTCGACGGCCTGGTGCGCAACGGCGACGACTACCGCATTCCCGGCTACGCGGTGATCGACAGCCTGGAAGACCACCACGAAGACCATGACCACGACCACGCGGGCGAGGAAGGCGACGAGCCGCGCCGTGGCCGCCTGGACAACAGCTCCATCCGCACCCGGGCCGGTGGCGTAGGTGCCACCTGGCTGGGCGAGGGCGGCTACTTCGGCGTGTCGGCCAGCACCTATCGCACCAACTATGGCATCCCCAATGGCGCCCACGTCCACGCGGACGGCGACGATCATGACCACGATCATGATCATGATCACGGCGAGGAGGAGGAAGGCGGCGACGAGCATGACGTACGCATCGACATGGTGCAGAACCGCTTCGAGACCAAGGCCGGCATCTACAACCCGGTCTCGTTCCTGAAGAACATCAATGCCCGCGTGGCCTACACCGACTACGAGCATGTCGAGCTGGAGGCCGGCACGCCCTCCACACGCTTCACCAACCGCGGCATCGAAACCCGCCTGGAAGCCGTACAGCAGCAGGTCGGTGGCTGGGACGGCGCCTTCGGCGTGCAGTTCGGCAACAGCAATTTCGGCGCCAAGGGCGAAGAAGCATTCGTGCCGGACACGGGAACGAAAAACATCGGCCTGTTCGTGCTGCAGGAGAAGCAGTTCGGCCCGTTCAAGCTCGAACTCGGCGGCCGCCACGACCAGGTCAAGCTGGACCCGACCGGCGATTACCGCCGCCGGCAGTTCGATGCCACCAATCTGTCCGCGGCCGGCATCTGGAAGCTCAACGACGCGGTCGACCTGCGCATCGGCGTGGACAGCTCCGAACGTGCCCCCACCAATGAAGAGCTGTATGCCGCTGGCGCGCACATTGCCACCCGCTCGCTGGAAATCGGCGACGCCAACCTGAAGACCGAGCGCGGCCAGCGTGTCGAGCTGGGCATCCACACCCACAGCGATCGCCTGGACTTCTCCGCCTCGATCTACCAGACGAAGTTCAAGGACTTCATCTACCTGGCCGACACCGGCGTCACCGAAGGCCTGCCGGTGCGTGCATGGACGCAGCAGGATGCGGTGTTCAAGGGTGCCGAGGCGGAAGCCCTGGTGCATCTGTTCGAAGGCGTCGCAGGCGACTGGGATCTGCGCCTGTTCGGCGATTACGTGCAGGCCAAGCTGGACGGCAACGGCAGCCGCAACCTCGACATCGCGGTGCCGCACGGTGACCACAACCACAACTACACCGTGGAGCTGGCCAACACCGGCTACCTGCCGCGCATCGCGCCGGCCCGCGTTGGTGCCGACCTGCGCTGGGCGAAGGACGGCTGGCGCGCGTCGGTGGGCGCCGTGCGTTACAGCCGGCAGAAGGACGTGGCGCAGAACGAAGAGCCGAGCGACGGCTACACCCTGGTCGATGCGCACTTGGCCTACCGCTGGGATCGCAACGACAGCAACAGCTATGAGGTGTTCCTGGATGGCAGCAACCTGACCAACCGTGAAGTGCGCCCGCACACCTCGCTGCTGCGCGATTACTCGCCGCTGCCGGGCCGCGGTGTCGCATTCGGCATCCGTGCGTACTTCTGACCCCTCCAGCAGCAGGACGCCGTTCCACTGATCCCTGACGACGCTCGTTGTCGTTCTCTCCCGGGGGGCCTGCTGGCCCCCCGTTTTTTTTGGACCCGGTACGGCTTCGGACATGAGCCGCGCCGTGACGCTATCGATATGGCTTGGTGGCACCTCCCACCTGCCATGGATACGAATTCACACACCGATCACAAAGATGTGCGTAGGACAACAACCGGACAATCCCGTCACTCAATGTCTCGCACATCGGACACTCCTGTCCGAAAATGAACCCATGACCGCTCAACGCGCTGATGCCGCTGCCCGCCGTGCCCTCATTCTCGACGCCGCCGACCATGTGTTCGGGCAACACGGCGTCACCGCTCCGCTGGACCTGGTGGTCGAACGCGCCCAGGTGGGCCGGGCCACGCTGTACCGCAATTTTCCCGACCGCACCGCGCTGATCCAGGCCCTGCTGCAGCGTGCGGTCGACCGTATCCGCCGCCAGGTGGAGCAGCTGGGCGACCGTGACGACGCCCTGTTCGAGGTGTTCGAGGGGATGGCCCAGCGCATCATCGATTCACCTGCGCTGGCCGATTACTGGCGCGCCGTTGATTCGGACGTGCCCTCCATGCGCGCCGCGCGCGAGACCGTACGCGACCTGCTGGAAGCACCGATCCAGCGGGCCATCGCCGCAGGCCTGTGCCGTCCCGATCTGGAAAAAACGGATATTTCACTGATCTCCGGCATGCTGGGAGCGGCCCTTCGCGGCAAGACCCGTGACGAGCGCGCCCGTCTGGCCGGGCGTGCCCTGCAACTGCTGCGCGGAGGACTCCAGGGAGCAGCCAGCGGAGCACGCTGATGGTGCAGCCGTATCTGAAGCCGGTGCCGGACTGGGAGGAGCATGAGAAGCCGACCATGCCCGGATCGGCTTCGATGCCGTGGCACCCACCCTACCGGCGTGCAGCCTATGCCCTGGTGTCCCTGCTGGTGGCCATCACCGGCGGCCTCGGCAATGCGCTGGTCACCGCCAACCTGCCGTTCCTGCAGGGGCAACTGCAGCTCACCCCGACCCAGGGCAGCTGGCTGGTGGCCGCTTACGCGATGGTCAACGTCACCGCCAACCTGCTGGCCTTCAAGTTCCGCCAGCAGTACGGCATCCGCCTGTTCGCCGAGATCGGCCTGGGGCTGTATGCCGCGCTGGCCGTGCTGCACCTGTTCGTGGGCAGCTTCGAAACCACGATGCTGACGCGCGCGGCCAGCGGTTTCGCCGGTGCGGCGTGTTCGACGCTGGGTACGCTGTACATGCTGCAGGCGTTGCCGCGGCGCTTCACCGGCAACCTGCTGGTGATCGGCGTCGGTCTGTCGCAGCTGGCAGTTCCGCTGGCCTGGATCGTGTCGCCCGGCCTGGTCGATACCGGGCAATGGCACCAGCTGTATTCCTTCGAAGCAGGGCTGGCGCTGTGTGCGTTCGCGGCGGTGGTGGTGCTGAAGCTGCCGCCAGGCGTGCAGATCAAGGCCTTCGAGCCCATGGATTTCCTCACCTTCAGCCTGCTTGCCCCGGCGGTTGCGCTGCTGGTGGTGGTGCTGGCCCAGGGCTACACGCGCTGGTGGCTGGACACACCGTGGCTGGGCTGGGCGCTGGTCGCCTCGATCGCATTGTCGACCACCGCCTTCATCATCGAGCACTACCGGCGCAATCCACTGCTGCAGACGCGCTGGCTGGCCAGCCTGCCGGTACTGCACTTCATCGTGGGTGCGTTCCTCATCCGCTTCCTGACCACCGAGCAGTCCTACGGCGTGGTCAGCCTGATGCGCACGCTGGGCATGGGCCCGGACCAGCTGCGCCCCTTGTTCGTAGTGATTCTGGCAGGGGTTGTCACCGGCATCATCGGTACCGCCGTGACCTTCGGCCCGAAGCGGCTGATCCCGCAGCTGCTGATGGCGATCCTGCTGCTGGGTTCGGCGGCGTTCTTCGACCAGAACCGCACCAGCATGGACCGTCCCCACGATTTCTACCTCAGCCAGTTCCTGGCCTCGGTCGGTGCCGGGATGTTCATGGGCCCGCTGATCATGCTGGGCATCTCCGCCGCCCTGAAACAGGGTGTGGACCACATGATCACCTTCCTGGTAACGCTGTCGATCACCCAGACGCTGGGCGGGCTGGCCGGCTCGGCGCTGCTGGGAACCTTCCAGCTGCATCGCGAACAGCTGTATTCCAGCGCGCTGACCAGCCAGCTTGATCCCGCCGACCCGGTGGTGGCGCAGCGCCTGCGCATCCAGCAGCAGCTGTACGCCGCGCAGATCACCGATCCGGTGCTGCGCAGCGCGCAGGGCACCGCGCAGCTGGCACAGACGACGCGCCGCGAGGCCAATGTCCGTGGGTTCAATGATGTGTTCACCCTGAGCGGCTGGCTGGCGATCGGCTTCCTGTGCTGGTTGCTGCTGCTGTCGCTGCGTACCGCCGTGCTCAAGCAGTGGCGCAAGCGCCATCCGCCCTCCTCCGCTGCGGCCTCCCCCGCAGCGCCCCGCTGAGTCCTTCGCCATGCCTCCCGTCCCGCCCCGTCCCGACGATGCCGACAACGTGACCCCACCGCCGCCAACCGATGCGGCACCTGCGCCCACGCCGGCTGAGCCGGCGGTCGCGCCGAAGTACCTCAGACCCAGTGCGCGCAGCGTGGCAGTGATGGTGGTGGTGGCCCTGCTGGGCATCGCACTGATCCTGCGCGCGTGGCACCTGTGGCCGTTTGCCAGCAGCGTGATGGTCACCGACAACGCCTACGTGCGCGGGCAGATCACGGTGATGGCACCCCAGGTCAATGGCTATGTGACCGAGGTGCTGGTGAAGGACTTCCAGCACGTGAAGAAGGGCGAACCCCTGCTGCGCATCGATGACCGCATCTATGCGCAGCGCGTGGCGCAGGCACAGGCCACGCTGGACAGCGCGCGCGCGGCGTTGGCCAACTCCGATCAGTCGCAGGCGCAGAACCGCGCGCAGATCGCTGCGGCCCAGGCCACCCTGTCCGCCGGCAAGGCCGAGCTTGAGCGCTCCCGCAACGAGCTGAAGCGGTACGAGCAGCTCGCCGCACAACGCCTGGTATCGATCAATGACCGCGACCGCTTCCGCACGACCCAGGCGTCGGCGCAGGCCAGCGTGCAGCAGTCGCAGGCGCAGATCCGCATCGCCGAGGAAACGCTGGTCTCCACCCAGGTGGCACGCAAGAGCCTGGAGGCACAGGTGGAAAGCGCACAGGCGCAACTGGAACTGGCACGCATCGACCTGGCCAATACCGTGATCCATGCGCCGCGCGACGGGCAGATCAGCGAGGCCAGCGTGCGGACCGGCCAGTACGTGGCCGCCGGCTCGCAGCTGCTGTTCCTGGTGCCCGACGCGCTGTGGGTGGTCGCCAACTACAAGGAGGGCCAGACCTGGCAGATGCGCATCGGCCAACCTGCGACGTTCGCCGTGGACGCGTTCCAGGGCCAGGTGCTGCGCGGCCATGTGGAGCAGATCGCCCCCGCCACCGGCTCGGAATTCAGCGTCCTGCGCCCGGACAATGCCAGCGGCAACTTCACCAAGGTGGTGCAGCGGCTGCCGATCCGGATCTCGATCGATCCGGGGCAGGAGCTGGCCGCGCGACTGCGTCCCGGCATGTCGGTGATCGCACGGGTGGATACGGCGGCCGAGCCTGCGCCGGCCCGGTAGGGTCGAGCTCGTGAAACGGGGTCAGATCCCTTTTGCCTTGGCAAAAGGAATCTGACCCCAATCCCACCGGCCGCTCAGCCTGCGCAGCGGGCGCAGAGTCCGTGCACTTCCAGCGTCTGCGCCTGCGGCTGGAAGCCGAGCTCCTTGGCCCGCTTCTCCAGCTGGCCGACGATCTCGCGGTCTTCCAGTTCCACCGCGCTGTGGCAGCTGTTGCAGATCAGGAACGGCACCGAATGCGCCGCACTGCTGGGGTGGTGGCAGGCCACGAAGGCATTCACCGATTCCAGCTTGTGCACGAAGCCATTGGCCATCAGGAAGTCCAGCGCGCGGTACACGGTGGGCGGGGCATCGGCACCCACGCCCTTGCCGTTGCGCACCCATTCCAGCAGCTCGTAGGCCTTGACCGGCTTGCCGGCTTCGGCGATCAGCTTCAGTACGTTGGCGCGGATGGGGGTCAGGCGCAGCCCGCGTTCGCGCGAGACACGCTCGACCACCGCCACGAAATCCGATGCGTCATGGACGTGGTGGTGGGGGGCGGTACAGGCAGTGGCAGTCTTGGCGGGCATGCGCGTTCTCCGGTTCGGCCTGGCAAGGATGCCTCAGACCGTTGCTACCTTGGTAATGGCCGCGTCGATGCGTTTCAAGGCCTGCTCACGGCCGGCCAGGTACACGGTGTGGGAAATGTCAGGGCTGACCTGGGTACCGGTGATGGCCACGCGCAGCGGCTGGGCGACCTTGCCCATGCCGATCTCCAGCGCGGCGGCCGTGTCGTGCAGGGCCGTGCCGACCGCTTCGGCCGTCCATTCCGGCAGCGCCGCCAGCAGTTCACGGGCCTTGCCCAGGGCGACCTCGGCCCCGGCCTTGAAGTGCTTGGCCACTGCGGCTTCGTCGTAGTCGTTCAGCGGCTGGTACCAGACCACGGCCTTCTCGGCCATTTCCTTCAGGGTCTGCACGCGTTCACGCAGGGCGATCACCACGTCTACCGGTGCCGGGCCCGCCGCCACATCCAGGCCCAGCTTCTGCAGCTGGTAGACCAGGTGCGGCACGATGTCGGCCGGTTCCACGGTCTTCAGGAAGTGCTGGTTGACCCAGCCCAGCTTGGCCATGTCCAGGCGCGACGCCTTGGAGTTGCAGTCCTTCACATCGAACAGGTCGATCAGTTCCTGGCGGGTAAACAGTTCCTGGTCACCATGCGACCAGCCCAGGCGGGCCAGGTAGCTCAGCAGTGCGTCCGGCAGGTAGCCGGCATCCCGGTACTGCATCACGTCGGCGGCACCGGTGCGCTTGGACAGCTTGGCGCCCTGCTCGTCCAGGATCATCGGCATGTGGCCGAACTTCGGCACCGGTGCACCGATGCCTTCGTACAGGTTGATCTGGCGCGGCGTGTTGTTGATGTGGTCGTCACCGCGGATGACCTCGGTGATGCCCATGTCCCAGTCATCCACCACCACCGCGAAGTTGTAGGTGGGATAGCCGTCCGGACGGAAGATGACCATGTCATCCAGTTCGCTGTTGGCGATCTCGATCCGGCCCTTGATCAGGTCATCGAACACCACCGTACCCTGCAGCGGATTCTTGAAGCGGATGACGCGGTTCGGGTCGTCCCGGTACGGCAGGCCCAGCTCGCGCGCGGCACCGTTGTAGCGCGGCTTTTCCTGCCTGGCCATGGCGGCTTCGCGCATCGCGTCCAGCTCTTCCCGGGTTTCATAGGCGTAGTAGGCCTTGCCGTCGGCAATCAGCTGCTCGGCGACTTCCCGGTAACGGGCCACCCGGTCGGTCTGGTAGATCGGACCTTCGTCGTAGTCCAGGCCCAGCCACTCCATCGCCTCCAGGATGGCGTCGATCGCCCCCTGGGTGCTGCGTTCACGGTCGGTATCCTCGATGCGCAGCACGAACTCGCCGCCGCGGTGGCGGGCCTCCAGCCAGCAGTACAGCGCGGTGCGGGCGCCACCGATATGCAGATAACCGGTAGGACTGGGGGCGAAGCGGGTGCGGCAGGTCATGTGGGGCTCGAGGAACGGGAATTCCCCGATTTTACCACCAGCCCCGCGCCGGCACGGAGGGACGGACGGAGTCCGCCCCTCCGGCTCACGTCACGGCTGCGGCTCGGCCTTGCGCGGGAACGACTGCTCGCGCATCGCCGCGTTGTAGGCAAAGGAGGCCACGATGGCCGCTGCCTGCTTGAGATCTTCGGGCTCGGCGTGGTCCCAGGTGTCCAGGTGGCTGTGGTGGACATTGGTGAAGTAATCCAGCCGGTCCTGGATGAACTGGAAGCCGGGCAGGCCGACGCGATCGAAGCTGATGTGGTCGGTGCTGCCGGTGTTGCGGGTCGCCACCGTGGTGGCGCCGACATCATGGAACGGGGCGAGCCAGGCCTCGAAGATCGGCATCGCCGCCAGGTTCTCCTGCGCGTAGATGCCACGGAAGCGGCCGGAGCCGTTGTCCATGTTGAAGTAGACCTGGAACTTGCTGTAGTCGCGGGTCTTGCGCAGCGGTCCGGTGGGGTCGCGCAGCGAGGCCGGCAACGCCTTCTGCGCAGCGTCCACCGGTTCCGGGAACTGGCCGAAGTGCTTGGCGACGTAGGCCTGCGAGCCGATCAGGCCCTGCTCCTCGCCGCTCCACAGCGCCACCCGGATGGTGCGCCGGGGCTTGGCACCGGTGGCCTTGAGGATGCGCATGGCTTCCATCATCACCGCCACGCCGGCCGCGTTGTCGGCCGCGCCGGTGCCGCTGTGCCAGGAATCGAGGTGCGCGCCGATCATCACCACCTCATCCGGCCTGCTGCTGCCCCGGATCTCCGCCAGCGTGTTGTAGCCGGGCTGATCGCTGTCGTCGGTGAAACGCGCGCTCACGTCCACCCGCAGGCGCACGGGCTGCTTGGCCTCCAGTGCACGCACCAGCGGATTGAAGTGCTCGGCGATCATCGCCAGCTCCGGAATGCCGACCGACTCCCCGGCCTTGCGCGAGCCACCACCGGCCACGCGGATGATGCCGTTGTCCCAGCTGCTGATGCTGATCGAGGCCAATGCGCCTTCCTCGACGAAGAAGGCGTTGACCTTGGCCGCCAGCGCCTGCCGCTCCTGGTACTCCTTCACCCGCTTGGCGCGCTCGGCGGTGGCGTCCTTGTCCTTGGGCAGGGTGAATTCCTGCAGTCCCTCCAGCGAGGTGGCGTCGTGACGATGCGAGTCCGGCTCGGTACCCCGCTTGTACTCGCGCGCCTCGCCGAGCAGCAGGATCTTCCCGCGCAGCTTGCCGCGGTACTTCTCGATGTCTTCCGGCTTCTTGATGTCCACCTGTACCAGCTCGCCCTCGACCGGTCCTCCGGTGCCCGGCGTCCAGGCCTTGGGCAGTGCGTGCAGTGGCATCACGCGGTCGCCGAGCATCTCCACGCTGGCCGACGTGAACTCCCAGCCGCGGCCGAAGTCATCGAACGCTTCGTCGTGGACATTGTCCAGCTTCCATTCGGTGAACTTGCTGCGGGTCCACGCGTTGGCGCGCCCCATCGCCGGGGAGTTGGTCAGGCGCGGCCCGATGCGCTCGGTGAGATAGCTGAAGGTGTCCATCACCTGCGAACGGTGGAACGCCTCCTGGCGGATGCGGCTGACCATGTCCAGGTCCACCGGCTCGCGCTGCTGCGCCATCGCATTGCCGCTCATCGCCAGCGCAACCGCCAGCACACCCCACTTCAGCACATCCCACCCCTGCCCTTCGGCTCGATCATCAACCCCTCGAGTCTAGCCAGCGGGGGCGCCCGCCCCCCGTCCCATCGGTCATGGGCGGTGCGGACGCCTCATCCGCTCCAGCCCAGCCACAGCTGGGCGCGCATGGGCAGCAGCAGCAACCAGTGCCGCCGGTCGATGCTGCTGCAGCCGAATACCGCAGCGTGCGTGGGCCAGTCGCCGGGCAGGCCGGCGATGCCGATCTCGGCCAACGCCCCCGGCCCGGCCTTCCAGGGCCGGTAGCACGGGACCTTTCCACCCAGCACGCCACGTCCCTGCCGTGCACCGTCCAGCCACTCCAGCCCCTGCCCCAGCAACCCTTCGCAGGTGGCCGGCGCCAGCTGGAAGCGGACCAGTCCGGGGGCGATCCGCGCCCCCGGCAGGGCCGCCAGCACGCCATGCGCCTGCAGCAGTGCATCCACTTCGAGCAGAGCCGGAATGCCCTGCTGGGCTCTCAGCCGCAATCCCTGGCGCCATCCCATCGCGATCTCCTCACTTTGCTTCCGCGCCCAGCGCATACCAGTCCACGCGGCGGGTCACCCACATCGCCAGCGCCAGAATCACGAACAGCAGCAGCGAGCCCATCAGCAGCGCGTTGTTCTCCGAGACCAGCAGCCCGTAAAGCGCGCCATACAGCACGGTCAGCAGCGCGGCGAAGCCCAGGCCGCGCTTCCAGTGACCGAGCACGTTGGCCAGATACACCGCCTGCAGGCCGATGCAGGCCGCCGCCGAGACCAGATACGCCTTCCAGAAGGCGATGTGCTCGGACAGGCTGATCAGCAGCAGGAAGAAGATCGCCAGTGCCAGGCCCACCATCAGGTACTGCAGCGGGTGGATGCGCAGCGATTTGATCAGCTCGAACAGAATGAAGCCGACGAAGGTGAGCAGCACGAACAGCACGCCGTACTTGGAGGCGCGATCCGCCTGTGTGTAGGCGTCGACCGGATCGACCAGCGACACGCTGACCGCCTGCGACGCCACCTCGCCATCGCCGCGCAGCTGGCGCTGGGCATCGGAGGCCAGCGAGGACACCGCCCAGCGCGCGTCGAAGCCCTGCGCATCGACGCGGCGTTCGTTCGGCAGGAAGGCGCCGGCGAAGGACGGATGCGGCCAGCGCGAACGCAGTGCGATGCGGTTGTCATCGGCTACCGGCACGACCGACAGCATGCGGCTGCCGTCCAGCCGCAGTTCCAGCTCCACCGTGCTCGCTGCCAGCAGCCCGCCCTGCACCGCGGCAAAACCCGCCACGGGCGCATGCAGGCCACGCCCCAGTTCCGCAGCGGCGCCGACGCCCGGCAGCAGGCGTACCTGGCGGCCATCCACGCGCAGGTTGGGCGTCCCGACCAGACCACGCGCATCGGACACCCCCAGCGCCACATAGGGCTGGCCATAGGTCCGGCCTGGCTTGACCGGATAGTCGTCAGCCGCGAAAGAGGCCTTCAACTGGCCGTTCCAGCTGTACACCGGCACCTTGAACAGCCCGACCTCACGCTGGCTGGGAAGCATCTCGCCGCCAACGTCGAGCGAGGCCGGCATCTGCAGCCAGTGCCCTTCGCTGACCTGCACCTCGGTCTTCTTGTTGCCCTTGGCGTCGACGACTTCCACCTGCTGGCGCTCCACCCACGGCACCACCCGCACCGGCCCCACCAGCTGCTGCGCGCCGGCGCGGCTGTCAGCGACCCGCGCGAAGGCTTCGTCGCGGTATTGGCTGCGCTCGTTGATCACGCTGCGGATCATCATCAGCGGAATCAGCAGCAGCAGGATCAGTCCGCCGACAATGGCGAACCGCAGCAGCATCTTCAGGGATTTCATGGTCCATCCTCGTTGGAGAGGGCTGCAGCATGGACCGTCGCGGTGAGCGGGGTTTGTGGCGAATTTGAAGCGGATGTGAAGTCAGCGCCGCGTGCGCGGGCCGGGCATGCCCAGCGGCAACCACAGGCTGGCCACGGTCCCACCGCCGTCGCGGGCCTGCAGCTGGACACGGCCATCGTGCAGGCGCGCTACTTCCTGCACGAACGGCAGCCCAAGGCCGGAGCTGCGGCGGCCACTGCCGGGACGGGCCAACGAATAGAAGCGCTCGAACACACGGTCACGGGCATAGTCGGGAATGCCGGCACCCCGGTCAGCCACCTGCAGGCGTACGCCGCCGTCCTCAACCTGAGCCTGCAGCACGACCTCCGTCCCCGATGGAGAGAAGGCAACCGCGTTGTCGACCAGGTTGTTCAGCGCCTGCCGCAGCAGGTAGGCATCACCCTGCACGCTCAGATCCGCCACTGCATCAGTGCGTACCTCGACGCCGGCCGCCTGCGCGCGCACCTGCGCGGCTGCGACGGTCTGCTGCAGCAGGTCCGGCAGTGCGATCGGCGCACGCGTCTGCAGCCAGCCGTGCTGCTCCACTTCGGCCAGCGCCAGCAGCTTGTCGATGGTTTCGGTCAACCGCTCCTGCTGCTCGAGGATGCTGCGCGCGAAGTGCGCACGGTCTGCATCGGCCATCGGTTCCTGCAGCAGCTCGGCGGCACCGCGTATCGCGGCCAGCGGACTCTTCATTTCGTGCGTCAGCGACTGCACGTACTGCTCGACGTAAGCCTTGCCTTCGAGTTTGCGCCGCATGGTCTCCAGCGCCTGGCCGAGATCACCGATCTCATCGCGGCGGCGGCGTGGCGGCGGCACCGGCTCACCGGCGGTGACCGCGCGCGCATAGCGGCTGAGCTGGCCCAGGCCGGTGGTCAACCACATCGTCACCAGCACCCCGACCAGCGCCGAGAGCCCGATCAGCCATGCGCCGCGTTCGATGATGGCGCGCTGGCTGGCCGCAATGAACGGATCGATGCTGCGGTTGGGCTGGGCCAGGGTGAGCACGCCGATGAGGGTGCGGCCATCGCCCGGGTCGTACACCGGCGCGGCCACATGCATCACGGTGTTGCCCTCCTCGCCCGGCGTCTCCGGGCTGGAGCGGGCGCCGTACTCGCCGCGCAGGGTGCGGTAGACATCGTTCCAGCGCGAGTTGTCACGACCGACGTCGCGGCCCAGCGAATCGTAGATCACGATGCCTTTCGCATCGGTGATCGTCACCCGGTAATCGAGGGCGCGCTTGGGAAAGCGCCACACCATCGCTTTCAGGTCACGCTGCCGCGCCTTGGCCAGGTTGCGGGTGAAACTGCCGCTGTTGATGGTGCCTGCCTTGACGTCCGCCGCCGCCATCTCGGCCAGCACGTTGGCCGCATCGACCAGGGTCGATTCCATCGCCTGGCGCACGCCCGGCTTCACTTCGTTGACGAACACGCGCATGACGAAGAACGCGGCGATGCCCACGATCAGGAAGAAGCCCAGGAACAGCTTCATCACCAGACGCATCGCTCACGCCTCCAGGGCGTAGCCCAGGCCACGGTGGGTCCGGATCGGGTCGGTGCTGGCGCCGGCCGCGCGCAGCTTGGCTCGCAGGGTCTTGACGTGCGTATCGACCGTGCGGTCGGCGCTGTCGGCACTGCTGTCCCAGCCGCGATCCATCAGCTGGGCGCGGCTGAGGATGGCCCCGGGGCGTTGCAGCAGGGCTTCCAGCAGTGCGTACTCGTAGCGGGTCAGGTCCAGTGCCTGGCCGTGGAAGCGGACACGCCGGCCCTCCCGGTCGATGGCGAAGGCGCCATGCGTCTGCCAGCCCGCATCGGTGTCACTGGCAGCAGGCGCCGCCCGCCGCAGCCGCGCGCGCACCCGCGCCACCAGCTCGCGCGGCGAGAACGGCTTGGCCATGTAGTCATCGGCGCCCAGCTCCAGGCCCAGTACCCGGTCCAGCTCGTCGTTGCGGGCGGTCAGGAAGATCACCGGCAGCTGCGCCTGCGGACCGGGCAGCGCACGCAGCCGACGACAGACCTCGAAGCCGCTCAGGTCCGGCAGGCCCACGTCCAGCACCACCACATCGATGCCACCGTCCCGCAACCGCTGCAGGGCATCGCTGCCGAGCAGGCAGTGACTGGCCAGGTAGCCCTCGCTGCGCAGCGCGTAGAGCACGGTTTCGGCGATGGCGGCTTCGTCCTCGACCACCAGGACATGGGCAACGGGAGCTGTCATGGCGCGCAGCATAGCCGCTGCGGCCGCCGCCCCGTACACTGCCCGCATGAATTACCGCCATGCCTTCCACGCCGGCAACCATGCCGATGTCCTCAAGCACATCGTGCAGCTGGCCCTGATCGACAGCTTCAAGCGCAAGGACAGCCCGTTCTTCGTGCTGGACACCCACGGCGGCGCAGGCCGCTATCTGCTGGCCAGCGAAGAGAGCCGCAAGACGCTGGAGGCCGAATCCGGGGTCATGCGCCTGATGGCGCAGCCGAAGCTGCCGGACGTGGTCGAGCGCTACCTGAAGGCCGTGCAGGCCGACAATCCGGTCGGCGCGCTGACCAACTACCCCGGCTCGCCCCTGCTCACCGCCCAGGCCATGCGTGCGCAGGACCGGATGGCGGTATGCGAGCTGCAGGAAGACGAAGTGGGCACGCTCAAGGCCCTGTTCGCCCATGACAGCCGGGTCGGCGTGCACCCGGGCGACGGCTATGCACTGCTGCGCTCGCTGCTGCCGCCGAAGGTCAACGGCAGCAAGATCGGCCGCGGCCTGGTGCTGATCGACCCGCCCTACGAGGCCCAGGACGCCGAGTACCAGCGCATCCTGGCAGCACTGGCCGAGACGCTGGCGCGCTGGCCGCAGGCCACCTGCGCGGTGTGGTTCCCGATCAAGCAGCGCCGCACGATCCTGCATTTCCTGCGCAAGGCCACTGCCCTGCCGGTCAAGTCGGCAGTGACCATCGAGTTCCTGGTACGCCCCGACGACTCACCGCTGCGCCTCAACGGCAGCGGCATGCTGGTGCTCAACGCCCCCTGGCAGTTCGACCGGGCGGTCGGTCCGGCCCTGCCGGCGCTGCGCCAGCACCTGGGTGAGCCCGGCGCCAGCACCCGCCTGGATTGGCTCAAGGCACCTGAATAATGGCCTTCACGAGGCTGTACGCCCGTGAGCCTTTTGTTCACGGAAGACAGCCCCGGTGATGCCACAATCGATGGACCACCAAGGAATCACCCGGTATGGCCACTCGCAACCGCATGCCGCCCTGGCATGAGATCTTCAAGGCTCCCAGCGGCCACGAGCTGCTGATCCGCCCCATCCGCCCGGAAGACAGCGCGCCGCTGCAAGCGGCCTTCAGCCTGTTCGGGCCGGAAGAAATCCGCGACCGTTTCCTGCAGGCGGTGACCGAGCTGTCACCGGAAACCACGCAGCGCCTGACCCATCCGAATCCCAAGACCGAGATCACCCTGGTCGCGGCCGAGTCCCTGCCCGCCGGTGAGGCCGTGGTCGGTGCGGTCGCCCGGGCCTCGATCATCCCCGGTACCCGCGAAGCCGAGTACGCGATCCTGATCAGCCGCTTCCTCATCGGCCAGGGCCTGGGCCGGCAGCTGATGCGCAAGCTGGTGAAGTGGGGTCGGGGCAAGTACCTGGATCGCCTGTACGGCGATGTGGCGGCCGAGAACGAGCCGATGAAGCAGCTGGCCGCCTCGCTGGGCTTCAAGCCCGTTCCGCACCCGAACGGCACCGAAGGGCTGGTGCGCATGGTGCTGGAACTGGACAACTGACGGTGACGCCGGGCGCGGCCCGGCGATGGCGTTGCAGCCACCGCGCCCTCTGGGCATGGCCCGGCGCTGCCCGCTCACGCAGCAATCATGGGGCGGCTGGAGGCTTCTGCTAAAATCCGCGGTCCATGTCGCGTACTTCATACCCCGCCCCGCCGCTGCCGCGCGCCGGCCAGCTCCGCGCCTGGTGGCGCGCCCCCGCTTCACCGACCGCCCTGGCCTGGTACCTGGCCCAGGCGGCGCGCGCGCATGACGCGCCGTTGCTGGTGGTTGCCCGTGACAACCACGGCGCCAACCAGCTCGAAGCCGATCTGCAGACCCTGCTGGGCAACGATCCCGCGCTGCCGGTGATCGCCTTCCCGGACTGGGAAACCCTGCCCTACGACCGCTTCAGCCCGCATCCGGACATCATCTCGCAGCGCCTGGCGGCCCTGCACCGCCTGCCTGCGCTCAAGCGCGGCCTGGTGGTGGTGCCGGTCCAGACCCTGCTGCAGCAGCTGGCCCCGCGCAGCTACGTGATCGGCGGCAGCTTCGACCTGAAGGTCGGCCAGCGCCTGGACCTGGAGGCCGAGAAACGCCGCCTGGAAAGCGCGGGCTACCGCAACGTGCCGCAGGTGATGGACCCCGGTGACTTCGCCGTGCGCGGCGGCCTGCTCGATGTGTTCCCGATGGGCGCCGACGAGCCCTTGCGGGTGGAGCTGCTGGACGAGGACATCGACTCGATCCGCGCCTTCGACCCGGAAAGCCAGCGCTCGCTGGACAGGGTCGAGTCGGTGCACATGCTGCCCGGCCGCGAAGTACCGATGGATGAGGCCAGCATCGGCCGCGTGCTGGCCACCCTGCGTGAGCGCTTCGATGTCGACACGCGCCGCAGCGCGCTGTACCAGGACCTCAAGTCCGGGTTGGCCCCGGCCGGCATCGAGTACTATCTGCCGCTGTTCTTCGACCGCACCGCCAGCCTGTTCGACTACCTGCCTGCCGGCAGCCTGCCGGTGGTGTGTGCCGGCGCCGGCGAAGCCGCCGACGCGTTCTGGGCACAGACCGGCGAACGCTACGAGCAGCGCCGCCACGATGTCGAGCGCCCGCTGCTGCCGCCCTCGGCGCTGTACCTTTCGCCTGAGCAGCTGCGCGAGCGGCTGAACGACGCGCCACGCATCGAAGTATGGGCCACCGACCATGCACGCATCGCCGATGCACATGCGCTGGGCGACCAGCCCCTGCCGGCGCTGCCGGTAGCGGCCCGCGAAGCGCCCGCTGGCGACGCGCTGAAATCCTTCCTCGGCCACTACCCCGGCCGGGTATTGATCGCCGCAGATTCACCGGGCCGCCGCGAAGCCCTGCTGGAAGTGCTGCAGGCGGCCGAACTGAAGCCGCCGGTGGTTGCCGACCTGCCCGCCTTCCTCGCCAGCGATGTGCGCTTTGCCATCACCGTGGCGCCGCTGGAAGATGGCTTCGCCCTGGACGATCCGCGCCTGGCGGTCCTGACCGAACGCCAGCTGTTCCCCGAGCGCGCCGGCAGCACCCGCCGCACGCGCCGCGCCGGCCGCGAACCGGAAGCGATCATCCGTGACCTGGGCGAGCTGACCGAAGGCGCGCCGATCGTGCACGAGGATCATGGCGTGGGCCGTTATCGCGGCCTGATCGCGATGGACGTCGGTGGCATGCCGGGCGAGTTCCTGGAAATCGAGTATGCCAAGGGCGACCGCCTGTACGTTCCGGTCGCACAGCTGCATCTCATCAGCCGCTACTCCGGCGCATCCGCGGAAACCGCGCCCCTGCATTCGCTCGGGGGCGAGCAGTGGACCAAGGCCAAGCGCAAGGCCGCCGAGAAGGTGCGCGACGTCGCCGCCGAACTGCTGGAAATCCAGGCGCGCCGGCAGGCACGTGCCGGACTGGCCCTGCAGGTCGACCGCGCGATGTACGAACCATTCGCCGCCGGCTTCCCGTTCGAGGAGACACCCGACCAGCTGGCCGCCATCGACGCGACCCTGCGCGACCTCGCCAGCAGCCAGCCGATGGACCGCGTGGTCTGCGGCGATGTGGGCTTCGGCAAGACCGAGGTCGCCGTGCGCGCCGCGTTCGCCGCTGCCAGTGCCGGCAAGCAGGTGGCGGTGCTGGTGCCGACCACGCTGCTGGCCGAACAGCACTACCGCAACTTCCGCGACCGCTTCGCCGATTACCCGCTCAAGGTGGAAGTGCTGTCGCGCTTCAAGAGCACCAAGGAGATCAAGGCCGAACTGGAGAAGGTCGCTGCCGGCACCATCGATGTCATCGTGGGCACCCACCGCCTGCTGCAGCCGGACGTGAAGTTCAAGGATCTGGGCATGGTCATCGTCGACGAGGAACAACGTTTCGGCGTACGCCAGAAGGAGGCGCTGAAGGCGTTGCGTGCCAACGTGCACCTGCTGACCCTGACCGCCACGCCGATCCCGCGCACGCTGAACATGGCCATGGCCGGCCTTCGCGACCTGTCGATCATCGCCACGCCGCCGCCGAACCGGCTGGCGGTACAGACCTTCATCACGCAATGGGACAACGCGCTGCTGCGCGAGGCCTTCCAGCGCGAACTGGCGCGTGGTGGCCAGCTGTACTTCCTGCACAACGACGTGGAGAGCATCGGCCGCATGCAGCGCGAGCTGTCCGAACTCGTGCCGGAAGCGCGCATCGGCATCGCCCATGGCCAGATGCCGGAGCGCGAACTGGAGAAGGTGATGCTGGATTTCCAGAAGCAGCGCTTCAACGTGCTGCTGTCGACCACGATCATCGAGTCGGGCATCGACATCCCCAACGCCAACACCATCATCATCAACCGCGCTGACCGCTTCGGCCTGGCCCAGCTGCACCAGCTGCGCGGCCGCGTGGGGCGTTCGCACCACCGCGCCTACGCCTACCTGATCACGCCTGACCGCCGTGCGATCACCCCGGATGCCGAGAAGCGCCTGGAAGCCATCGCCTCCATGGACGAGCTGGGCGCCGGCTTCACCCTGGCCACGCACGATCTGGAAATCCGCGGTGCCGGTGAACTGCTCGGCGAGGACCAGAGCGGGCAGATGGCCGAAGTCGGCTTCAGCCTGTATACCGAGCTCCTGGAGCGCGCGGTACGCAGCATCAAGCAGGGCAAGCTGCCGGACCTGGATGCCGGCGAGGAAGTGCGCGGTGCCGACGTCGAGCTGCATGTGCCGGCCCTGATTCCGGAAGACTACCTGCCGGACGTGCATACCCGCCTGACGCTGTACAAGCGCATTTCCAGCGCGCGCGACAACGATGCGCTGCGCGAGCTGCAGGTCGAGATGATCGATCGCTTCGGCCTGCTGCCGGACCCGGCCAAGCACCTGTTCGCGGTTGCCGAGCTGAAGCTGCGGGCCAACGCGCTGGGCATCCGCAAGCTGGACCTGGGCGAAAACGGTGGCCGCATCGTGTTCGAATCGAAGCCGGACATCGACCCGATGGCCGTGATCCAGCTGATCCAGAAGCAGCCGAACCTGTATGCGATGGAAGGCCCGGACAAGCTCCGCATCAAGCACCCGCTGCCCTTGCCGGAAGACCGCTTCAATGCGGCCCGCGCCCTGCTGACGACCCTCGCCCCGGGTTGATTTCCCACCGCCACCATCCCGCACCGGCCCCACCCGGTGCGGGCGGACGACCATGCTGCCTGACGCCGTACCCGCCCCCGACCTGCTGCACGCACAGGCCTGCCTGATCGATGCCCTGGCCATGTCGCTGCAGATGCGCGATGCCTACACCCGCCATCACTGTGACCGGGTCGGCCGGCTGGCCCAGCGCCTGGCCGTGCACTGCGACCTGGACCAGGAGGCCGGCACGCGGGTCGCGCTGGCCGCGCGATTCCATGACATCGGCAAGATCGGCATTCCCGACGACGTGCTGCTGAGCCCTCGCCGGCACACCGAGCAGGAGCGCGCGATCATGCGTGAGCATCCGGTGCGTGGCGAGCACATCTTCCTGACCACCGGCCGCAGCGATGCCGCCGCGGTGGCCAGGCTGATCCGGGCCCATCACGAGGCATTCGACGGCAGCGGCTATCCCGACGGCCTGCACGGCGAGCACATCCCGCTGGGCGCGCGCATTGTCACGCTCGCCGACGCCTACGATGCGATGACCAGTGATCGTCCGTACCGGGCGGCGATGGCGCACGGAACGGCACTGCGCATCCTCGATGACCAGGCCGGCGGCCTGATCGACCCCTACGTGCTGCAGCGCTTCCATCGCCTGCTGGCGCAGGAACCTGCGCTGGCCTGAGATCCGGCGCCACCGGGCGAACAGACAAAAGGCCCGGCTTGCGCCGGGCCTCTCGCATCACGCTTCACGTGTGATCGGTTACCAGATCACCACGCGCTTGTCGTCGGCACGCACCATCGCGTCACCGGCCTTGCACTGGAACGCAGCCGCGAACGACGGCATGTTCGAGGGCGCACCGTTGGCGCGGAAGTTGGCCGGCGCGTGCGGATCGGTGTTCAGGCGCACGCGCAGTTCGCCATCGGTGAAGTTGCGACGCCACACGGTGGCCCAGTTCATGAAGAAGCGCTGGTCCTGGCTGTAGCCATCGACCTCGACGTTCGCCTTCGGATCCTCCTTCAGCGCCATCTGCAGCGCGTCATAAGCCACGGTCAGGCCGCCCAGGTCGCCGATGTTCTCGCCCAGGGTCAGCTTGCCCTTCACATTCACGCCGGGCACCGCTTCGTAGCCATCGAACTGCGCGACCAGCTGGTCGGTACGTTCGGTGAACGCCTTGCGGTCGGCATCGGTCCACCAGTTGTCGAAGTTGCCGTTGGCGGCGAACTGGCTGCCCGAATCGTCGTAGCCGTGCATCATCTCGTGGCCGATCACCGCGCCGATGCCGCCGTAGTTCAGTGCCGGATCGGCCTTGGCGTCGAAGAACGGCGCCTGCAGGATCGCTGCCGGGAACACGATCTCGTTCTTGGTGGCGTTGTAGTAGGCATTGACGGTCTGCGGCGTCATGCCCCACTCGGTCCTGTCCACCGGCTTGCCGATCTTGTCCAGCATGTAGCGGTAGTTGAACGCACGCGCCGCCTGCATGTTGCCGAGGTAGCTGTCGCCGTTGGTCTGCAGGCCTGCCCAGTCACGCCACTTGTCCGGGTAACCGATCTTCGGGGTGAAGCTGGCCCACTTCTCCAGTGCCTTCTTCTTGGTTTCCTCGCCCATCCACGGCAGCTGCTCCAGGCGCACCTTCAACGCCTGCGACAGGTTTTCCACCAGGTGCTGCATGGCCACCTTCGACTCGGCCGGGAATACGGCGTCGACGTACAGCTGGCCCAGCGCCTCACCCATGCCGCCGTTGACCGACTCCAGCACGCGCTTCCAGCGCGGCTGCATTTCCTTCTGGCCACGCAGGGTGGTGCCATAGAAATCGAAGTTGGCCTTCTCGAACTGGCTGCTCAGGTACGGCGAGGCGTCGTCGATGGTGTGGAAGCGCAGGTAGGCCTGCCAGGTGCTGGCCGGCACATCGGCCAGCATCTTGTCCATCTCGGAGAAGAAGCCCGGCTGGGCCAGCGAGAACTTCTGCGCGGCCGGCACTTTCAGGGTGTCGAACAGCGCGGTCCAGCTGAAATTCGGGGTCAGCCTGTCGGCGTCTGCGGCGCTGAGCGGGTTGTAGCGCTTGGCCGGGTCACGCATTTCGATGCGCGACATGGACGCCTTGGCCAGGCGGGTTTCGAAGGCCATCACGGCCTTGGCCTGCTCGGCGGCCTGCGCGGCGTCCACGCCGGACAGGGTCAGCACCTGCGCGATGTAGGCCACGTAGGCGTCGCGGATCCTGGCCTGCGCATCATCGAAGTAGTAGCCCTTCTCCGGCAGGCCGAGGCCGCCCTGGCCGACGTAGGCGATGACATTGGCCGAATCCTTGTAATCGGCATTGGCGAACAGCGAGAACAGCACGCCCTTGCCCTCGGCCTGGCTGTCGCGCAGGTACTGGGTGAGGGTGGCGGTGTCCTTCAGCGCGGCGATCTTGTCGAGCTGCGGCTGCAGCGGCGCCAGGCCCGCAGCCTCGATCTTCGCTTCGTCGTTGCCGGTCTTCCAGATGTCGCCGATCTTGGCTTCCACCGAACCGGCCTTGGCCTGGCTGGCGGCAGCCTGCTGTACCAGCGCATGCTGCACTTCCAGCGAGCGCTCGCGCAGGATTTCGAAGCTGCCCCAGGTGGTCTGGTCGCCCGGTACCGGATTGGCCTTCAGCCACTTGCTGTTGACGAAGCCATTGAGGTCGGTGCAGGCCGCGATGGCCGGATCGAGATCGGCGCTGTTGAGCGAGATCAGCGGCGTCTTGATCTGTGACAGGTCGAAGGCCGGCGTAGCGTCGGCACTGGTCGCCGGTGCAGTTTCGTTCTTGCCACACGCAGCCAGGGAGGCGGCGATGGCGATGGTCAGGCCCAGCGGGGCCAGGTTGCGGACGTTCATGAGGCTCTCCTGCGGGTAATTCCACAGGGTAGACGGGGACGCCCGCGGCAGGGACCGGCCAAAGGTCACAGAGCGCTCGTCATGTGGCGCCGAGCCCTGCTCTGCGCCACAAAAAGCGAAGGCCGGCGTGCGCCGGCCTTCCGATTCCTACTTGGCCTTGCCCTGGTTGGCCACGGCCTCAGCGGCCTTGCGCGCCGCTTCCGGGTCGCCCAGGTAGCGGAACGACTGCACGGTCAGGTCATCGTTCAGTTCGAACAGCAGCGGAATGCCGGTCGGAATGTTCAGCTCGAGGATTTCCTCGCGCGAAACATTGTTGAGGTACTTGTACAGCGCGCGCAGCGAGTTGCCGTGGGCGGTGACCAGCACCGTCTTGCCGTCCTTCAGCTGCGGCGCGATGGCGTCGTGCCAGTACGGCAGCACGCGGTCGAGGGTGGTGGCCAGCGATTCGGTACCCGGCAGCGCGTTGCGGTCCAGCCCGGCGTAGCGACGGTCGTGGATCGGATGGCCCGGGTCTTCCAGATCCATCGGCGGCGGCGGGATGTCATAGGAGCGACGCCACACCTTGACCTGCTCCTCGCCGTGCTTTGCAGCGGTCTCGGCCTTGTCCAGGCCCTGCAGGCCGCCGTAATGGCGCTCGTTGAGACGCCAGGATTTGTTCACCGGCAGCCAGTCCTGCTCCAGCTCGGCCAGGGCGCCCTGCAGGGTGTGGATGGCGCGCTTCAACACCGAGGTGTGGGCGACGTCGAACTGCAGGCCTTCCTCGCGCATCAGGCGGCCAGCGGCGGCCGCTTCCCGGCGCCCCTGCTCCGTCAGGTCGACATCGACCCAGCCGGTGAAGCGGTTGTCCAGGTTCCACTGGCTCTGGCCATGGCGCAACAGTACGAGTTTACGGGTCACTGCAGGATCTCCAACGCGAGGAAAGGCAGGACGCCATTGTAGCCCCGGGGCCGCTCACCGTGCCGTGGCGCGGCCCATGCGATGCTGTGATCGATGAATACCGTGATTGATCCCGGGCGCTGGCAGGGCAGCGTCGCCGCCGCACGCGAGCAACAGCTGCGGCTTGCGGCGCGGGTGGAGCGCAGCGACCGGCTGCCGGGTACCGTACGCTGGCTGGCCGGGCTGGACGTCGGCTTCGAGGACGACGGCCGCACCACCCGCGCCGCAGCGGTGCTGCTGGATGCCGCCACCCTGCAACCGGTGGCCCGGGAGATCGCCCGCATTCCCACGGTGATGCCTTACATCCCCGGCCTGCTCAGCTTCCGCGAGCTGCCCGCCCTGCTCGCTGCACTGGCCCTGCTGCCGCGTTCGCCGGACCTGGTCTTCGTCGACGGGCACGGCATCAGCCATCCGCGACGGCTGGGCGTGGCGGCGCACCTGGGCGTCGTCACCGATCTGCCGAGCATCGGCGTGGCCAAGTCGAAACTGGTCGGTCGCTTCGTCGAGCCCGCAGACGAGGCTGGCGCGCATACGCCCCTGCTCGATGGCGATGAACAGCTCGGCTGGGTGCTGCGCAGCAAGGTCCGCTGCAGGCCGCTGTTCGTCGCTGGCGGGCACCGCATCGGCGCCGATACCGCACTGCAGTGGGTGCAGCGCACGCTGCGTGGCTATCGCCTGCCGGAGCCGACCCGCCTGGCGGATCGGCTGGCGTCGCGACGGGACGCGTAGCGGCAGATCAGTGGTGCACGTGGCCGCGATGGCCCTGCGCGTCCTCGCCGTGGTCGTGATCGTGCCGCGCATCCGGTGCGGCCGCACTGGGCGGCGCGGGATCTCCGCATGCCTCTCCGCAGTGATCCGCTTCAATCTGCAGGGTCACATGCTCGATGCCGAAGTCATCGTGCAGGCGACCTCCCAGCTCACGGCGCAGCACGTCGGCGTCGGTACCGTCGCGCATCACGACATGCGCGGTCAGCGCCGGCGTGCTCGAGGCCAGTGCCCACACATGCAGGTCATGCACGTCCAGCACCGCGGCATGGCCGGACAGGCTGTCGCGGACCTTCGCCACATCCATGCCCTTGGGCACGCCTTCCAGCAGCACGTTGATCGCCTCGCGCATCAGCACATAGGTGCGTGGCAGCACCCACAGGCCGATCAGCACCGCCAGGATCGGGTCGATCGGCTGCCAGCCGGTCCAACGGATCAGCAGCGCGCCGACGATCACCGCCACCGAGCCGAGCATGTCGGCCCACACTTCCAGGTAGGCACCTTTGACGTTGAGGCTTTCACCGCTGCCGGCCTGCAGCAGGCGCATCGAGATCAGATTGATGACCAGGCCGGCGGCGGCGATCACCAGCATGCCGGTGGAGGCAATCTCCTGCGGTTCGCGGAAGCGGCCGACCGCTTCCCACAGGATGTAGCCGGCCACCACGAACAGCATCGCGCCATTGATCATCGCGCCAAGGGCTTCCAGCCGCGCATAGCCATAGGTGCGGCGCGCGTCCGGCGGACGCCGGCTCAAGCGCACCGCGACCAGCGCGATCATCAGTGCGAGCGCGTCGGTGGCCATGTGGGCCGCATCGGACAGCAGCGCCAGGCTGTTGGTCCAGAACGCGCCGACGACTTCGACGACAAGGAAGGTGGAAGTCAGCCCCAACGCCCACCACAACGGCTTCTCGTGGCGGATCTGGGACGGCAGGTGATCGTGGTCGTGGCCCATGCAACAGCTCCTGTGCGATGCGGTCAGGCTACGGCGTGGCTGCGGGGGAGA
>NZ_JAOCKC010000032.1:0-29232 GCF_029844625.1 Stenotrophomonas sp. GD03680 | reverse complement strand
GCCCAACTCCCAGCAATCCAGAGCCTGGACCGCTGTTGCTGTTGCTGTTGCCTTGGCAGTACACGCCTGCCGCAGGCAGCGCCCGCGGCCGCCGCCGCAAAGAAAACCCCTCAGATCTTCTTCGCCAGCGCCTCGGCCAGACCGGTATAGCTGCCCGGGGTCATCTCCAGCAGCCGCTGCTTCGCATCCGCCGGCAGCTCCAGCCCCTGTACGAACGCCCGCATCGACTCGGCGGTGATGCCCTGGCCGCGGGTCAGTGCCTTCAGCTGCTCGTACGGGTTCGGCAGGCCGTGGCGGCGCATCACCGTCTGCACCGCTTCGGCCAGCACTTCCCAGGCCGCATCCAGATCGGCGTCCAGGCGCTGCGGATTCACCTCCAGCTTGCCCAGTCCCTTGGCCAGCGAGTCCAGCGCCACCTGGCTGTGGCCGAAGGCGGTACCCAGCGCCCGCAACACGGTGGAGTCGGTCAGGTCGCGCTGCCAGCGGCTGATCGGCAGCTTCGCGCTGAAATGCTCGAACAGCGCGTTGGCGATGCCGAAGTTGCCTTCGGCATTTTCGAAATCGATCGGGTTGACCTTGTGCGGCATGGTCGACGAGCCGACTTCGCCTTCCTTCAGGCGCTGCTTGAAGTAGCCCAGCGAGATGTAGCCCCAGATGTCGCGGGCCAGGTCGATCAGGATGATGTTGGCGCGGCGGGCGGCATCGCCGATTTCGGCGACGTTGTCGTGCGGCTCGATCTGCGTGGTGTACGGGTTGAACACCAGGCCCAGCCCGGTCACGAAGCGTTCGGCGAAGGCCGGCCAGTCCACGTCCGGGTAGCTGGCGACGTGCGCGTTGTAGTTGCCGACCGCACCGTTGATCTTGCCGGTCAGCTCGACCGCGGCGATCTGGCGGCGCTGACGCTCCAGGCGCGCCACCACGTTCGCCAGCTCCTTGCCCAGGGTGGTCGGCGAAGCGGTCTGGCCGTGCGTACGCGACAGCATCGGCTGCGCGGCCTGGGCGTGGGCCAGGCCACGCAGGGTGGCGGCGATGCCGTCGAGCGTCGGCAGCAGCACCTCGCGGCGCGCCTGCTCGAGCATCAGGCCGTAGCTGAGGTTGTTGATGTCCTCACTGGTGCAGGCGAAATGCACGAACTCCAGTGCCGGCGCCAGCTCGGCGTCGTCCTTCAGCTGCTCCTTGATGAAGTACTCCACCGCCTTGACGTCATGGTTGGTGGTGCGCTCGATCTCCTTCACCCGGGCGGCATGGGCGGGGCTGAAACCGCTGGCCAGTGCGCGCAGACGGGCGGTGGCGGCTTCGGAGAACGCTGCAAGCTCGACGATGCCCGGCTCGGCGGCCAGCGCCAGCAGCCACTCCACCTCGACCGTGACGCGGGCCTTGATCAGGCCGTACTCGGAGAAGATCGGGCGCAAGGCATCGACCTTGCCGGCGTAGCGGCCATCGAGCGGGGACAGGGCGAGCAGGGCGGAATCGGACATGTCGGCAGGGCGGGAGCGAGCGGCGGGGCCGATATTCTACGACGCGTGGCCTTCGCATGCTTGGCAGCACCGGGCCACGCCGGGCGCAGGGAGGCTGCGCGCTGTCCTCGCCCGGCCGGGCCCGGCGCTCCCGATGGGCAACGGTGCCGCAGATGAAACGATCCGGCCCGCTTCCGTCATGCCATGCAACGGGCAAGAGAGTATCGTGATTGCCGCCGCCAGCCCGGGAAGCGACACCCTGCCAGCCGCCGCTTCCCTTTCCCCAACTGAAGTAGTGCGGAGTCGATGCAATGAGCAAAGCTGCAAGCAAGGGTGCCTCCCGGGCGTTCCGGATCGAACACGACAGCATGGGCGAGCTGCAGGTGCCTGCCGACGCCCTGTGGGGCGCGCAGACCCAGCGCGCCGTGCAGAATTTCCCGGTGTCCGGCCAGCGCATGCCGCGCGGGTTCATCCGTGCGCTGGGTCTGGTCAAGGGCGCCGCTGCCGGCGTCAACGCCGAACTGGGCCACCTGCCCAGGAACGTGGCCAAGGCGATCCAGGCCGCCGCCGCGGAAGTGGCGGCGGGCGACTGGGACGCGCATTTCCCCATCGATGTCTACCAGACCGGTTCGGGTACGTCCTCGAACATGAATGCCAACGAGGTCATCGCGACCCTGGCCAACCGCGCCGGCAAGGCCGGCAAGACCACGGTCCATCCCAACGACCACGTCAACCAGGGGCAGAGCTCCAATGACGTGATCCCGACCGCGCTGCGCGTCTCGGCGGTGCTGGCGGCGCACGAACAGCTGCTGCCCGCGCTGGCGCATCTGCGCAGGACCATCGACAGGAAGGGCCGCAGCCTGCGCAAGGTGGTCAAGACCGGCCGTACCCACCTGATGGACGCCATGCCGCTGACCTTCGAGCAGGAGTTCGGTGCCTGGTCGGCACAGCTGGCATCGGCACAGGCGCGCATCGAGGACAGCCTCAAGCGCGTCCGCCGGCTGCCGCTGGGCGGCACCGCCATCGGTACCGGCATCAATGCCGATCCGCGTTTCGGCGCTCAGGTGGCCAAGGCCCTCAAGCAGCACTCGGGTTTCAAGTTCGACAGTGCCGACAACAAGTTTGAAGGCCTGGCCGCGCAGGACGATGCGGTGGAGCTGTCCGGCCAGCTCAATGCGCTGGCGGTGGCGCTGATCAAGATCGCCAACGATCTGCGCTGGATGAATGCCGGGCCGCTGGCGGGGCTGGGCGAGATCGAACTGCCGGCCCTGCAGCCGGGCAGCTCGATCATGCCGGGCAAGGTCAATCCGGTGATTCCGGAGGCGACGGTGATGGCCTGCGCGCAGGTGATCGGTCACCACACGGCGATCACGGTGGCCGGGCAGACCGGCAATTTCCAGCTCAATGTGACCCTGCCGCTGATCGCGGTGAACCTGCTCGAAGGCATCGGCCTGCTGGCCAACGTGTCGACGCTGCTGGCCGACAGCGCCATCGCAGGCCTGAAGGTGCGCGAGGATCGCGTGGCGGAGGCGCTGGCGCGCAACCCGATCCTGGTTACTGCGCTGAACCCGATCATCGGCTATGAGAAGGCCGCGGCAATCGCCAAGCGCGCCTACAAGGAACAGCGGCCGGTGCTGGAGGTGGCGCTGGAGGACAGCGGCCTGGGCGAAGCGGAACTGCGGCGCCTGCTGGATCCGACGGCGCTGACCGCTGGCGGTATCCATGCGGGAGGCGGTGGCGGCGGTTGATCTGCCGAGCAGGCTTGCCGGGCCAATGAGAAACGCCGCCCTCGGGCGGCGTTTGCGTTCAGCGACGGTCGGCGACGATGTTGCCGAAGGTCTCGGTGTAGTCCTTGAACTCGGGGATGCGCTGGATCAGGTCGCCTGGAATGACGTCCATGCCCTCCGGCGGCTGGATCTTCACCGGCTGCATGTTCGGATCGGCCGGGGCGGCCACCAGCGTGTTCTGGCGCAGTACCTGCAGCTTGCCGAACATCGTCTGCAGCATCTGTTTCTGCGCATCGTCCAGCGGAATCTGGATCTCGTCCATCTTCATCGTGCCGTCGGCCAGGATGATGATGTTCGGTGCCGGTGGACGGCGCACGGTCACCATGCCTTCGCTCACGGAGATCTTGGGCTTGCCACGCTCTGCGCGGTGGTTGCGGTAATCCTGGTCGCAGCCGGCCAGGCCCAGGCAGAACAGGGCAGCCAGCAGCAGAAACAGCTTCTTCATGACGATTCGATCGGGGGCATCCGGGGTGCCCATTGTAAGCCCGGTGGCGGCAGCGGGGACCCGCTGCCGGCCGGCTGCGCTGAAGTGTCTCAGTTGGAGAAGGTGACCGAGCTGTCCTTCCCGCAGTCGTCGACGTCGCTCTGGTCCATGCTGGCGTAGGGCTTGAAGGCCGGCAGTTCGCGGGCAAGCGCCTGCTGGCTGGCCAGCATCGCCGGCAGGCGGTCGCAGATGCGCTTGGCCTGCGCTTCGATCTTGGCGGCCTCGGCGTTGATCCGCTTCTCCACGCCTTCGCTGTCACCGCTGAAGATACCCTTGAGCGCTTCACCGGCAGCGCTGGCACCGAGCTTGGCACCGGCCAGGCCGACATTCATCCCGTCCGTCGCGATGGCGACCACGTGACCGCGGTACTCCAGCAGCTGGCGGCGCTGCGCGTCGTTGGTCGGCACATCCTTGCCGCCGATCAGCAGATGTCCATCCGGCGTGATCTCCGCGCGCGGCTGATTGTCGGCGGAGATCTTGATGTTGCCCTCAGTGATCTCCCTGCGGGCCTCATCCATGGCTTCCTGGACTTTTCTGCCAACGCCGCTGGAGGTTTCGGCGACGCTCTTGCCGACACTGGTGTCGGGCGCGGAAGACGTGCCACCGCAGGCGATCAGCGGCAGGCACAGCAGGGTGGCAGGCAGCAGGCGCATCAGGTTCATGGCATTCCCCTCGAATCGGTGGGTTGGGATTTACTTGTTGCGGGGCAGGGTGACCCTGCCGCTGACGTTGCGGTGCACGACGTCGCCGCTGCCGCTGTGATCGACGGTCAGGTTGCCGCGCACGCCATCGACGTCGACGTCGCCGGAGCCATGGCTGCGCACGTGCACATCGCCGCCGATGTCACCCAGGTCGATGCCCCCCGAGCCCACCACGCCGATCTGGACGCTGCCCTGCACGCGCTTGAAGTCGACGTCGCCCGATCCGACCGTGTCCAGGCGTGCGTTGCCACGCACGTCGCTGATCGTGAGGTCGCCGGAGCCGACCGTGCCGACGATCGCGTCGCCCCCGATGTTGCGCGCCTTGACGTCACCCGAGCCGAGCGACAGCAGGTTCAGTGCGCTGCCACCGTCGATCTCCAGGTCGCCGGAGCCGACGGAGGCATGGATGGTGCCGCGGGTGCCGCGCGCAACGGCGTCGCCGGAGCCGACATCCACGCTCAGTGACTGCGCGTTGTCGATGCTGGCATCGCCGGAGCCGACCTTGAACTGCAGCGGCAGGTTGTCCGGCACGCTGCCGCGGATGTCCAGCCAGGCGTAGAAGTTGCCCAGGTTCAGGCCGGCACGGCTTGCGCGGCGCAGGCTGACCACCAGCTTGTCGCCTTCCCGGCGCTGGTCCAGCACCAGCTGGTCCAGCAGATCCTGGCTGGACGCGCAGGCACGGCCGTCGAGCTGACCGCCTCCACTGCGGGCGGTCACCTTCAGATCGAACTGGTTCACCTCGAACACCACCGCCTTGGCACCGGCCGCGTCCAGCTTCAACGTGCGTGCAGCGGTGAACTTGCAGTTGGGTGCATCGGCGGCCAGGGCCGACAGCGGCATCAGCAACAACGCGGTACAGGCGAGCAGGGAACGCATGGGTGGTGGCTCCGGTAAGGGGTCAGATTTCGCCGGCGCGGCGGCGCAGGCGGATGGCAAGGAAGATGAAAAGCGCGCCGAACGCAGCGCCGATCCACAGTCCCGGCATCGCCAGCGACTTCAGCTGCGCGACCGGGCCCATCAGCGCGGTGACCGATTCCAGGTCCGCACGCGAGTCCTGCAGGCCGGTGCGGTAGATCAGGTCCATGCCGGGCACGCCACTGAGCAGCAGGCGACCGACGACGTTCTGCCAGAACCAGCCGCTGGTGAGCCCGAACAGGGTCATGACCTTGGTGGTGGAGACGATGATCCCGGCGAACAGCGGCAGCATCACCGCCCACAGGAACGGCTTGGACTTGGCCCAGGCCGAGCACAGCAGCAGCCAGCCGGCGGTCGGCAGCGCCCACAGGACGTAGACCGGAATCCAGGACAGGTGGCCGGCGGCCAGGGTCAGCGGGCTGGCCGGTCCCCAGATCAGGTTCATCGGGCTGCCACCGTGCAGCGCGGCCACCAGGCTGATGATGGCGAGGAAGCCGAACATGGTCAGGATGCCCGCGACCACTGCGATCAGCGGGGCGATCACCAGCGCGCTGATCACCTTGGAAAGCACGGTCTGGGTATCGGACAGTGGCAGCGATTTCCAGAACAGGATGCTGCGGTCGCGGCGGTCGTCATACAGCGCGCCAAGGCAGTAGAAGAACATCACGAACGCCAGCACCAGGAATGGCCAGGCCGAACTGAGCACCAGGGTCAGGTCGAGGCCGTTGCCCAGGTCGGCCATGTCCTTGGCACTGATGTTGCGGGTCAGCAGCGCCAGGTCCAGGCCGTTGATGTTCACGTCCTCGCCATCGATGTGCAGATTGCCGTCGCGCGCAGCCCGATGCAGGGCGAACAGGCCGAAGGCGATGCCCACACCGCTTATCAGCAGCGAGACCACGCCGGCAATCAGCGGCGCATAGAGGAACCCGCCACGGTTCTCCCAGTATTCACGCTTGAGCAGCCAGCGCAGCGTGCCGGCGGGACCGACGGGATGATTGACGGCGTTCATGCGTAGGTCCCCTTCATGACAGCGACGAACAGATCAGCCAGGCCCGGGCTGCGGGTCTCGCCGAGGGAGGTGAGCTGGTCACGCGGCACGCCGTCATACAGCAGCACGGTCTTGCCGAAGGCCAGGGCGCGCTCGTCGATCGGCTTGAGCGCACGCGCGGTATCGAGCTGCTCGGCGTTGACCAGCAGCTCGGTGTAGCGTTGGCCGACATCGTCCATCTCTGCGTCGAGCACGATGCGGCCGTCGCGGATGAACATGACGTCGCTAAGGATGTGCTCGATCTCTTCGACCTGGTGGGTGGTGACGATGATCGTCTTCTGCTCGTCGAAGTAGTCCTCCAGCAGGCGCTGGTAGAACTCCTTGCGGTACAGGATGTCCAGGCCCAGGGTCGGCTCGTCGAGCACCAGCACGCGGGCGTCGATGGCCATCACCGGGGCCAGGTGCAGCTGCACGATCATGCCTTTGGACAGTTCGCGCACGCGCTGCTTCGGCTGCAGCTTGGTGTTGGCCAGGAAGCGCTCGCAGCGGGCGCGATCGAAGCGGGGATGCACGCCGGCGACGAAGTCGATGGCCTCGCGCACCTTCAGCCAGCGGGGCAGCACCGCGACGTCGGCGATGAAGCAGATGTCCTTCATCAGCTCATCCCGATGAAGGCGCGGGTCGCGGCCGAGCACGCTGAGGTCGCCTTCCACCGTGGTCAGGCCGAGGATGGCCTTCAACGCGGTGGTCTTGCCGGCACCGTTGGGTCCGATCAGGCCGATGATCCGGCCCGCCGGGATGGTGAAGCTGGCATTGTCGAGCGCGACCGTGCTCTTGTAGGCCTTGCGCAGGCCGCGGGCGGTGATGACCGCGTCGCTTGCAGCGGTACTGGTGAGGCTGGCATTCATCAGACTTTCCCCTGGGTCAGCAATTCGTCGAGGCTCAGCCCCAGGCGCTGGATGCGCTCCAGGACGGCCGGCCATTCTTCATTGAGGAAGCGCTCGCGCTCGCTGCTGCGCAGCTGCGTGGCCGCCTGCTCGGTCATGAACATGCCCAGGCCCCGGCGCTTCTCGACCAGGCCTTCGTCAGCCAGTTCCTGGTAGGCGCGCGAAACGGTGATGGGGTTGAGCTGGTAGTCGGCGGCCACCTGGCGCACCGAAGGCAGGGCATCGCCCGGCTTGAGGATTCCGTCGAGCATCATGGCGATCACGCGCTCCTTCAGCTGGCGGTAGATGGGAGCGCCGTCGCTCCACTGGATGTCGCTCATGGTCAGCTCCGTGGGGTCAGCGGCTGTGCGAACGAGAAATACGGCATGGACAGGGAGCTGTGCAGCCGACGCGGGGGGGAGGGTGAAGCTTCCGGCGTCCCGGCCGTGGGAGTGGGCGCGTCCTGCGGGGTATCGGACAGAGAGGGGGCGGTGGGCGCGCGTGGCGAGGCCAGCCACGCCATCACCAGCAGGGTCGAAACGGCGGTGATCGCGGGAGCGGTGACGTTGCGATGCATCCGGGTGTTCATGGCATACCCCCTGTCTCAGGTGACTGGTGTTGTATGCAACTATAACACCGGCACGCCGACGTGCAACCCCCGACATGACCCAACTGATGGCAGGGGGTGTCATGGCACAGACGCAATTCTGCAAGCCATTGATTTGAATGCGGAATGATGCCCGGCGGGCGCAGGCCGTCGCGTCGCTTCCATTCAGCTGCGTCCATGCTATGTCAAGCACCGGCCAGCTTCTGGCCCCGGCTGCGTTGCCGCCAATCCGCGCAAAGCGCCGGGGCGATCGCGCGGCCGGGTGCCCCCGGGGCCGGTGCTATAGTTCGGCCGATTCCCGGCCGCCACCGGCCGGGCCCTGTGAATGGCCACCGCGGACCGCTCCGATGCCCCTGCCGACCGTCTTCCCGCGCCGCCTGCGCGGTCTTTCCCTGCTGACCCTGCTGGCCGGGCTGGCCCTTCCCGGCCTCACCCTGGCCGCCGATCTGCTGGATGTGGACTACCGGCCCCTGGCCGGCAAGCAGCAGGTCAACCTGCAGCAGCGCTATCACGGCCAGGTGCTGCTGGTGGTCAATACCGCCAGCAAGTGCGGGTACACGCCGCAGTACGAAGGCCTCGAAGCGCTGCAGCAGCGCTATGCACGCCGCGGGTTCGCGGTCCTCGGCTTCCCGTCCAACGATTTCAAGGGCCAGGAACCCGGTGACGAAGCGCAGATCCAGGAATTCTGCACGCTGACCTATGGCGTGAAGTTCCCGATGTTCGAGAAGGTCCACGTGGTCGGCGCGCAGGCCACCCCGCTGTACCAGCGCCTGACCGCGGCAACCGGCGTGGCGCCGGGCTGGAACTTCCACAAGTACCTGGTCGGCCGCGACGGCAGGGTCATCGCCCAGTTCGCCAGCAAGGTCACGCCGGATGATCCGCAGCTGATCGCGGCCATCGACAAGGCACTGGCCGCGCCCGCCGCCACGCGTTGATATCCGGCACGGATGCCTCGACATCGACGGCATGCGTGCGACAATGCTTCTTTTCGCGCCGACGTCGGCGCCCAGTCACTTCCAGGAATGCAGCGAATGAAGATGGGAATGCGCGGCGCAGCGGCGTCGGTTCTGATTCTGGCGATGGGCACTTCGGGTGTCGCTCTGTCGCAACAACCGGCGGCCCCCGCAGCCGCCAAGGAGACCGCAACCTTGAATTCCCCCAAGCAGAAGCTCGGTTACGCCATCGGCCTGGATGTCGCCAAGTCGTTCACCCCGATCGCCGATGAAATCGACGTCGCTGCCCTGCGCACGGCCGTGGAGCGTTCGTTCGAAGGCCTGCAGCCGCAGATCACCCAGGAGCAGGCCAAGGCCACCGATGCCGCCCTGCGCCAGGTCGTGATGGCCCGCAGCGGCCAGCAGGTGCCGGGCGTTGCGCCGGGCTCTCAGCCGCCGAAGGTCGATCGGGTGAAGGTCGCACAGATGATCGGCTCCTACTCGGTGGGTCCGTCGCTGGCACAGCTGAAGGACGACATTGACGTTGCGTCGCTGTTTGACGCAATCAGCACTGGTCTGAGCAAGGGCCAGCCGAAGATGACCGAGGCTGACGCCACGGCCACCATCCAGGCGTTCATGGGCACCAAGCAGGCCGAAATGCAGGCCAAGGCCGCCCAGGCTGCACAGACCAACCGTCAGGAAGGCAATGCATTCCTGGCCAAGAACAAGACCCAGCCGGGCGTGGTGACCACGGCCTCTGGGCTGCAGTACCAGGTGATCCGCCCGGGCAGCGGCGAGCGTCCGCTGCCGACCAGCAAGGTGCGCGTGAACTACGAAGGCAAGCTGCTCGACGGCACCGTCTTTGACAGCTCCGCCAGCCGTGGCCCGGCCGAGTTCGGCCTGGACCAGGTGATCAAGGGCTGGACCGAAGGCGTCGCGCTGATGCCGGTCGGCTCCAAGTACCGCTTCTGGATCCCGGGCGAGCTGGCCTACGGTGAGAACGGCACCCCGGGCGGCCCGATCGGTCCGAACGCCACGCTGACCTTCGACGTCGAACTGCTGGGCGTCCTGCCGTAAGCCACCACGGAGCCTGCACGGACATGCGCGTTGCGATTTTCGGTACCGGTTACGTCGGCCTGGTGACGGGCACCTGCCTGGCCGATGTCGGCCACCAGGTGATCTGCGTCGATATCGACCAGGGCAAGGTCGATGGCCTGAACCAGGGCATCATCCCGATCTATGAGCCGGGCCTGGAGCCGATGGTGAAGGCCAACCACGCTGCGGCGCGGCTGGCGTTCACCACTGATGCGGCCGCGGCGATCGCGCATGGCCAGGTGGTGTTCATCGCCGTGGGCACACCGCCGGACGAGGATGGCAGCGCCGACCTGCAGTACGTGCTGGCCGTGGCCCGCACCATCGGCCGGCACATGAGCGTGCCGACCGTGGTGGTCAACAAGTCGACGGTGCCGGTCGGCACCGCCGACAAGGTCCGTGCAGCGATCACCGACGAACTCGCGGCGCGCGGCGCCGACATCGCCTTCGATGTGGTCTCCAACCCGGAGTTCCTGAAGGAAGGCGACGCGGTCGCCGACTGCATGCGACCGGACCGCATCATCATCGGTGCCACCAGCGACGAGTCGGTGGCGGTGATGCGTCGCCTGTATGCACCGTTCAACCGCAACCACGACCGCGTGGTGGAGATGGACGTACGCTCGGCCGAGCTGACCAAGTACGCCGCCAACGCGATGCTGGCGACCAAGATTTCGTTCATGAACGAGATCGCCAACATCGCCGAGCGTGTCGGCGCCGACGTCGAGCAGGTCCGCCAGGGGATCGGCTCGGACCCGCGCATCGGCTGGCATTTCATCTATCCGGGCGCCGGTTACGGTGGCTCGTGTTTCCCCAAGGATGTGCAGGCGCTGGCCCGCACCGCCCAGCAGAGCGGCCTGGAGCCGAAGCTGCTGAACGCGGTGGAAGCGGTCAACGATGCGCAGAAGGGCCACCTGTTCGCCCTGGTCCAGCGCCACTACGACAAGGGCGAGGACGAGGGCGTGCGCGGCAGGACGTTCGCCGTGTGGGGGCTGGCCTTCAAGCCGAATACCGACGACATGCGCGAGGCCTCCAGCCGCCGCCTGCTGGCGCAGCTGTGGGAGGGTGGGGCGACCGTACGTGCGTTCGACCCCGAAGCCATGCACGAAGCCCAGCGCATCTTCGGTGAGCGCGATGATCTGGTGTTCTGTGACAGCGCCGATGACGCGCTGCAGGGCGCCGATGCGTTGATCGTGGTGACCGAATGGAAGCAGTTCCGCAGCCCTGATTTTTCGATGCTGCGCGAACGGCTGAAGGACGCGGTCGTGTTCGACGGCCGCAACCTGTACGACCCCGCCGAGGTCGAAGCGGCGGGCCTGGCGTACTACGGCATCGGCCGGGGGCGTTCACTGCATGTCTGAGCTGCCGACCGAACGCGAGCAGGCGCTGGAAGCGCGCCTGGTCGAGCTGGAGATGCGTGTGTCCTTCCAGGAACACGCGCTGGCCGAACTGAGCGACGCACTGGCCGATGCCCGGATGCAGGGCACCCGCAACGCCGATGTGCTGCGCGTGCTGCTGGAAGACCTGGGCAAGGTCCGCAACGCACTGAATTCCTCCGATCCGGCGAGCGAACCGCCGCCGCCGCACTACTGATCCATACCCTTATCTATGAGCGATACCCTCCGCGACCAGTTGCTGGGCCTGGGCTTCAAGCCCGCGCCCAAGCCCGAGCGCAAGAATGATGGCCCCCGCCGTGATGGCCGCCCGCAGGGCAAGGGCGGCAACGGCAATGGAAAGCCGCAGGGCGCAGGCAAGGGCGAGCACACGCCCGGTGAGCGTCGCGGTCCCGGTGGTGCGCCGGGCAAGCCGGGGCAGCACCGTGGACAGGGCCCGCGCAGGCCGCGCAGTGCCGAGGAGATGGATCTGGCCAAGGCCTATGCCATCCGTGCCCAGAAGGAGAAGGAAGAGCGCATCGAAGCCGAGCGCCTGAAGCAGGAGGAAGCGCGCCGGCGCCGCGAGGCGAAGGCGAAGCTGGAAGAACTGCTGAAGGACAAGGGCCTGAATGACGAGGCGGCCGACATCGCGCGGCACTTCCCGTATGGCGGCAAGATCAAGCGGATCTATGTCACCGCGGCACAGCTGACCGCGCTCAATGCCGGCGAGCTGGGCGTGGTGCAGCTCAATGGCCGCTATCTGCTGGTCACCGCCGAGGTGCTGAACCAGGCCGAAGCCGTGTTCGCGGCCTCGGTGGCGCTGAAGGTCGATCCGGATGCCCCGGCCGAGGACGATCCCTACGCCGATCCGCAGTACCAGGTGCCGGATGACCTGGTCTGGTAAGCCTGCACCGCAGTGATCGGAAACGCCGGGCAATGCCCGGCGTTGCTGTTTCTGCGCGGTCTATTCGGGATCGTAGTCGAGGTTGGATGCGAGCCAGCGCTCGGCCTGGGCGCGATCCACGCCCTTGCGCCGCGCGTAGTCGCCCACCTGTTCGCGGCTGAGGCGGCCGACCACGAAGTACTGGCTCTGTGGATGGCTGAAGTAGTAGCCGGAGACGGCCGCGGTGGGCAGCATCGCGAAGCTCTCGGTCAGCGTCATGCCCGCGTTGGCTTCCGCCTGCAGCAGATCGAACAGGCGGCGCTTCTCGCTGTGCTCCGGGCACGCTGGATAGCCGGGGGCGGGCCGGATGCCGCGATACTTCTCGTCGATCAGCGCATCGTTGTCCAGCGCTTCGGTGCGGTCATAGCCCCAGAACTCGGTGCGCACCCGCTGGTGCAGGCGTTCGGCCAGTGCTTCGGCGAAGCGGTCGGCCAGGGCCTTGAGCAGGATCGCGTTGTAATCGTCGTGCTCGGCTTCAAAGCGCGCGACATGGGCATCGATGCCGATACCGGCGGTGACCGCGAACGCACCGATCCAGTCCTGTCGCCCGCTGTCGGCCGGTGCGATGAAATCGGCCAGGCAGAAGTCGGGGCGCTCGGCCGGCTTGTCGACCTGCTGGCGAAGGAAGTGCAGGGTGGTCTCGCCCTGTGGATGCTGCACGCGGACATCGTCACCGACACTGTTGGCCGGCCACAGGCCGAACACCGCCTTGGCGGTCAGCCACTTCTCCGCGACGATGCACGCCAGCATCGCCCGGGCGTCGCGGTACAGCTCGCTGGCCTGGGTGCCGACGATCTCGTCAGTGAGGATGGCCGGAAACTTGCCAGCCAGTTCCCAGGCCTGGAAGAACGGCGTCCAGTCGATGTAATCGACCAGTTCCGACAGGGGATAGTCTTCGAACACATGCAGTCCGGGCTGGTTCGGAACCGGGGGCACATAACTGTCCCAGCCGCCCTGGAATTTCTGGCCGCGCGCGTGCTCCAGCGAGACCAGCCGCTTGGCATCGCCACGGTTGCGGTGACGGGCGCGGATCTCGGCGTAGTCGGCTTCATTGGCAGCAACGAAGCCCGCGCGCAGGTCGCGCGAGATCAGCGACTGGGCCACGCCCACCGCGCGCGAGGCATCCTTCACCCACACCGTAGGGGCATGGTAGTGCGGGTCGATCTTCAACGCCGTGTGCGCGCGCGAGGTGGTGGCACCGCCGATCAGCAATGGCAGGTCGAATCCCTGGCGCTGCATCTCGCGGGCGACATGGCTCATTTCCTCCAGTGACGGCGTGATCAGCCCGGACAGGCCGATCAGGTCGGCCTTGTGCTCGCGGGCCGCATCGAGAATCTTCTGCGCCGGCACCATCACGCCCAGATCGACCACCTCGAAGTTGTTGCAGGCAAGGACCACGCCGACGATGTTCTTGCCGATGTCGTGCACATCGCCTTTCACGGTGGCCATGATGATGCGGCCGTTGCTCTTGGCGGTGTCACCGCTGCGGGCCTTCTCCGCCTCGATATAGGGCAGCAGGTAGGCCACCGCCTTTTTCATCACGCGGGCCGACTTCACCACCTGCGGCAGGAACATCTTGCCGGCACCGAACAGGTCGCCGACGACGTTCATGCCATCCATCAACGGCCCTTCGATCACGTCCAGTGGACGGCTGGAGGCCTGCCGTGCCAGCTCGGTGTCCTCTTCCACGAACGCATCCAGCCCGTGCACCAGGGCGTGGGCCAGGCGCTGCTCGACCGGCTTGGCGCGCCAGGCCATGTCTTCGCTTTTCACCTTGCCCTTGCTGCCCTTGTAGCGTTCGGCAATCTCCAGCAGGCGCTCGGTGGCGTCGGGGCGGCGGTTGAGGATCACGTCCTCCACGCGCTCGCGCAGGTCCGGCTCCAGTTCGTCATAGATCGGCATGGCACCGGCGTTGACGATGCCCATGTCCATGCCGGCGGCGATGGCGTGGTACAGGAAGACCGAATGGATCGCCTGGCGCACCGTTTCGTTGCCACGGAACGAGAACGACACGTTGGAAACGCCGCCGGAGACGCGGCAGTGCGGCAGGGTCTGCTTGATGATGCGCGTGGCTTCGATGAAGTCCACCGCGTAGTTGTCGTGCTCCTCGATGCCGGTGGCGACAGCGAAGATGTTCGGGTCGAAGATGATGTCCTGTGGCGGGAAGCCGATCTCATCGACCAGAATGCGGTAGGCGCGCGTACAGATCTCGACCTTGCGCGCACAGGTGTCGGCCTGGCCGCTTTCGTCGAACGCCATCACCACCGCTGCCGCGCCGTAACGCAGCACCTTGCGCGCGTGTTCGCGGAACAGGGCCTCGCCTTCCTTCAGCGAGATCGAATTGACCACGCTCTTGCCCTGCAGGCATTTCAGGCCGGCTTCGATCACGCTCCATTTGGACGAGTCGACCATCACCGGAATGCGGGCGATGTCGGGCTCGGACATGATCAGGTTGAGGTAGCGGGTCATCGCCGCCTCGGAGTCGATCAGGCCCTCGTCCATGTTGACGTCGAGGATCTGCGCGCCACTGGCCACTTGTTGCCGGGCCACGTCCACGGCCTCCTCGTAGCGGCCTTCCTTGATCAGCTTGCGGAACTGCGCGCTGCCGGTGACGTTGGTGCGCTCGCCGACGTTGACGAACAGCAGGTCCGGGGTGATGACCAGCGGTTCCAGGCCGGACAGGCGGGTGGGGCGGACAGGCGTCATGGCAGGCAGTGGCTCAGCAACGGCAGGGCGGGAAGTGCGGAACGGTGGCGGCGACGTTCATGCCGCCTGGTCCTGGCGGTCCGGCAGGACACGCGGTGGCAGGCCGGCCACCGCCTGGGCGATGGCACGGATGTGGTCGGGGGTGGACCCGCAGCAGCCGCCGACCAGGTTGAGCAGGCCATCGCGGGCGAAACCGCGCAGGGTCGCCGCCATTTCTTCGGGGGTCTCGTCATACTCGCCGAAGGCATTGGGCAGGCCGGCATTGGGATGCGCGCTGACATGGCAGTCGGCAACCTGCGACAGCGTTTCGACATGCGGGCGCATCGCATCGGCACCCAGCGCGCAGTTCAGGCCGATCGACAGGGGCCGCGCGTGTGCCAGCGAGGCGTGGAAGGCTTCGGCGGTCTGGCCGGACAGGGTGCGGCCGGAGGCATCGGTGATCGTGCCGGAGATCATCACCGGCAGGCGCGCACCGCGCGCATCGAAGGCTTCCTCCACCGCATACAGCGCCGCCTTGGCGTTGAGCGTGTCGAAGATGGTTTCGACCATGAGGGTGTCCGCGCCGCCGTCGATCAGGCCATCGATGGCTTCGCGGTAGGTGTCGCGCAGCTCATCGAAACTGGTGTTGCGGAAGCCCGGATCGTTGACGTCGGGACTGATCGATGCGGTGCGGCTGGTGGGGCCAAGCACGCCGATCACGAAGCGCGGCTTGCCGGGCGTGGTGGCTTCAACGGCATCGCAGCAGGCGCGGGCCACGGCGGCGCCGGCCTTGTTCAGTTCGTACACCAGATGCTCGAGGTGGTAGTCGGCCTGGCTGACCGAGGTGGCGTTGAAGGTATTGGTTTCCACCAGGTCCGCGCCGGCTTCCAGGTAGGCGGTGTGGATGTCGGCGATGACCTGCGGCCGGGTGAGCAGCAACAGGTCGTTGTTGCCCTTCAGATCGTGGCCCTGCGGCGCGGCGTGGTCGCAGCCCGGCCCGTGCAGGTGATCGTAGCCATCGGCGAAACGCTCACCGCGGTAGTCGCCTTCCTGCAGGCCATGGCGCTGGATCATCGTGCCCATCGCTCCGTCGATGATCAGGATCCGCTCGCGCAGCGCGCCCAGCAGGGCATTGGCACGTTCGGGGTGCAACCAGGGCAGGACGGGCATGATGATTCCGGACTCAGGGCTTGTTGGCGATCAGCGAGATCACTTCGAAGTGCGGCGGCCGCTTCTCGCGGGTGACCGTCTCCAGGCTGGAAACCTGCAGGCCGGCCTTGTCGACGAACTTCTTCAGTTCCTTGTCGCTGAAACCCAGGTTGACGTGACCATAGGCTTCCACCGCTGCCTTGTGTTCGTGGCGCGCCAGGCTGCACAGCAGCAGGCGGCCGCCCGGGCGCAGCACGCGCGCGGCTTCGGTGACGGCCTGCGCCGGCTTGCTGGCGTAGGTCAGTGCGTGCATCAGCACCACCAGGTCGAAGCTGCGGTCCTTGAAGGGCAGGGCATGCATGTCACCCTCGCGCACTTCCACATTGGGCAGGCGGCGCAGGCGTTCACTGGCAGCGGCCACCACGCGCGCGCTGGTGTCGATGCAGATGTAGCGCTTGGCATGCGGTGCCACCAGTTCGGCCAGCACGCCGTCGCCGGACGCGATATCGAGCACGTCGCCGGTTTCCAACAGGGGCAGGGCGGTACGCGCCAGCGCCTCCCAGGTGCGGCCCGGAGAATAGTGACGTTCCATGTCGCCGGCCACGCTGTCGGCCCAGTTCTGGTCCGCGGCGCGGCTGGCCAGCACGGCGGCGACCCGTTCAGCGTCCTGTCGCAGCAGTGGATCGTCGCTTCCGTTGCTCAAGGCATGCCACAATGCGCGCTGCGCCGGATCCAGCTGCGCTTCGTCGAAGCGGTAGTAGGCCGACACGCCGGCGCGGCGGTCGCGGACCAGGCCCGCTTCCTTCAGGCGCGCCAGGTGAGTGGACACGCGCGGCTGGGCCAGCCGGGTGATCGCCGAAAGCTCGGCCACGGTCAGCTCTTCCTGCTCCAGCAGCGCCAGCAGGCGCACCCGCGTCGCATCGGCGAACACCTTCAGGCGGGTTGACCAGTCTTCCAGATCCATGAATATCTACCTATCGCGATATAGAGATATATTCGCTGGATCGGCCGCCGTGGTCAAGTCGGTGGCGTATGGAAACTCCCCGGGCCCCGGTACAATCGGCACACCTGGGCGCGCGCTGCGCGGCCATAACCTCATGTACCCGGGAGGGTGTTGTGGATTTCAGCTTTACTGAAGAGCAGTTGATGCTGCAGGACGTGGCGCGGCGCATCGCGCAGGAGAAGATCGCCCCGAGCGCGGAGCATCATGACCGTACCGGCGAGTTCCCGCTGGAGAACATCCGCCTGCTGGGCGAGAACGGCCTGATGGGCATCGAGGTACCGACCGAATACGGCGGCGCCGGCATGGATCCGATCGCGTATGTGCTGGCGATGGTGGAGGTCGCCGCTGGCGACGCGGCCCATTCGACCATCATGTCGGTCAACAATTCGCTGTTCTGCAACGGCATCCTGACCCACGGCAGCGAGGAGCAGAAGCAGAAGTACGTGCGCGCCATCGCGGAGGGCGAGGCCATCGGTGCATTCGCCCTGACCGAGCCGCAGTCCGGTTCGGATGCGACCGCCATGCGTTGCCGCGCGGTCAAGCAGGCCGACGGCACCTACGTCATCAATGGCAAGAAGAGCTGGATCACCTCCGGCCCGGTGGCCCGGTACATCGTGTTGTTCGCGATGAGCGAGCCGGACAAGGGCGCGCGTGGCATCACGGCTTTCCTGGTCGACACCGAAAAGGCCGGCTTCGGCCGTGGCAAGACCGAGCCGAAGCTGGGCATCCGTGCCTCGGCGACCTGCGAGATCGAATTCAACGATTACGTCGCCCAGCCGGAAGACGTGCTGGGCCAGGAGGGCGAGGGCTTCAAGATCGCCATGGGCGTGCTCGATGCCGGGCGCATCGGCATCGCATCGCAGGCCATCGGCATCGCCCGTGCCGCTTATGAAGCGACGCTGGAGTATGTGAAGGAGCGCAAGGCGTTTGGCGCGCCGATCGGTACTTTCCAGATGACCCAGGCCAAGATCGCCGACATGAAGTGCAAGCTGGACGCAGCCCTGCTGCTGACGCTGCGCGCGGCATGGGTGAAGGGCCAGGGCAAGCGTTTCAGCAATGAAGCGGCCATCGCCAAGCTGACGGCGTCCGAAGCGGCGATGTGGATCACCCACCAGGCCGTGCAGATCCATGGTGGCATGGGCTACTCCAAGGAAATGCCGCTGGAGCGCTACTTCCGCGATGCCAAGATCACCGAGATCTACGAGGGCACCTCGGAGATCCAGCGCCTGGTGATCGCCCGCAACGAGACCGGGCTGCGCTGAGTCGAAACGGCTGCGCCGCTGCAACAGCGGCGCAGCCGGTAGATCCATGCCCTGCATGCACGGGCCTGTTGGTCGGGCGATGCCGATCTGTTCCAATGCAGGGCCTTTTTTACAGGTTCTGCAGAGATGATCTATCGAGGTTGGGGAATCCTGACACTGGTGACGCCGATCGCAGCGATCCTGCTGCTGGCTTACCTCTTCCCGCACGATGGCCCCCGGGGCAACATCCCGCTGCCCCAGGTGCTGCTGGGGGCAGGCATTGGTGCAACCGTGAACGTGCTGCTGGGCTTGTGGCTCAACCGTACTCCCCGGCAGAAAGGGGAAACTGCGCCCACCACTTCTTCTTCGTACCCATGCAATGGGCCGCGCTGGTTCTGCTGGCGGTGTGCGTGGCGGTCGCGCTGCTGCGCTGATCTGCTCTGGCATCCCCCCGCGATAAACAAAAAAGGCCCCGGATCGCTCCGGGGCCTTTTCGTTGCAGCGCAGGGTGGATCAGCGATCCGGACGATGCGCTGCTTCGCCCTCACGCTGGCGGCTGAGGAATTCCTTCGACGGCTCGTCCAGCTTGTCGCCGAGCATGCGCCGCACGACCACGAAGAAGACCGGGATCATCAGCAGGCCGAGCAGGGTGGCGAACAGCATGCCGCCGATCACGCCGGTACCGATGGCGTGACGGGAGTTGGCGCCGGCGCCGCTGGAGATCGCCATCGGGATCACGCCCATGATGAACGCGAAGGACGTCATCAGGATCGGGCGGAAGCGCAGGCGTGCCGCCTCGATGGTGGCATCGCGCAGGTTCTTGCCCGCCGCACGCTGCTCCACCGCGAACTCCACGATCAGGATCGCATTCTTCGCCGCCAGGCCGATAACGGTGATGAGGCCGATCTTGAAGAACAGGTCGTTCGGCAGGCCACGCATCATCGACAGGCCGATGGCACCGAGCACGCCCAGTGGCACCACCAGCAGCACCGCCACCGGGATCGACCAGCTTTCATACAGCGCCGCCAGGCACAGGAACACCACCACGATGGACAGCACCAGCAGCAGCGTCGCTGCGTTGCCGGCCAGGATTTCCTGGTAGGACATGCCCGACCAGTCGTAGCCGAAGCCGGCCGGCAGGTCGTTGTTGACGATGCTCTCCATGGTCTGCATCGCCTCACCCGAGCTGGTGCCCGGCGCCTGCGAGCCGACGATGTTGATCGCCGAATAGCCGTTGTAGCGGCTCAGTGACGGCGATGCGGACACCCATTCGGACTTGACCACGGTGCTCAGCGGGATCATCGCGTTGGTGCCGTCGGCGTTGGTGGTCAGGCTGGAGGGGCTGTAGAAGCTCTTCAGCGACTCCTGGCCGGTGCGGTACGGGCCATCGGCCTGCATGGTCACGCGCTTGATGCGGCCTTCGTAGAAGAAGTCGTTGACGTACACCGGCGCCAGCATCAGCTGGATGGTGCTGTACACGTCCGACACCGACATGCCCATCGACTGCGCCTGCACGCGATCCACGTGCAGCTGCAGCTGCGGAGCGTTCTCCAGGCCGTTCGGACGCACGCCAACCAGTGCTTCAGGCTTCTGCGCCGCCTGGCCAAGCAGGATGTTGCGGGCCTGCGTCAGCTGCTCGTAGCCGGCGCCACTGCGGTCCTGCAGCCACATGTCGAAGCCACCGAACTGGCCCAGGCCCTGCACTGTCGGCAGGTTGACCACGAAGATCTGCGCTTCCTTGATGCCGTAGAACGCGCCGTTCATGTTCTGGATGAACTCCGGCGCGGTGAACTCGCGTTCTTCCCACGGCTTCAGGCGGATGAAGCCCATGCCCACGTTCTCGCCGGAACCGACGAAGCTGAAGCCGGCCACCTGCAGCATGCCTTCAAAGCCATCCTGCTTTTCCAGAATGCCGCGCATCTGCGCGAACACCTCGTTGGTCTGGGCCTTGGTCGAGCCCGGGGGCAGCTGCACGATCGCCAGCGCATAGCCCTGGTCTTCTTCCGGCAGGAAGCTGCCCGGCATGCGCGTGAACAGGAAGCCGCACAGCGCGGTCAGTACCACGAACAGGATCATCCAGCGCGGGGCATGGCGCACCGCCGAGGTGATGTGGCCCACGTAGGTGTGGCTGATCTTGTCGTAGTACTTGTTGAAGGTGCGGTAGACGATGTTCGGGTTGTCGTTGTGCGTCGGCTTCAGGAAGGTCGCGCACAGCGCCGGGGTGAAGCCCAGCGCCAGGAAGGCCGAGAACGCCATCGAGATGGCGATGGTCAGCGCGAACTGCTTGTAGATTTCGCCGGCGGCACCGCCCTGCAGTGCGGACGGGATGAACACCGCTGCCAGCACGACGGTGATCGCCACCACCGCGCCGGTGATCTGGGTCATCGCCTTCTGCGTGGCCGGCTTCGGCGCCAGGCCTTCCTCGCTCATGATGCGTTCGACGTTCTCGATCACCACGATGGCGTCGTCGACCACGATGCCGATCGCCAGCACCATCGCGAACAGGGTCAGCTGGTTGATCGTGAATCCGATCATCCACATGCCCAGGAAGGTACCCAGCAGGGCGACCGGGATGACCAGGGTCGGGATCAGGGTGGCGCGGAAGTTCTGCAGGAAGATCAGCATCACCAGGAACACCAGCAGCACCGCTTCGAACAGCGTCTTGACCACTTCCTGGATCGAGATCTTGACGAAGGTCGTGCTGTCGTACGGCGAGAACCAGGTCACGCCGGCCGGGAAGCTGGGCTGCAGTTCGTCCATCTTGGCGCGCACCGCATCGGCCACGTTCAGGGCGTTGGCGCCCGGCAGCAGCTGGATGGCGAAGGCACCGGTCGGCTTGCCGTTGTACTGGGTGTCGAAGCCGTAGTTGTTGGCACCGAAGGCGACGCGGGCGATGTCCTTGAGCAGCACGCGCGAGCCATCGGCATTGGCGCGCAGGATGATGTTCTCGAACTCCTGCGGCGAGCTGAAACGTCCCTCAGCCGACACGGTGGCGGTGAAGTGCTGGCCTTCCGGCGACGGGTCCGAGCCCAGCGCACCGGCGGCGAACTGCACGTTCTGCGCACGCACGGCAGCCAGGACCTGGCTGGCCGAGAGACCATAACCCTGCATCTTCTCCGGGTTCAGCCAGATGTTCATGGCGTACTCGGAACCGAACTGCTGGGTGCTGCCGACGCCGGGAATGCGCGAGACCTGGTCGAGCACGCGCGAACCGACGATGTCGTTCAGCGCGTCACGGTTGATCGCCGCCGTATCCGACTGCAGGGCCACGACCATCAGGAAGCCGGCATTGGCCTTGGCCACCACCACGCCCTGCTGGGTCACCTCCGACGGCAGTCGTGGCGTCGCCAGCGACACCTTGTTCTGCACCTGCACCTGGGCGATGTCCGGATCGGTACCGGTCTCGAAGGTGAGGGTGATCTGCGCGCGGCCATTGGACGAGGACGAAGAGCTGAAGTACAGCAGGTGATCGATACCGGTCAGCTGCTGCTCGATCACCTGGGTGACCGATTTTTCGGTGGTGTCCGCGCTGGCGCCCGGATAGGTGGCCGAGACGGTCACCTGTGGCGGAGCGATGTTGGGATAGGACTCCACGCCCAGGTTGAGGATCGCGATCACGCCGCTGAGCGAGATCAGGATCGCTACCACCCAGGCGAAGACTGGATGTTCGATGAAAAATTTAGGCATGACGGAAGGTTCCCGTTACTGCTTGTTCGAGTCGGTGGCGGCCGGCGCGGCCTTGTCGGCTGCGTCGGTCTGGGCCGGAGCCTTGTCGGCGGCAGCGGCGGGTGCGGCCGGGCCGGCACCGCCGGCCGCGGGCTTGCCGGCGGCGTCCTGCCCCGGGGTCCAGGGCTTGGCGACGGCCGGGCTGCCTTCCTTGACCTTCTGCACGCCGGCCACGATCACCTTGTCGCCGGCGGCCAGGCCATCGCTGACCAGCCAGTTGCCGCCCTGTGCGCCTTCGGTCTTGACGTTCTTGCGCGCCACCTTGCCATCGGCACCGACCACCATCACGTAGCCGCCCGTGGTGTCGCGCAGCAGCGCCTGCTGCGGCACCAGGTAGGCATTGTTGCGCTCGCCGAGGTTGGCCTGGAAGCTGACGAAGGCTCCCGGCAGCAGGATCTGCTGCGGATTGGGCAGCAGCGCACGCAGCGACACCGCGCCGGTGGCCGGGTCGACCGTAGTCGAGGAGAAGTCGAGGGTTCCCGGCTCGCTGTAGGTGCTGCCATCGGCCAGCTTCACGTTGACGGTGGCCTTGCCGTCGCCGGCCAGGGCCAGGGCGCCCTTGGCCTGCTGCGCGCGCAGCTGGGTCAGCTCGTCCACGCTGAGCGAGAAGTTGACGTACAGCGGATCGAGCTGGTCAACGGTGGTCAGCAGGGTCACGTCGCCCTGGCCGACCAGTGCGCCCTCGGTCACCTGCTGCTTGTTGGCCACGCCGCTGATCGGCGCGGTCACTTCGGCGTAGCCCAGGTTGATCCGCGAGGAGGTCACCGCCGCTTCGGCCTGCTTGACCGCGGCCAGCGCAGTGCGCTCGGCCGATTCGGCGTTGTCCAGGTCGGACTTGGAGACGAACTGCTGCGGTGCCAGCGAGCGGGCACGATCGGCCGCCACCTTGGCGTTGGCGTAGGTGGCGCGCGCCGACGCCAGCTGGGCCTCGGACGCGTTCAGCGAGGCGCGCAGCGGTGCCGGGTCGATCAGGAACAGGGTCTGCCCCTGCTTGACCTGGGAGCCTTCCTGGTAGACGCGCTTGAGCAGCACGCCCGGCACGCGTGCGCGGACATCGGCACTGCGGAACGGCGACAGGCGGCCGACCAGCTCGCGCTGCAGCGGCAGGGTCTGCGGCTTCGCATCGATCACGCCCACCTCCGGCGGCGGGGGTGTCTGCTGTTCCGGTTTCTTGCAGGCAGCCAGCGCGACAGCAACGGCGCACGTCAAGGCAAGGGTGCGGAGTGGGGCGGTCATCAGGAGGAACTCCGGGGTTGGTTTGTAGACGGGGCCGGCGACGGTTGCGGCGCAAACGCGCGCAGGAAGCTGTCGACGGAGAACTCTGCCCAGCGCCGACGCAGGAGCGCGTCATCACGATGGGGGGTATGGAAGCGCTGTTTGTCGAAATCCTGACCGGCGATCATGCTCAGCAGCAGTTCGGCCATGAAGTGCGGGTCGTCATGCCGGAGCAGGCCACGCCTGCAAACGGTTTCAATCCATTCAGAAAGATGAAGTGTCAGCGCGCCAGCACCATGCCGGTACAGCGCCCGGGCCTCTTCGGGGAACTGGGCGGCATCTGCAGCGATCAGCCGGCAGGCCTGGCCGACATGCGGTTGGTTGAAATGCTCCAGGAAGTCGATGGCGAACTGCAACAGGCTGGCACGCAGGTCGTCACTGCGGAGTGCACGCAGCATTGCCCCCGTCGCGTGTCCCACATGCCGCTGCATCACCCGCCGCAGCAGTTCCTGCTTGCTGCCATAGCGCGAGTACAGGGTCTGCTTGGAGCAGCCGGCCTGCTGGGCCACCGCATCCATGCTCATCTGCATGCCCTGCCGGGCCAGCAGTTCGCGCACGGCATCGAACACGCGCTCATCGCGCGCATCGAGGGCAACGGGGAAGTAGGCCGGGTTCACGCGGTGGACTATACCGTCCAGTTCAGGATTGTGGAATCGAAACGACGTTCCCGCGTGTGTCTTCCGGTAACACGCTTTGCCGATCCTGTCGGCAAGGCGGCCGCCCCCCGCTCGCTCCGTACCTGGGCGAACTGAATAGGCGTCTAAACCGCAGCAAACCCGAATCTGCTTATTCCGTCCTGCAGCAAGGCCTTTTCGCGCGGGAGGGCTACAATTTCATTTTCCCAACTGAGCAAGCGCATCGCTCTGCCATGAAACCGCAAAAAACCGCAGCCAAGACCGTGAAAAACAAGACCAAACCAGCTGAGTCGGAGGTCGCAGTGACCGCTGGTTTCTCCCTGGAGCCGGTATACACGGCCTTGCGCAAGCGTTACCCGGCGGCCGCCCAGGCCGAAGCAGTGGCGTTTGCCGCTGACTTCTACAAGCGCATGGAGGCGGACGAGTTCCCGCACCACAGCGCTGAAGAGTGGGCCGCGCTCGCGGCCGAGACGCTGGAGTTCGCCCGTGCCCGCAAGGCCGGCAAGGCCAACGTGCGCGTGTTCAATCCGACGGTGAAGGCGAACGGTTGGGAATCGCCGCACACCGTGCTGCAGATCATCAACGACGACATGCCGTTCCTGGTCGACACCGTGACCATGTCACTGGCCGAACAGGGCGTGGGCGTGCACGTGCTCGGCCACCCGGTGCTGCGCTTCACCCGCGACAAGGCCGGCAAGCTGGTCAAGGTCGGCGAGGGCGAGGCCGAATCGGTGATGCTGCTGGAGATCGACCGCCAGCCGGCCGATGCCATGGCCGCCATCGAGCAGGCCATCGGCAAGGCGCTGGACGAAGTGCGGGCGATCGTGCGCGATTGGCAGCCGATGAAGGACAAGGCACTGGCACTGGCCGACGATCTGGGCAGCCGTGCGCTGCCGGTCGACGATGCCTCGCGCAGGGAAGCGCAGGAGTTCCTGCGCTGGGCCGCCGACAACCACTTCACCTTCTTCGGCTACCGCGAGTACCGCGTCGAGAAGCAGGGCAAGGAAGACGTGCTGGCGCCGCTGAACGAGACCGGCCTGGGCCTGATGCGCGGCAAGGACAAGTCCGCCGCACGCCCGGTCAAGACGCTCGCCGCCCAGGGCCTCAACGCCACGTCGGGGTTGAAGGACGCGCTGATCCTGACCAAGACCAATGCGCGCTCCCGCGTGCACCGCGCCGGCTACATGGACTACATCGGCGTGCTGGAATTCGACGCCAAGGGCAGGATCATCGGCGAGCAGCGCTTCCTCGGCCTGTTCACTTCCAGTGCCTACAACCGCCGCCCGTGGGAAATCCCGCTGGTGCGCCAGCGCCACGAATACGTGATGAAGCAGTCCGGCCTGGCCGCGTCCAGCCACAGCGGCAAGGCACTGCGCCACATCCTGGAAACCCTGCCGCGCGAAGAACTGTTCCAGTCCAGCGAGGACGAACTGTTCCGCACCGCGATGGGCGTGCTGGGCCTGCAGGAGCGCGTGCGCAGCCGCCTGTTCCTGCGCCGTGACAAGTACAGCCGATTCATCTCCGCGCTGGTCTACCTGCCGCGCGAGCGCTTCAACACCGACGTGCGCCTGCGCATCGAGGCGATGCTGAAGGAAGCGCTGCATGGCGAGTACGTCGACAGCTCGGTGGTGCTGGGTGAATCGCCGCTGGCGCAGGTGCATCTGATCGTGCGCCCGAAGCCCGGCGAGATGCTTGACGTGGATACCGCCGAACTGGAGCGCAAGCTCGCCCAGGTGCTGCGCAACTGGCAGGACGACCTGCGCGAAGCGCTGGTGGCCCGTCATGGCGAAAGCGAAGGCCTGCGCATCGCGGCCCGCATCGGCAAGGCACTGCCGGCCGGCTACATCGAAGACAACAGCACCGCAGTTGCCGCCAACGACGTCAGCCAGCTCGACGCGCTGACCGGTCCGGACGATCTGCGCCTGAGCCTGCAGGCGGTGCCGCGCGAAAGCGGCGATGGCCTGCGCCTGAAGCTGTACCGCCAGCTGGACGACATTCCGCTGTCCGACGCGCTGCCGATGATGGAGAACATGGGCCTGCGCGTGATCGCCGAGCGCCCGTACCGCCTGTCGGTCGACAACGCTCCGGTATACGTGCAGGACTTCGAGGTCGAATCGACGGCCGGTGAGATCGATGCCGCCAGCGTCGACGAAGCATTCGGCGAAACCTTTGCCCGCGTCTGGCACGGTGATGCCGAGAACGATGGCTTCAACCGCCTGGTGCTGGCCGCCGGCCTGCACTGGCGCCAGGTCGCCATGCTGCGCGGCTACTGCAAGTATCTGCTGCAGACCGGCGTGCCGTTCTCGCAGGCGTACGTGGAAGGCACGTTCGCCCGCTATCCGCTGCTGGCGCGCCTGCTGGTCGAACTGTTCGAAGCGCGCTTCGATCCGGCCACCGGCCACGAGAGCAAGGACGACATCGCGGCCGGCCAGGCCCAGCTGAAGGCTCACTTCGATGTGCTGGCCGCCGGCGACGAGGCCACCCTGAAGGTGCTCAAGACCGTGGTCGATGCCCGCAAGGGTGACCGCGACGCGCAGATGCAGGCCGCGCGCGATGCGTTGCTGAAGCTGATGGACCGCGTGTCGAGCCTGGACGAAGACCGCATCCTGCGTTCGTTCATGGGCGTGATCGATGCCACCCTGCGTACCAGCTACTACCAGACCGACGCCAATGGCCAGCACGGCCATGTGATCAGCTTCAAGTTCGACTCGGCGCTGGTGCCGGACCTGCCGAAGCCGCGTCCGTACCGCGAGATCTTCGTCTACGGTCCGCGCGTGGAAGGTACCCACCTGCGCTTCGGCGCGGTGGCCCGTGGCGGCCTGCGCTGGTCGGACCGTCGCGAAGACTTCCGTACCGAAGTGCTGGGTCTGGTCAAGGCGCAGATGGTCAAGAACACCGTCATCGTGCCGGTCGGTGCGAAGGGCGGCTTCTTCGCCAAGACCCCGCCGGTGAACGGCGACCGCGACGCGATCTTCGCCAACGGCGTGGCCTGCTACAAGCTGTTCATCCAGGGCCTGCTGGACATCACCGACAATATCGTCAACAACAAGATCGTGCCGCCGGTGGATGTCGTGCGGCACGACATGGACGATCCGTACCTGGTGGTGGCCGCCGACAAGGGCACGGCGACCTTCTCCGATATCGCCAACGGCCTGGCCATCGCGCACGGCTTCTGGATGGGCGATGCGTTCGCCTCCGGTGGTTCGGTGGGGTACGACCACAAGGGCATGGGCATCACCGCGCGCGGTGCATGGGAGTCGGTCAAGCGCCACTTCCGTGCGCTCGGCCGTGACAGCCAGAGCCAGGACTTCACCGCGGTCGGCGTCGGCGACATGTCCGGCGATGTGTTCGGCAACGGCATGCTGCTGTCGCGCCACATCCGTCTCGTCGCGGCATTCGACCACCGCCATATCTTCCTTGACCCGAACCCGGACGCGGCGACCTCGTTCGTCGAGCGCGAGCGCATGTTCACCGTGCCGCGTTCGAGCTGGGCGGACTACGACGCCAAGCTGATCAGCAAGGGCGGCGGCGTGTACCCGCGCAGCCTGAAGTCGATCGAGATCACCCCCCAGGTGCGTGAAGCGCTGGGCCTGGACGAGAACGTCAAGGCGCTGTCGCCGAACGACCTGATGAGCGCGATCCTGAAGGCACCGGTGGACCTGCTGTGGAACGGCGGCATCGGCACCTACGTGAAGGCCGCCAGCGAGCAGCACAGCGATGTCGGCGACCGTGCCAACAACGCACTGCGCGTGAACGGTGGCGAGCTGCGCTGCAAGGTGGTGGGCGAGGGCGGCAACCTCGGCATGACCCAGCTGGGCCGTATCGAGGCCGCGCAGGCCGGCGTGCTGCTCAACACGGACTTCATCGACAACTCGGCCGGCGTGGATACGTCGGACCATGAAGTCAACATCAAGATCCTGCTCAATGATGTGGTGCGGGCGAAGAAGCTGACGGTCGACCAGCGCAACAAGCTGCTGGCCTCGATGACCGATGAAGTCGCCGACCTGGTGCTCAACGACAACTATCGCCAGAACCAGGCGCTGAGCCTCATGGAGCGGATGGCGGTCAAGCGCCTGGGTTCCAAGCAGCACTTCATCCGCACCCTGGAACAGCAGGGGCTGCTGGATCGGCAGATCGAGTTCCTGCCGTCCGATGCCGAGCTGTCCCAGCGCAAGGCGCGCGGCCAGGGCCTGACCCGTCCGGAGCTGTCGGTGCTGCTGTCCTACTCCAAGCTGGTGGCGTTCAACCAGCTGCTGGAGTCGGATATTCCGGAAGATCCGTACCTCTCCAAGGAGCTGCTGCGCTACTTCCCCACGCCGCTGCAGAAGAAGTACGCCGATGCGATGGAGCGTCACCGCCTGAAGCGCGAGATCATCGCCACGGCGGTGACCAACCAGACCATCAACCGCATGGGCGCAACGTTCCTGATGCGCATGCAGGAAGACACCGGCCGCTCCATCGCCGAGGTCGCCAAGGCCTACACCATCAGCCGCGAGACGCTGGATGCGCGCGCGCTGTGGGCGCAGATCGACGCCCTCGACGGCAAGGTGCCGGAGTCGGTGCAGATCGACGCGCTGGAGGTGATCTGGAAGCTGCAGCGTTCGTTCGTGCGCTGGCTGCTGTCGCGTCCGGGTGCGATGCCGGGCATCACTGAAGCGGTCAACCGCTATCAGGGCCCGTTCAACGACATCCGTGTCGCGTCGGGTGTGCTGCCGGACTCGCAGCGTCCGACCTACGAGGCGCTGGTGGCCGAGTGGAAGGAGAAGGGCCTGCCGTCCGCGCTGGCACAGCAGCTGTCCGAGCTGCACTTCCTGGAACCGGCGTTCGACATCATCGAACTGGCCCGTACCCGCAAGCTCAAGCCGGTGGACGTGTCCAAGGTGCACTTCCGCCTGGGCGATGCCCTGCAGTTGCCGTGGCTGTTCGAGCAGGTCGATGCGCTGGAAGTCAACGGCCGTTGGCATGCGGTGGCACGCGGCGTGCTGCGCGACGAGCTGGCCGCCAACCATCGCAACCTGGCCGGTCAGGTGCTCGCCACCAAGGGCGGCAGTGCCGAGGCCAAGGTGGCTGCATGGATGGGCCGCGATGACAACAGCCTGCGCTTCACCCTGGCAATGCTGGCGGAACTGGCCGAGCAGAAGACCCTGGACTACCCGACCGTCTCGGTCGCGGTCCAGCGCCTGGGCCAGCTGGCCGCACACGGTGCGTGACTGATGTAGTGCCGGGCCACGCCCGGTCTGCGTGAAACGGAGCGGCCCCGCGAAAGCGGGGCCGTTCTGTTTCTGGCCATTGGCGATTCGCCGGGCATGGCCTGGC
>NZ_JAOCKC010000031.1:0-31875 GCF_029844625.1 Stenotrophomonas sp. GD03680 | reverse complement strand
GCTCCCCAGCGAGGTGTGCAGCCGCAGGAAGCGCTGTGCATGCGATGGGCCGGCCAGCGCTGCCCGCAGGTTGTTTACCAGGTCCATGGTGATTCCCCGACTTCCCGTGCTTCAAGGTGGTCTGCATGCGGCGTGCGCATCGGCTTCCTCCGGTTCCCGCTTCCGCGTGGCCTGCGCCCCTGTGCGGGGCGACAAGCTCACACGATCATCAGGCGGCCTGGACGATTTCTTCCAGCTGCAGGCGGACGCCTTCGCTGATCTTCAGGCGGTAATCGCGTCCACCGGCCGTGATCTGCAGTTCGCGCACGTTGCTCACCAGCTGCGGCTTGCCCACGACCGGGGCATCCATGTGGATGCGCCAGGAACCGCGGCTGATCTGCGCGGCCACGTTGCGGGCATCCTGGCGGGCAGCGGGCACCGCGGTCTCCAGCAGCTCGATCACATGTTCGGGGCGCAGCCGGTTCCAGGCACGCACACGGTCCAGCTCACGGCCAAGGCCGAGTTCCAGGCTGTCACAGTGGTTGAGAGCCGCTTCGCGGTCGAATCCATAGAATTCCATTGCCTTCTCCATTTGCTCAGTGTCAAGACACTTTGTATTTGAAGTCACCCTTCTTGCCGGCGGTGACCTTGATGGCGCTGATCCGGTTCCCCTCGGCCATCGCCGCCAGCACGCTCTCGGCGATTTCCGGCAGCAAGGTTCCATTGAGGATGTGGTCAACGTTGCGGGCACCTGAGTCCACTTCGGTGCAACGCGCAAGCACGGCCTCCACCAGACTGTCGTCCCAGCTGAAGGTGGCCTTGTGGTTGGCAATGACGCGGTCGCGGATGCGACCGAGCTTGAGCGTGATGATCCGCGCAAGCACGTCATCGTTGATCGGGTAGTACGGTACGACCTTGAGGCGGCCGAGGAAGGCCGGCTTGAAGCTGCGCATCAGCACCGGGCGCAGCGCGTCGGCGAGCGCGTCGGCCGCCGGAATCTCCTCGGCCGGCTTGTTCAGGCAGGCCTGCATGATCTGCGAGGAGCCGATGTTGGAGGTCAGGATGATGAGGGTATTGCGGAAGTCGATTTCGCGGCCTTCCGCATCATCCATCACGCCCTTGTCGAACACCTGGAAGAACATCTCCAGCACGTCGGGATGGGCTTTCTCCACCTCGTCAAGCAGCACCACGCTGTACGGGTTGCGGCGCACGGCTTCGGTCAGCACGCCGCCTTCGCCGTAACCGACGTAGCCCGGCGGCGAGCCTTTCAGCCCGGACACGCTGTGCGCTTCCTGGTATTCGCTCATGTTGATGGTGATCAGCTTGCGCTCACCACCATAGAGGATGTCAGCCAAGGCCAGCGCGGTCTCGGTTTTGCCGACACCGGAGGGGCCGACGAACATGAAGACACCGCGTGGCTTGTTCGGGTCTTCCAGTTTGGCCGTGGCGGTGCGCACGCGCTGGGCGATCGCATCCAGCGCGTGGTCCTGTCCGATCACGCGCTCGACCAGCAGGTTTCCGAGCGTGCGCACGGTACGGATCTCGTCCTTGACCATGCGGCCCAGCGGCACACCGGTCCATGCCGACACGATCTCCGCGACCACGGTTCCGTCAACCTGCAGCGGGACCATCGGCGTCTCGCCCTGCAGCTCGCGCAGCTCGGCCTGCAGTCGCGCCAGTTCAGCATGCTGCGGCGACAGTTCCGGCTTGGCCTTGCCGCGCTTGGCGGCCGGCTTGGCCACGGCGACGTCGCCCTCACCGTCATCGCTGGGCGCTTCGCCATCGGCCGCCTGGGCCTGGCCCTGCTCCATCTGCTGGCGCAGCGCGGCAATGCGGTTTGCCAGTTCGCGCTCGCGGGTGAGGCGCTCTTCATTGCTGGCCAGCACCGCCTGCGCCTCCGCCTGCTGGGCATGCAGCTCGTCCAGGCGCTCGCTGTGCTGTGCACTGCCCCCTGCGATTTCGCGCTGCAGCGCGCTGATTTCCGCCTGCAGGCGATCCAAGTGCTTGCGGGTGTCTTCGATGATCGCAGGCGTGGCGCTCTGTCCAAGCGCGACCTTCGCGCAGGCGGTATCGAGCACGCTGACAGCCTTGTCCGGCAGCTGGCGGCCACTGATGTAACGGTGCGACAGACGCACGGCTTCGGTCACCGCTTCGTCCAGCACGCGGATGTTGAAGTGCGACTCCATCAACCCGACCATGCCGCGCAGCATCGCTGCAGCCAGCACTTCACTGGGCTCTTCAACCTTGACCACCTGGAAGCGGCGGGCCAGCGCCGCGTCCTTCTCGAAGTACTTCTTGTACTCGCTCCAGGTGGTCGCCGCGATCGTACGCAGCTCACCGCGGGCCAGCGCCGGCTTGAGCAGGTTCGCCGCATCGTTCTGGCCGGCGGTTCCACCGGCGCCGATCATCGTATGCGCTTCATCGATGAACAGGATGATCGGATGCGGGCTCTTCTTGACCTCGTCGATCACGTTCTTCAGGCGGTTCTCGAACTCGCCCTTGACGCTGGCACCCGCTTGCAGCAGCCCCATGTCCAGCGTGTGCAGCTCGACACCCTGCAATACCTCCGGCACGTCCTTGTCGGCAATGCGCCGGGCGAGACCTTCGACCACGGCGGTCTTGCCCACGCCGGCTTCGCCGGTGAGGATCGGGTTGTTCTGGCGGCGACGCATCAGGATGTCGATCACCTGGCGGATCTCGCCATCACGGCCGATCACCGGATCGATCTTGCCCTCACGGGCGCGCTGGGTCAGGTTGGTGGTGAACTGGTCCAGGGCCGGCGTCTTGGACAACCCACCCTTGGCCTCGCCGGACACGGCATCCTCGCCCTCACCGCCCTCTTCCTTCGCCGAGGCATCGGCGAAGCGGACGGTCTGCACCGCCTCCTGCGAGCCCTCGGTGAGCTTGGCGAAGTCGTGCTTGAGCTCTTCGCGCTTGAAACGCACGAACAGCTTCGAGCCACGGTAGGCCAACTGCGCCAGGTCCGGCTCGGTCAGCAGCGCCAGCAGCAGATGGCCGCTACGGATGCGGGTGGTTTCCGAGTCCAGCGAGGCGATCAGCCAGGCGTGCTCGAACAGCTTGGGAATGTGCTGGGAGAACACCGGCGTGCGGCCGTTGCCGGTCTTGAACTGACTGATCTCATCGTTGAGATCACGCTCCAGCGATTCCGGCAGGATGCCGCTGCGACGGGCAATCAACACGAAATCGCTCTGCGGCTGCTCGAGCAGGGCCAGGAACAGATGCTCCAGGTCCACCTCATAGTTGCCGCGCGCCATGCACAGGTTCGCGGCCCGCTCGGCCGCCTGGCGGCAGGTGTCGTCCAGCTTGCTGATCAGGGTCTTGAGGTTGATGCTCATGCGGAAACACGCACTCCTTGCTGGAACCGTTCGAGGACCGCAGGCACGGACGCCTGCGGCGGGTTGTCATTGCAGCGTGTGGATGCCATAGGTGGTGTCCTCACGCGATGTGGTCTGCGCCTGGGTGCACATGTAGCTGTCCCAGCCCAACCGAGCGCCGCCGCCGCTGCCGAGGGCGCTGCCCTGCACATCCTCGGCGCGCAGCACCAGCCGCACTTCGTACTCGAGAACGCCGCCGGTCAACAACGACAACCACTTGGACAGGGCTTCGGCCGCACTGCCACCCGGCAGGAAGGCGTCGAACTGATCGCGCCGCAGCGGCCCGATGCGCAGTCGCATGCGCAGGTCTCGCTGCCAGACGCGATCGCCAGCCAGGGCACTCGCCCCCAGCACCGCATTGGCCTGGCCCAGCCGCGTTGCCTGACCGGCGGGCACCCGGTACCACGCGCCGACAAACTGCTCCAGGTGCAACGGCACCTGGAAATAGTCCGACAGGATGCGCTGCATCAGCACGGCCGATACGGGGCGCTGGCGCACGGCACCGGCGTAATAGGCAACGGCCTGATCGAAGATCTCGCCCTCGCCCTCGTGCAGGCGATCGCGCAGCTCGCTCATGCCCATGCCGAGCAGCGAGAGCACCAGCGGCAGGAAGCGCTCGCGGCGATCCAGTTCGTACTGCAGCGCCAGCCGATGCTTCTTCCACGCCGCGTAGTGCAGCGATACGGCGCGTGTGGAGAAGATGTCCAGGAACGCGCGCGCGGTGCGGTCGCGCTGGTACAACTCGCGCAGCTGCAGGGTCTCGGTGTAATGCAGCGGCAATGCGCCAGCGGTGCCCAGCAGGCCCATGAACTGCGGAGTCAGGTGGACCTCGGCCAGCTCCTCGCCGTGCAGCGCCTGCTCGATGGCCTCGCGCCCCTCCAGCCGCTCGCCCTTCAGCGAGTAGACCTCACCCTCCGCGGACAGCTCGGTGGCCGGGAAGCCCAGCGACAGCGAGTTGCGGAAGCGCACGCGCATCGGCACGGCCTGGCCGGGCTTGACGCCTTGCCGCTGGAACACCTGCTCAAGCAACCGCACCGCCTGGAAGAACTGGAAGCGGTGGGGCTCGGTGAGCAGCTGCTGGGCTACGCCAGGATCGATTCGCCGCTGCGCGCTGGGCATCGGACGATCTCCTCCCCGCTGTCGCCGGAAACCAGCACCAGACGGGTAAAGCTGTTGGCATGCACGTAAAGTGCGAAGAAGTGGTCCATCACCTGGGCAAAGGCGGCCACACCGGTACCCACGAAGTGGGCTTCATTGATCGTCAGGCGGATCTCCAGGCCACGCACCACCGAAGCGAACTGGCGACCATGCATCCAGGTGGTGGTCGGGGTCTGCTGCAGCTCAAGGATGCCGTCGATCTGGCGAGCGGAAACATTGCTGCCGGACAGGTCATACAGGCGCAGCATCTCCTTCAGCGCTGGCAGGCCGCTGGCGGTCAGTGACAGCTGGTTCAACGACAGGTGCGAGATCAGGCGCCACTGCGCATTGCGGCCATGGCGGAAACGCAGCGGTTTGGTCGGTTTGCGCAGCAGGCTGATCGCCCTGGCCGGGCTGCCTCCCTCGATGTTCAGGTCACCACCGGCCACACCGAACGCCAGCTGGTTGGGCAGATCGCGGTTGCTGCAGGTCAGCTCCAGGCTGACCGTGTCGGTCTGCGGAAGCACCGGATTGAATGACAGGTCGACGAAGCTGATCTCCGTCTCGAATCCGGGGCTCTGCCGTGCGACATCCTCATCACGACGTGCCACCCAGTACTGACCGGTCCGCTCCGGATCTTCACCGTGATGCAGCGAGTAGAACGGACGGAAGGCCTGGATCAGTTCGCCCTGCGGTGTCTGCCGGATGCGGTGCACCGAGTCGATCGAGTGCACCTCGTAGGCGAAGGCGCGACGCGCGTCGGCCAGCACCGGATAGTTGACCGTGCGATGGGTGACGCGGATCGGCTCGCCACTGGTCCTGAACAGGTTGACGATGGGGGTGCAGCCCAGGCGCACGTTGTGCGTTCCCAGCTCCTCCAGCACCATCATGTTGCCCCGGTCCTGGCCCTGCGCATGCAGCACCAGGTGAAGCGTGAAACGACGGCTGGCGCCGGCGGTCACTGTGGGCAGATGCAGATCGACGAATCCGAACTTCTCCGGATAGGCGAACAGCTCGGTCAGCAGCCGGTACGCCGGATGCGAGCGCGCCGGGAAGTCGATCAGCGCCTCATCCTCGGCGAAGCCCACCGGGCTCAGCGGGACCTTTTCCAGGCGTCGCCAGCGGCCATCGCCATCGGATTCGACATAGGCCGCCTTTACCCCGAGCATCAGCGCATCGCGCAGAGCGGCCCGCACCGACGGCTCGCCATCCAGGAACAGGCGAAGCTGATCGGTGCCCAGCTGGCCGAAGCCGAGCTGATCGGACAGCAGCTGGAAGCCCAGCGAGATCTGGCCGCCGGTGCCCGCCGGCAGCGTCGTGGCCATCGGTGCATCGGCGACACTGCGGTAGACCACCTGCTGTACCCCGACCGGTGCCAGGACCACGTCGTAGGCGGTGCGGAAATCACACGGAACGCCACGCACGGGGCGGCTCTGCAGGGCGGTACCGCGGGGTACGCGCACCGGCGCGCTCAGTTTGGACGCTACCCCTTCCATGTCGAAGTGGGCGATCGAGCACGACGGGAACGGGCGCAGGTAATGTGGATAGAGCACATCCAGCAGCGCGTCGGTGAACTCGGGATAGTCGTCCTCGATGCGCTTGGAAACGCGGGCACTGAGCAGCGCGAACGCTTCGATCAGCCGCTCGACATGCGGGTCCTGGCTGCCCTCCGCGGACAGTTGCAGGCGGCCGGCAATCTTCGGGTAACGCTCAGCGAACTCGCGTCCGTAACGACGGAGATAGGCCAGTTCGCGTTCGTAATAAGGAAGCAGGTCCTGCATCAGGCGGCCTGCGTGCGACGTGCGCGGGTGACCTGGTACTGCAGGGTCGAGGGCTGCAGCATCGCGTCGAAGCTGACCGGCTCGCGCGCCGGTTCCAGATCCAACAGCGCATGGATGGTGAAGTGCAGGCCGCCGGCAAACTGATTGCCGGCGTCCAGGTGCACGTTGACGTTGCGGAGCCGGCGCTCGTGTCGCGCCACGGCCTGCTCCAGGGAGCGGCAGATGGCGGCGCGATCATAGGCGTTGGCCAGGCTCATCGCGGAGAAATCGGCCAGCCCGTAGGTCAGCAGCGACTGCCGGCAGTTGGGGAACTCCTTCATGTCGCCTTCCTGGAACGCGGCGCGCGAATTCAGCAGCCCTTCCAGGTCACGGGCAATGGATTCCTTGTACTGCTCCAGCGAGACGGACTTGAATACCGGCCCGGCGCCCGGCTGCTTGGGGGCGTCGTCGAACAGTTTTTCCAGCAGGCTGGGTTCGAGTCCCTTCATTGGTCGATCCACTCAGGTTCGGCATCCGTGCGGGCGGCAGCGGTGCGGCAGAGACAGGGCCGTTCCTGGCCCTGCCCGACGATCAGACTGCGATGGCGCACGAGGCGCCATCGCAGTGACACAACATCACACGGTGTAGTTCGGGATGTTCTTGGTTGCGCTCCACTGCGCCACGGTCTTGCCACCAACGCCGCCTTCCGGCTTCTGCTGCTGGTAAGTCCACTTGATGGCGCCGAAGCTCAGCTGAACAACTTCCTGCGGCATGCCTTCCTTGTCCACCGTCGTGGTGACGCGGTGGACCAGCACGTTCAGCAGCTCGACCGTGTAGTAATTGATCGCGTTGCCGTCCTTGTCGGCGCGCATGAACTGGATCTGCGCCTTCGGGAAGGTGGTGCCGTTGGAGGCGGCCTGGTTCAGGGCCGTGGAGGCGAGGTCGATCGACTTGGTGATTTCGATCGGGGACAGGTTCACGCGGGCAGCGGTGGTGCCGCCGGAGGTCGACGCGGTGGCCGAACGCGGCTGCAACAGGTCCTGCGAGAACGACTGGATTTCAATCCAGTCCTTGTGCTTGTCGTCGTGCGACTCGCCCTTGATGGTGTCAATCGAGAGGAAAGCGTGCTGCATATCTGGTCTCCTAAATTCCGTTCTTCCGTGAGATTTGATGTGCCAGGCGGGGGCCTGGCGGTTAAGGGGGGCTGCGCCCTCTTGAAATAAGCGTCACTGCAATCCGGGGAGCGGACTCCCCTGGACGCTTCAGTTACAGCAAACCGTTACGACTTTTTCGCGGACGCCGGCAGTTCGGCGACCAGACGCAACGAAACAGACAGCTCATCGAGCTGGAAATGCGGCCTGATGAAGGCCACCGCGCGGTAGACACCAGGCTTGCCCGGCACCTCCGAAACCTGCACAGATGCCTCGCGCAACGGGAACTGGGCCTTGGCTTCCTGCGATGCGTTGTCGTCCAGCAGCACGTACTGGGCGATCCACCGGTTCAGGAATTCCTCGACGTTGCCCGCCGATGCGAAGCTGCCGATCTTCTCGCGCATCATCGCCTTGAGGTAATGGGCGATGCGCGACACCGCGAAAATGTACTGCAGCTGGGCAGACAGGATCGCGTTGGCGTTGGCCGAATCGGTGTTGTACTTCTTCGGCTTCTGTGCCGACTGTGCGCCGAAGAACGCGGCGTAGTCGGTGTTCTTGCAGTGCACCAGCGGCATGAAGCCGAGGTCACTGAGTTCCTTTTCACGACGGTCGGTGATGGCCACTTCCGTCGGGCACTTCAGCGCGACTTCGCCATCATCGGTGCGGAAGGTATGGGTCGGCAGGTCCTCGACCAGGCCGCCACCTTCCACGCCACGGATTGCCGCGCACCAGCCGAAGTTCTCGAAGGCCTGGGTCAGGCGCGCACCCATCGCATAGGCGGTGTTGCACCACAGGAACTTGCTGTGGTCGGCCGCTTCGATCTCCTCGACGAAGTTGAAGCCTTCGACGGTGGTGCCATCCTTCGGGTTGTACGGCAGACGGCCGAGGAAGCGCGGCATGGTCAGACCGACATAGCGGCTGTCCTCACTCTCGCGGAACGACTTCCACTTCGCGTACTCGACCGTGTCGAACACCTTGGCCAGGTCGCGCGGCTTGCCCAGATCGGTGAAGGTTTCCAGGCCGAACATGCCTTCACTCGCTGCCGAAATGAACGGCGCGTGCGCGGCGGCAGCCACGTGCGACATCTGCTCGATGAAGTACATGTCCTCCGGCTGGCGGCCGAGGAAGTAGTCGCCGATCAGTGCGCCGAACGGCGCGCCACCGAAGGTGCCGAACTCCTCTTCGTAGACCTTCTTGAACAGCGCGCTCTGGTCGAAGTCGATGGCCGACTTGAAATCCTTGACCAGATCCTTCTGCGGCGAATTGAAGACCTTGATCTTCATGTTCGGGCCGGTGGAGGTCTGCTGGCACAGGTAATGCAGGCCTCGCCAGCTGCCTTCCAGCTTCTGGAACGGTTCGGCATGCATGACGGCGCTGAGCTGCTCGGAGATGATCCGGTCGATCTCGGCGATGCGCGCATCGAGGGTGAGGTTGAGGTTGTCGGAGACGACCACGGTGCCGTCCAGGACTTCCTTCGCCAGCGCGGCGATGATGTCCTTGGCGCGGTCATGCTCGGTCTTCGACTTGGCGACCTTGCTCTTCTCGACGATCTGGTCGAGCAGGCCGACGTCTTCGGCAACGGCGGCCTGCGTGGCCAACGGGCTGGCTTCGGCTGACATCGGTCAGTCCTCCTTGGTCACGCCGAGCTTCTTCAGCTGCTCGGTGTTGTTGAGCACATCGGTCAGCAGGTCTTCCAGCTTCTCGTTGCCGGCCAGCTTGTTGCGCAGGTCGGCGAGCTTGGTGCGCGACTCGAGCAGGCGCCGCAACGGCTCGATCTGCTGGACCACCGCCTCGGGACGGAAGTCATCGATGGAGTTGAACTTCAGCTCGACGCCGAATTCGCCGCCTTCGTCGCTGATCTTGTTCGGCACGCGATAGACCGCACGCGGGGCGATGCCTTCCATCACTTCGTCGAAGTTGTCCATGTCGACGCTGACGAACTTGCGATCCTTGACCTTGGGCAGCGGCTGCTCCGGGTTGCCGCTGAAATCGCCCATCACGCCGACCACGAACGGCAGTTCCTTCTGCTCGATCGCGTCACCCTTCTCGACATCGTAGGTGAGCTGGACGCGCGGCGGGCGGATCTTCTGCAGCCGCTTCTGGATGCTTTCCTTCTTGGCCATGTGTGTCTCCTGACTGGGGCCGGGTCCGGATCAGTTGCCGATGTTCTGGAACGGATCGGAGTTGTTCGAGCGGGCAGCGGGCTTGGCCGGCTGTGCAGCGGGCTGTGCGGCAGCGGCGGGCGCGGCGGCACGGCCGGCACGGGCGCGGCTGCGCGGCTTCGGCTTGGGCGCCGGATCGAGAATGGCATCACCCATGGTGTTGCGCAGGGTGGTAGCCAGGGTCTGCGCTTCCTTGCGGGCAGTATCGGAAGCCAGCGCGCCGCGCCCCTGCAGGCGGGTCAGCGACTGGTTGGCAATGCGGAAACCGGCCACCGTGATCACGCCATCGGCGACCAGATCGCTGGGATCGCGCTGCAGCACTTCCTCGGCAGCCACAATGGCGCGGGCATACTGGCCCTGGTCGAACTGCAGCTGAGCGATGCGCACCCACGGCTCCTTGCGCGTCGGATCGGCCTTCGCCGCTTCCTCGAATGCGCTGATGGCGGCATCCGCGCCACCGGTGGTGACCTGTGCTTCGGCATTGCTCAGCGTCGTTTCGAACGGCACGACCTCGGCCTTCTTCGGTGCCGATGAGCAGGCCGCCAGGCCCGACAGCAACATCAGCGCGAACATCGGCCGGTAGACAGCCTTCCCCATTGCCTTCACTTCCATAGTGATCCCTCGTCGAAATTAGTTCCTAAAGGAAGCCGAATCGCCGCCGATACACCGCACGGGATTCCTGCCCCTGTCGGCGGCAGTGTACATTCGCGAATACGCATCGGTATAGTGAATTTCGTCAAGAATGTGGCGGTTTTGATAGACACATTCTTCACATTCCAATGTGATATCCGCGAGCGAAATCCGTTGCATACGTGACTTTCACCCCGCCCTTCGAGCCCGCCGACTCCAGATGAATGCGCAACTCTCCTCATTTCGCCGCGTGATATCCGTCACGATTTTCTCCTTCATTGTTTCGGGTTCCCTTGCCGGTTGCGCCAGCGACAGCAAGCTCGGGAAAGCGATGGACAAGACGCTGCAGGCCGTCGGCATCCGCGAGGAAAAGCCGAAAGCGCCACCGACCGTCCCATTGCGCCTGTATGCCGGCACCAACCTCAATGCCGGCAACGACAAGCGGGCGAGTGCGGCGGTGGTCAAGGTCTACCACCTGCGCAGCCTGCAACGGTTCGAACAGGCGCCCTTCAACGCATTCCTGGACCAGGCCGGAGAGCAGGCCGCCCTCGGTGCCGACCTGCTGTCGGTCAATGAGGTGGTGCTGACCCCCGGGGCCCGGCAGGAATTGTCCGAGCAGCTGAGTGAAGGAAGTGCAGTGCTGGGCGTGGTCGCCCTGTTCCGCGCCCCCGCCGAGAACCGCTGGCGGCTCGCGTTCGACACCAAGGGCAAGACCCTGCCGCAGGACGGTGTGACCATCGGTGTCCACGCCTGTGCCCTGACCAGCGACAGCAAGGCCCTGCTCACACGACTTTCCGGCGATCCGGGCAGTCTTGCCTCGATCCGCTGTGCAGGCGCGAAATAGGACCGCGTCGGAATTCTGGCACTCAAATTGCCGCAATGCGATAGTATCTTCCGCGCAACGTTTGCCCCGCCGCAATCAATGTGCGATGTGATTCACACTTTCACATTGCAAGGCAGGGCCTTCGCCGCAGCGGAACGCGAGGACGGCGGAACCGGCCCCCAAGGGGCAACCTTTCAAGGTATTTCCAAGGATTGAATGTGGCTTATGTAAGCAGGATGTCGAAGGTTCTCTGGGGTGAAGGGCTGTTCCTGCGGCCCCAGCATTTCCAGCGCCAGGACGCGTATCACGAGGCACGGCTGCAGGATCTTTCGCAGACGCTGCACCCGTACGCGTGGGGCGCGCGCCGCGTGCGTTTCGACCCCCATGCCTTGTCCGGCGGCACGTTGAGGCCGCTCGATCTGTCGGCGGTGTTTCCCGATGGCGAAACCTACGATGCCCCCGCCCACGACAGCCTGCCGGACGCGGTGTCGCTGCAGGATCTGCCGCCTGGCGTGCAGTCCACGGTGATCTACCTGGCACTTCCGCTGCTGCGCGATGACGGCGCCAACTGCACCGATGCGGAAGGCACCGTGCTTGCGCGCTATCGGCAGGCCAACCGCGATACGCAGGACCTGTTCACCGATGCGGTGGAGGCCGAACTGGCCTACCTGAGCAAGGCGGTGAAGCTGCTTACCGACGACCAGCCCCGTGATGCCTATGCCACCGTGCCGGTGGCGCGTGTGCGCCGCACCTCCAGCGGCGGCTTCGAGCTGGACGATGAGTTCATCCCGCCCTGCGCGCAGCTGCAGGCCTCGCCGTTCCTGCATCGTGAACTGCGTGCGGTGCTCGATGCGCTGCAGGCCAAGGTCGATGCGCTGTACGGGCTGCATCGGCAGACGTCGCAGAACATCATCGAATTCCGCTCGGGCGACATCGCGTCGTTCTGGCTGCTGCATACGATCAACAGTTCCTTCAGCGCGCTGGCCCATCTGCTGCATCATCCGCAGCTGCATCCCGAGCGCCTGCACCAGGAACTGCTGCGCATGGCGGGCGCACTGCTGACCTTCTCCAACGCCTACCAGCTGGGCGACCTGCCGGTGTACCGCCACGACCAGCCGGAAGCTTCGTTCCGCAAGCTGCTGGAGATCGTGCGGGCACTGCTGGATACGGTGATCTCCACGCGCTACTTCAAGATCGCGCTGAACGAGGTCAAGCCGTCCTACCACCTCGGTCGGCTGGACTCGCAGCGGATCGACGGGAATGCCTCGTTCTACCTGTCCGTCTCCGCCTCGCTGCCGGCGCAGGAGCTGATCCAGAGCGTCCCGGTGCGCTTCAAGGTCGGCGCGCCGGACGACGTCGAGAAGTGCGTGCTGTCCGCACTGCCAGGCGTGAAGCTTACCCACGCCGCGCAGGTGCCGGCAGCGATCCCGGTGCGCCCGGGCAGCCATTACTTCGAATTTGATTCGCGCGGTGCGCTGTATGAGCGCATGCTCAAGGCGCAGTCGGTGATGATCTATGTGCCGGCCGGCATTGCCGAGCTGAAGATGGAACTTGTGGCGGTGACCTCATGATGAATTCCCCCCTGCCCCCGACCCCGGGCCCGATGCCGTCGCTGACCGCCAATGGCGCGATGGTCAATCCGACGCCGCAGGCGGCTAATCCGCAGAGCCTGCAGGATCTGATGTCCGACGGCTTCTACCTGCTGCTTCTGCTCAAGCGTGGCCAGTTGCCGCACGACGCAGAGGGCTTCGTGCAGACGGTGCAGAAGTTCCTCGATGGCGTCGAACGCAACGCGATGCGGCTTGGCGTGGCGTCCGAAGATGTCTACGCCGCCAAATACGCGTTCTGCGCCGCGGTGGATGAGGCGATCCTGTCGCAGCCGTCGCCGCTGCACGAAACCTGGGAACGCAATCCGCTGCAGTTGCGCCTGTTCGGCGAGCACCTCGCCGGCGAGCACTTCTTCGACCGGCTGGAAGAACTGCGCCGCCAGGGCGCGGCGCGCCTGCCGTCGCTGGAGGTCTATCACTACTGCCTGCTGATGGGCTTCGAGGGCAAGTACCGTATCGAAGGCACCGAGAAGCTGGGCTATCTGACCGCGCGCCTGGGTGACGAGATCGTCTACCTGAAGGGCAAGCGCCACGGCTTCGCCCCGCACGCGCTGCCGCCCGACAACGTGCGCCATGGCCTGCGCCGGGTCGTGCCGCTGTGGCTGCCGGCCGTGGTTGTCGGCTGCTTCGGCATCGTCGCGTTCTTCGGCATGCGCGCCTACCTCGGACACGAAACCCGTCAGCAGCTGGCCGCCTACAACGACGTGGTGCAGATGCCCGAGCGCACCGCCCACATTACGATCACCCTCCCATGAGCCTGACGATATGGACATCTCGCGCTCCACGCTGCTTGCTTCCCTCGCCTCGCTGTCGCATCGGGATCGCCTGATCCAGCTCAAGGGCCCTGACGAGGGCCTTGTGGTCGAGCGGTTTGAAGGCACCGAATCGGTGTGCGGTGACAACCGCCTGCAGATCGACTGCCTGGCCACCGATGCGTTCCTGGAACTGGAGCCGTGGCTGGAGCAGCCGCTGACCCTGCAGCTGCGCCAGGCCGATGGCGCGCTGCGGCAGTGGCACGGGCTGTGCACCGAGGCGGCGCAGCTGGGAAGCGACGGCGGGCTGGCCCGCTACCGGCTCACCCTCGAACCCTGGACCGCCCTGCTGCGCCTTCGCCGCAACGCAGTGATTTTCCAGGACCAGGACACCCGCGCGATCTGCGAGCAGATCTTCGCCGACTACCCGCAGGCCGCCTTCCGCTTCGACGTGCAGGCCCAGTTGCCGGCCCGCGCGATCACCACCCAGTACCGCGAAACCGACTGGGCCTTCGTCACCCGCCTGCTGTCCGAGGCTGGCCTGGCCTGGCGCATCGAGCAGGCGCAGGAGGGCGATGCCGCCCACACCCTGGTGGTGTTCGAGCCCGGCGCCGGACTGCCCGATGTGGGCCGCGTGCGTTTCCATCGCGCCGACATGGCCGAGAGCAGCGATGGCATCACTGCCTTCGCCGAACGCCAGCAGCTGGTGCCCAACGCCAGTACCGTCGCCAGCTGGCACAGCGAACAGGTCAACGCCGTGGCGGCGCAGTCCAGTGCCGATGCCGGCACCCTGCCCGCGCTGGAGGTCTATGTGCAGCCGCGTGCTGGTCGCTTCGCCCAGCCCGCCTGGGCCGACGCCGAAGCGCAGGCGCGGCTGGACGCACTGCGCGTTGGCCAGGTGCTGTACAGCGGCAGCGGCAGCGAGCGCCAGCTGGCCGCAGGCAGCACCTTCAGCCTGGCCCAGCATCCGCAGCATGAGGGCCAGTGCTTCCAGCTGCTGGCCGTGCAGCATGTCGCCGTCAACAATCTGGACCAGGGCATCGCCGAGCTGCTCGGCAGTACCGATCTGGAGCGCGGCGCCTACCGCAACGCCTTCCTCGCCACCGGCGCCGGAGTGCCGCTGCGCGCCCTGCCGCAGGACCGCCCCACCCTGCATGGCCCGCAGACCGCACGCGTGGTGGGTGTGGCCAATGCGGCCGTCAGCCCGAACCGCGAACACCAGGTGCGCATCCAGTTCGGCTGGCAGCGCGGCAGCCAGCCCAATCCGGGCGGTCTGACCGACACCGGCAGCGCCCAGACCGGCCATGCGCCCGGCGACCACACCAGCGGCAGCTGGGTGTCGGTGGCCGAATGGGTGGCCGGCCCGAACTGGGGCACGGCCTTCCTGCCGCGCATCGGCAGCGAAGTGCTGGTGGAATTCCTGCACGGTGACATCGACCAGCCGCGCGTCACCGGCCAGCTCTACAACGGTGAGGTCGCCCCACCCTTCGGCGGCGGCATCGATGAGAACGCGCGCCATCCCGGCGTACTCAGCGGCCTGCACACCCAGGCCCATGACGGCAGCGGCACCCAGCAATGGGTGATCGATGACACGCCGGGCCAGCTGCGTACGCGCCTGCACAGCTCGCTGGCCGACAGCCGGCTGGAGCTGGGCTACCTGATCGCGCACCAGAACACCGCCCGCGGCGCCCTGCGCGGCGAGGGCTTCGAGTTGGCCACGCAGGGCTGGGGCAACGTGCATGCGGCCGAAGGCCTGCTGCTGTCCGCCAGCGCGCAGGAGCGGGCCGCTTCCACGGTCATGGACAACGCCAGCGTGGTGGCGCAGCTCAAGGGCGCCGAGCGCAGCCTGGAGCAGATGCAGCAGACCCTGGCCCAGCAGCAGGTGCCCGGACTGGCCGAGTTCGAGCGCACAAAGCAGCTGCGCGAGCAGATCGATCCGCAGGCACAGGGACGCTACGAAGGCGAGGTCAACGGACAAAGCGCGATGAAGCCGGGCGGCGATGGCCGCAGCCCGGGTGACCAGCCGGTGGAGCGTCTGGCCAAGCCGCTGCTGCTGGCCGAAGCACCGCACCACATTGCCTGGACCACGCCAGCCAGCGCGGTGGCCTACGCCGGGCAGAACCTGCAGATGACGGTGCAGCAGGATCTGCACATCAGCGCAGGCGAGACCATCGCCACGGTGTCCGGCGAGCACGTCTCACTGTTCGCGCAGAGCGGCCCGCTGCGGGTGATCGCCGCCCAGGGCCCGGTCAGCCTGCAGGCCAACGATGGCGAACTGGAGCTGCTGAGCGACCAGGCACTGACCATCACCGCCACCGATGACCGCATCGATGTGCTGGCGCAGAGCAAAGTGGTGCTGCAGGCCGGCAGCAGCGCGATCACCCTGGAGGGCGGCAACATCACGTTCAGCTGCCCGGGCGAGTTCAAGGTGAAGGCGGGCGAGCATCCGTTCATGGGGGGGGGAAGTGATGCGCCGTCCATGCCGGTACTTCCCAGTGGGCTGTACTCGTTCAAGGAAAGCCTGCGCTTCGCGCTGGAAGGCGCCGATGTACTGGCCACGGAAATGGGGTGGAAGGACAAGGCCTACCGCATCTTCAACAACGAAGGCGAACAGGTCGCCAGCGGAACCATCGGTGAGGACGGTCGGTTGCCCCGCGTGATGGCCGATGGCCTGGGTCGGCCGCTGACCTTGGAGGTTGGCGATGACACCTGGGAAATGTTGGTGTCGGCGCCGGGCCGCCCACCCGAGAATGACGGCGACACACCCGACAGCGACGGCAGCGACCCCTTCCTCGGGAACCTGGACGCGGCCGATGCGACCGGCGCCCTGACGTCCGAACAGATCCTGGAACTGCTCAACGAACCCCCGTCATCAACATGATCATCCGACACTTCCTGCTGCTGCTCGCATTGTGCATGGGCCCCTCCGCCAATGCGCAGCAGTACTCGACCGGCAGCACTGACATCAAGACCGCTCAAGGTACGTTGCGCGTGAATTCCGGGTATGTCAGTCATTCCAATGCCCACAGTTTCCATGTTTACAGCTTCCAGTACCGTCCGATTGCCAACGAAGCCGTGTGGAACCAGCTTCCGCTGCTCGCACGCAACGATGCGCCGCCGGTGGATTTCCTCGTAAAGGCGACGGCCACGGCTGACTTCCCGCTCCGCGATGCGCGTGTGCGGGTCGAGGCGGGCAAGGTGGTCCTCTACATCGCTGAGTTGTCCTTCAAGGACACGCCATACGACGACGACGCTGCCGTCGAGCTGAAACGCTACCTTCTCAAGCAGCAGCCCGACGAGGAGCGCTGGGTACTGGTGCTCGATTCCACCCGCCGTCTGCCCCAGGGCGTTGATGTCGCACAGGCCCTGAGCACGCTGACGCCCCGATAGGACGACACGGAATGCCTACCTACATCAGCGCGGTTTTCAACAAGGATACGCGCACTGTGGAGTTCACCGCCGACAACGGTGACAAGCTCATCCGCAGTGGCGGCTCGCTGGCTTGGCTGCTCAACAACCCCGGCAACCTGCGTCCAGGCGGAAAGTACGCCAAGATGATCGGCCAGGCCGATACGAAGAGCGGCAAGTTCGCCATTTTTCCTACGGCCGAGGATGGCCGCGCCGAGAAGCGCGCACTGCTGCGCCGCAAGTACAACGACATGACGTTGTACAACGCCATGCATACCTATGCACCGGAATCGGAAAACGACACAGCGGCCTATCTGGCATACGTGCGCAAGCGATCTGGTGCCACCGACCAGACGGTCATCAAGGACATGACCGATGAGCAGTTCAACGGCATGATCGCTGCGATGGAGCAATATGAGGGCTTCAATGCAAAGCCTGAGACACGCAAGGAACGGATCGTGCACGCCACGCAGGTCACCTTGTCTGACGGCGCCCGACCGATGCCGGCAACGCCCGTGATCGTGCGTAGCAGCAATACGGGCGAGAAGAAGGTCACCACCAATGAGCACGGGGCGCTGCCGACATTCATCACCCGCCAGCCAGGAGAAGTGATAGAGCTCTTCCTTGAGGAATCAGGCAAGATTGGAAGCCGAATCGGCCAGTTTGCGCTTCAGCAGGCCTCAGCGTCCCTGGTATTTGCGCGCAACATGATGACGGTCGGCGGGAATTCGCAACCACACACTCCAACGCAGCCCAGCAAGGAGAAGCGCACACCGCTGCGCTACGTGGTGCAGCCAGGCGACACTCTCGCCTCGATCGCCAGCAGGTTCAAGACCTCAGTTGACGATCTGGTGAGCAACAACCATATCCGCAACCGCAACCGCATCTATCCCGGTCATGTGGTTTGGATCTACGGAAAGGCGCCGGCTGACGCAGCCAACGACGGCGCCCCGGCGACTCCAACAAGGTCACGTCAAGCCAGCTACAGCGTTCGCTCCGGCGACACGCTGAGCCGAATTGCAGACCGCCATCACACCAGCGTCGATGCGCTGATGGCCGCCAATCCGTCGATCAGCAATGCCAATCGAATCAACCCTGGCCAGAAAATCACGCTGCCTGTTGGGGTCGAAGCCGTGCCCCCGTCAGCGGCCGGGTCTTCCCGGCGAGCGGGCAACAGCGGGAATCCGCAAACGTCTGATCGGCCCTCGCTGGTGAAGCCTCCGCCGGAAACACCTGCTGCTGCTGTGCGGCCGCCGGCGTCAGTACAGGCACGGGATACCCGAAGTCGCGAGGGCGAAGGCCACCCAATCGCAATCATTCCGTTTTCGCAGAAGCGCGCACCTTGGGTGGAGCACGCCTATGCACAGGCGCGCAAATGGGCGGGCAAGAAAGAGGCTGAGATCAGCCGCACCATCAACTTCCATTCCGAACTCGGCTACGGGAAGCAGTTCACTACGCTGGCCGGAAGCTCCAACGCTTGGTGCGCATCGTTCGTGAACTGGTGCCTTCGCACGGCCGGATACGCTATATCATCTCCACACCCGTACCGCGCGCGTTCGTTCGCCGCCGACACCACGCGCTTCAGCCAGATCGACGAACCGGTGTTCGGCGCGGTAGCCCTGGTCGGTACGTCGCACGTAGGGTTCGTCTACGCCATGGACCGCGGTCGACCTGTGCTGCTGGGTGGCAACCAGAGCGACCAGATCAATTTTGTCCGCTTCAACCCTGCAACGCTGCGTTACTACGTGCCGAAAAGCTATCTGCCATTCGCGCAGAAGGAACTCAAGGAAACCAAACTCGATGAACTGGCAGCCACGGACCTCAACGCGGCGCTCGGCATTGTCGTGGCCAAAAAGGCTGGCGACAATACGCGCTGATCAGCTGCGACTTGCCGTGCTGGCCGTGCTTGCACTCGGTGCAGTCGGCTGCGGTGCGCCGTCCTCACCGGTTGCAGATGCAGCAGACGATGCCGCAACGAATGCACACGCACTTCCCGGGCAGGTTGAGGCCGTGCCCGCTGGTCGACTGGAGCTGTTGCCCGCCCTGGCAGATGCGGAACTGAAAGACCTCTACTCGGGCACGCTGCTGAAGCAAGTGGTGTTCAATGACATCGACGGGCCGGGCCTGCTGCTTCTTTCGCGCAGCGAGCAGACAGTGCCGGCGCAGGGCGATGAAGAGGCGATCGATCAGATCACGCTGCGTGCGGAGCTGTTCCGGCGCGCCGGACAAGCGGCTCCTTGGGCCTCGCGGTGGAGCGTGGAAGATCCGGTTCAATGCGAAGGTCTGGATCTGGAGGCCGGCTACTTCCTGGACCAGGTGACTGCAACGGACCTGGACAAGGATGGCCGCGCCGAGTTGACGCTGGCCAGCCACAGCTTCTGCGGTGGCGGCGTCGATCCGCAGCAGCTGCGCATTGGGCTTCGCCAGGGCGAGCAGTATTACGAAGTACGTGGTGAATCGCTGGTGGAGGTGGAAGGCGATGAACCCTTCGGCGGCGACCGGCAGGACGATCCCGCGCTGGCTTCGGCTGCGCCCGTGCTTCGCGCGCACGTAGACAAGGTGTGGGAGGCGATCAAGCGCGGAAGTTCACCGTGACGTCGTCACGATGGCAGCGCCTGCATCAGGCTCTCCTGCTGCTGGCGCTCTCCGCTGCCGCGGACGTCGCCATCGCGCGCACTCCGCCGCCCGGCTCGCTGCAACGCGCGTGTGCAACCGCCATCGATGACAGGATCGAACTGGTACCGGTGGAGGGGAAGCGCGTCAGTGCATGTCCACCGGGGAATGACGAGGACTGCCCATACAGCGGTCAGCGGGGAAAGACCTTCTTGAACGACACGCCCGATCTCAACAACGACGGGCGCGAGGACGCGATCCTCACCTACTTCGGCAGCAGCTACGGCGATGTCGATGTCATCGATAAACTGATCCTTGCCCAGTGTGCGGATGGAACCTATATCCGTCTGTTGGAGGGCAGGTTCACGACATTGACGGCCCCTGTCGCGCCGCATGCTGCCTGGCCAGCACTGGACGCGACACGGGACTGCCCGACTGGGCAGAATGGCACCATCCGTACCGGGAAGATCCAGCTGCAGTTCGACCCGGCGACGATGCGCTATCGCGGTCCAGCCGGCATTGACCTGATCCAGGCCTGCAGTGAATAGCGACAGATGCGACGCGAAACCGATAGGCCGAATGCCAGGATGATGCTGGGTTGACTCGCAACGTGCAGACGCGCTCCATGCGCTCCGCAGGCGTGAAGGGTCACGGCCAGGACGCGCCAACCTCGTCAGTGCCTGTGCTCCCGAGCCCCCTCCTTTGATCCAACGCATGCCGTCGCCACGGGCAGGGTGCTATGGTGGCGCCACCATCTCGCAGGAGCGCCGCTCATGACCCGTTTCCGTTCCGTCGGCCTTGCACTGGCCGCAGTCGCCACGCCGATGCTGCTCGCCGCCTGTGTGAGTACGCCCGGGCCGGAGGTGAAGGGCACCGGCCGCTGCGACGCCAGCCAGCTTGGCTGGGCAATCGGCCAGCCGGGCAATGAGGAGAACATGCGTCGTCTGTCGCGTGAGAGCGGCGCCGGCCTGGTCAACCCGATCGGCCCGACCACGATTACCACCAAGGATATCCGTCCGGATCGCCTGCGCGTCTACATGGACAAGGACAACATCATCACCGCAGCCCGCTGCGAGTAACCACCGCGCGGGCTTCTGTAGAGCCGAGCCCACGCTCGGCTGCTGTTCAGTGGCAGCCGAGCGTGGGCTCGGCTCTACACAGAACGCGCGTCGGGCATGGACCAGCGTGACAGGGCTCAGGGTTCGGTATAGCCCGCACAATCCGGCAGTGGCTGGTCGGGGTGAAAACGGCCTCACTGAAACGGAAAAGACGCGAATAGCTGCACGCGGGATCCTGCTCGGTGCGCAGGTCCTTCGTCTTCAACGGCCCCTTCGCCAGCGAATCCTCGAAACGCGATGCACCTGCGGGGAAGCGGGTCGCCACCGTCTGGTAACGAAGCACCGGCATGCCCTGCACTGCCGGATCCAGCCCCAGCTTTGCCGAGAATCCATACTCATCGTGGCAGGCACCGGCACGCTGCCTGATGTCCTGCTCGCTGAAGCAGGCACGGATCATCGCGTTGCCCACCCACGGCACGGTCAGCACATCATCGTCCACCTGGATGCCATCCTGCAGGTGGCGCACGCGTGCCAGCTGCAGCGTCGATGCGTCTGCCCCACCGCCGGAGTACATCATGCTGAAGGTGACCGTGGCGCCTACCAGTACGTTCTGGCGGGCACGCGGCTGCGGGTCAATCACGTCCTCATCCGCGCCGACACCGGGTGCCAGGCGTACGATCCACGGCCACAGCTTCAGTTCGCTTTCCTGCGGCACGTCAATGCGGACGTGGTAGCTGTGCGGCTTGCCCTGGCCCGGCACCTTCTCAAGCACTTCCAGCACGGTGGGCCGCTTCCCCTCTTCGGCCACCGGTTGCACGCGTACGCACCAGTTGCCGTCCCGGGTGCACTCATAAAGTCCTGCCGGGCCTGCCTCCCGGGTGATCAGCACCTGCCCCAGCGGCTCCATCACATTGCCGGCCGCATCGCGCTGCTGTGGCAGGATCGAGCCCTGCGCCAACACCAGGATCGGGGCGGCCAGCAGTGCAGCACACGTGGTCGTGCGGACAACGATGGAGGGCATGGGCGGCTCCTGCGGCTGGAAGTCCGATGGTAACCGTTGCCCGGGTAGAGTCGAGCCATGCTCGACTGCTGCCTGCCGGGAAGTGCAGCCGAGCACGGGCTCGGGTCTACATCATCCGCAGTCGCAGCCACCCCAGCCCTTGGCCTTCGAAGTCTGCCCGATGCCCGGGTTGAAGGTGTTGCTCGGGTCCAACTGTCGGTAGAACCCAGCCAGCGCCGGCTTGGCCGGGTACAGGTGACCGACGTTGTGCTCGGCCGGATACTCGGCCCCGCGCCGGTCGAGCAGTGCCCACATCGCGTGCTCGATCGCCATCGGATCTTCGCCCTTGCGTGCAATGTAGTCCTGGTGGAACACGTGGCACAGGAAGTGGCCGTAGTACAGTTTGTGCAGCAGGCGACTTTCGATGGCGGCGGGCAGCTGCTCGAACCAGTCTGCGTCGTCGCGACGCAATGCGATGTCGAGCGCGACGATGTCCTGCACCTGTTGACGATGCACCTCGCGATAGCGCACGGCAGCACCGGCCACGGCAAAACGATGCAGGAAGGCCTTGCGCCCTTCTTCGGCCGTGCAGTGGAAATAGCCGCCTTCGTGCTCGGCGAAGAATTGCTGCAACCAGGCCTCGGTCTCCGCTGCATCCTGTGCGGAGACCTTCAGCAGCAGATGATGCTCGTAACGCTGCCGGAACTCGCCCATGCGCTGGGGCAGGTGCGAGGGCAACAGGCCGGTCAGCACCTGCATCACCCGGTCGGTCACGCCGCGCAGGCCCAGCCGCTCAAACCAGCCGTCAACCCTGCTCTTCAGTGCGAATGCTGCGGGCACCCGTGCGGTCCCGAGCCGGTCGATCAGCAGGAATGTGTCCTTTCCATAGCGCTCGCCGATATCGTAGGCGTCTCGGTGGATGTACTCACCGGCGATCGGCAGGCGATCGAAGCCGGTCAGCAGTTGGCGGCGGATGGCGGTGAAACTCCCGGTACGGTTACTGCCGATGTAAAAGACCTCGGCGGGCTCCTTCTCAAACGTATCCAGGCGCACCGCGAACACCGCCAGTTTGCCGGCTGAACCCGCCGCTTCGTAGTGACGACCGGGATCGGCATTGAAGCGCGCCGGTGTATCGGCATCGACCCTGCGCACCTCGTCGGCGTAGCGCGGGTCGGACGCGGAACGGCCGTCGCCGTCGCTGACATCGGCGGCATCGTAGTCACCGGCCTGCAAGCGCTGCAGGATCTGCTCGGGCGTATCGCCCAGCGCGATGCCCAGGTGGTTGACCAGCTGCAACCGGCCCTGCGCATCAACCTGCGCATATAGCGCCAGCTCGGTATAAGCGGGGCCACGCCGCACCAGCGCACCGCCGGAGTTGTTGCAGATGCCGCCCAGCACCGAGGCGCCGATGCAGGACGAGCCGATCACCGAATGCGGCTCGCGCCCCAGCGGCGCCAGCGTCTGCTCCAGCCGGTCCAGGGTGGCGCCCGGCAGACACACCACCTGGCGGCCTTCGTTCAGCAACTGGATGCCGGTCAGGCGCAGGGTGCTGACCAGCACGACCGGGCGCCCATAATCATTGCCATCCGGGGTCGAGCCGCCGGTCAGGCCGGTATTGGCGGCCTGCAGGATGATCGCTGCCCCACCCTGCACTGCCGCCTGCAGCACACGCCACAATTCCAGCAACGTGCCCGGACGCACCACGGCCAGCACCGCGCCGTCGCCGAAGCGATAGCCCCGGCGGAAGCGGCGGGTCGCCTTGTCGCGGGTCAGCACATGGCGGCTGCCGACAGCAGCACGCAGCTGCGACAGCATGGCCCCGTGGCCAGTCATGGCAGGCGCACCAGTGAATCTCGGCCGATGTCGGCAATGCGGTGTGCGCCGGTCAGCGTCATTGCCACGCGCATCTCCTTGGCGATCAGGTCCAGCAGGTTGGCCACGCCGGCCTCACCCTGCGCCGCGAGCGCATAGACGAAGGCACGTCCCAGCAGCACGGTGTCAGCGCCCAGCGCCAGCATGCGCACCACGTCCAGTCCGGTGCGGATGCCGGAATCGGCGAGGATCTTCAGGTCGCCCTGTACCGCGTCAGCGATGGCCGGCAGCGCGCGTGCGGTGGACAGCACACCATCGAGCTGGCGCCCCCCGTGATTGGAGACCACGATGCCGTCGGCACCGAATGCAACCGCGTCGCGTGCGTCTTCCGGGTCGAGGATGCCCTTGATCACCATCGGTCCCTTCCAGAACTCGCGGATCCATTCCAGGTCCTTCCACGAAATGGATGGATCGAAGTTGCTGCCCAGCCAGCCGATATAGTCCTCCAGCCCGGTGGGGTTGCCGCGATAGGTGGAGATGTTGCCGAGATCGTGCGGACGTCCGAACAGACCCACGTCCCAGGCCCAGCGCGGATGGGTGATGGCCTGGCCGATGCGGCGCAGCGGAGCATTCGGACCGCTCATGCCGGAGTGCGCGTCTCGATAGCGCGCACCCGGTACCGGCATGTCCACGGTGAATACCAGCGTCGTAACGCCCGCCGCCTGGGCGCGCTCCAGGGCGTTGCGCATGAAGCCGCGATCGCGCAGCACGTACAGCTGGAACCACATCGACCGCTGGATCGCCGGGGCCACTTCCTCGATCGGGCACACCGACACGGTGGACAGGGTGAACGGAATGCCGCGGCTGTCAGCTGCCCGCGCCGCCTGCACTTCACCGCGGCGTGCATACATGCCGGTGAGGCCGACCGGCGCCAGTGCCACCGGCATCGCAAGCGTCTCGCCGAACAGCTCGGTCTCCAGGCTCAGGTCGGACATGTTGCGCAGGATGCGCTGGCGCAGTGCGATGTCGGACAGATCCGAAACGTTGCGCTTCAGCGTGTGCTCGGCATAGGCGCCGCCATCGATGTAGTGGAACAGGAACGGCGGCAGCCGGCGTTTGGCTGCGGCGCGGTAATCGGTGGAGGCGGAGATGATCATGGGGTCAACCGTGTGGGGAAGGCAGGCGCGAGGCCCGCGCGCGCCGGGCTTCGTTGTCGTCGAGCGTGCGCAGCGTGGTGTGCACGAACTCGAGGTGGGCATGCGCGGCGGCGCGCGCGCGCTCCGGATCACCGGCCAGCACGGCATCCATCATCTCGCGGTGCTGGTCGGACAACGGCGAGAAGGTCCTCGCCGAGGTATAGAGTTTCTCGCGGCTCTGCGAGATGTTGGTCTGCAGCAGATCGAACAGGCCACGCATCACCTGCAGCAGCACCAGGTTGTGCGACGCTTCGGCGATGGACAGGTGGAAGGCCGCATCGGCCTCCGCCTCGCCTGAAGGATCATCCTTGCCATGCGCATCCATCATGGTCTGGAAGGCCTGGGCGATGCGTGCCCGATCCTCATCGGTGGCACGCAGCGCTGCATGCCAGGCCGTCGCTCCTTCCAGCGCGTGACGGATCTCCAGCACGTCGAAGCGGTATTCCGGGTCGCCCTGGAACAACGGCAGGTACGGAGCCAGGGGTTCATCCAGCGCCTGCCGCGCGCGCGTGGCCGGCTCCGCCACGTAGGTGCCGCCGCCCACGCGTGCGCTCAGCAGGCCCTGGCTGGACAACTGCGCGATGGCCTCGCGCAGCGCCGTGCGCGAGACACCCAGCTGCACAGCCAGCGCGCGCTCGGCCGGAAGCCGGTCACCCGGCTGCAGCTGCCGCTCCTGCACCAGACCACGCAGCTGCGCGGCCACCTTGTCTGAAATCCGTTGCGTGCTCATGGCGCCATTGTGGCCCGAAGCGCCTGGCAGGTGCGGCCCATGCTGCGCGGATAGGTCGTCGGCTGCATGGCTCAGGGAATCATCCAGGTCAGCCAGTACGCCTGCGCGGTGGTGATCAGGCCGACCATCACGGTGAAGATCAGACTGTGCTTGACAGTGAAGCGGAACAGGTCCGATTCCTTGCCGGCCAGGCCGACCGCGGCGCAGGCGATGGCAATCGACTGCGGCGAGATCATCTTGCCGGTGACGCCGCCGGTGGTGTTGGCCGCCACCAGCAGCACCTCGGACACGCCGATCTGCTGCGCAGTGGTGGCCTGCAAGGCCGAAAACAGCGCGTTGGAGGACGTGTCCGAGCCGGTCAGGAACACGCCCAGCCAGCCCAGGAACGGCGAGAAGAAGGTGAATGCCTTGCCGGTGTGGGCCAGCGCCAGCGCCAGCGTGGCCGACAGGCCCGAATAGTTGGCGATGAAGGCGAAGGCCAGCACCATGCCGATCGAATAGATCGGTGTGCGCAGCTCGCGCACGGTCTCGCCGAAGGTCTGCAGCGCCGCCTTGGCCGGCATGCGCAGGGCGATGATGGCAATCACTGCGGCGAGGATGATCGACGTGCCTGTGGCCGAGAACGCGTCGAATTTATAGACCGCCTCGTAGCTCAACGGCGCAGGCACGATCGGTGGCATCTTCTGCACCATCTGGTCCAGGCCCGGCACCGGGATCTTCAGCACCCAGCTTTCCAGCGGGCCACCCGCCGCGAACAGCGACTTGAACGGCTTGATGCTCCACAGCGTGACCATCGCGGTAAGGATCAGGAACGGCGACCAGGCCTTGGCGATCTGGCCAACGCTGTAGCGCGGCGCTTCCAGCGCCTGGGCAGCCGCCTCAGCGCTGGTTTCGGTATCGAAGCGGAAGATCCGTACCGGCTTCCAGCGGCGCAGGAACAGGGTCAGGCACACCAGCGACGCCAGCGACGCGGTGATGTCCGGCAGCTCCGGCCCGATGAAGTTGGAGGTCAGGTACTGGGCAATGGCGAACGACCCGCCGGCCACCAGCACAGCCGGCCAGGTTTCCCTGACGCCACGCCAGCCATCCATGATCGCCATGATCCAGAACAGCACGATGATGGTCAGGAACGGCAGCTGGCGACCGGCCATCTGGCCGATCTCGAAGGCCTCCAGCCCGGTGACCTGTCCCGCCACGATGATCGGAATGCCCATCGCACCGAATGCCACCGGCGCGGTATTGACGATCAGGCACAGGCCCGCTGCATACAGCGGCTTGAAGCCCAGCCCGACCAGCAGCGCTGCGGTGATCGCCACCGGCGCGCCAAACCCCGCCGCGCCTTCCAGGAAGGCACCGAAGGCGAAGCCGACCATCAGCATCTGCAGGCGCTGGTCTTCGGTCACCGACAGGATCGAAGCGCGGATGATGTCGAACTGCCCGGTCTTGACCGAGACCTTGTACAGGAACACCGCGCCGATGATGATCCAGGCGATCGGCCACAGCCCGTAGACGAAACCGAAGCCGGCCGCTCCCAACGCCTGGGTCAGCGGCATGCGGTAGAACAGCAGGGCCACGGCCAGTGCGATGGCCACGGTGATCGTGCCGGCCAGCCAGCCTTTCATGCGCAGCACGGCCAGGGCAACGAAGAAGAACGCGATCGGCAGCAACGCGATCAGGCTGGACAACCACAGGTTGCCGGCGGGGTCGTACAGGTGTTGCCAGGGCTGCATGGAGGCTCTCGACGGGGGGCGGAATGTTTCCCCACCGCATGCGATGGGACGCCGTGGTCACGGTTATTGGTATTACCAATAATCAGATTCATCGGACCACTTGAGGCCGATTGAACCGCCATTTCGACGAAGAGCCTATTAGACCATAGAGTTACCGGGCATATTGGTATTACCAATAAAGCGCCGCATGACAGAAGCTCGAAGGTGCTGCCCCGCTAGAGCCTGTCCGCCAACCGTCGCATCACCGCCAGCACCAGCAGGCACAGCACGCTCACACCAAGGGCAATGACGTACTTGCCGATGCCCACCGCAATCCCGATGGCGGCGGCCATCACCAGCGAACTGGCCGTGGTCAGCCCGCTGACCTGGTCCTCGCGGCTGCCACGCAGGATGGTGCCTGCGGCAACGAAGCCGACGCAGGCCACCACCGCTTCGATCAGGCGCACCGGGTCGACCTGCAGCAGGTCGCGGTAGCGCTCCTGCTGGAAATGCTCGGCCACGGAATCGCCGAGGCCCACGATGAGCGCTGCGGCGCCGGCAATCATCATGTGCGTGCGCAGGCCCGCCGCATGCTTGCCCATCTCGCGCTCGATACCGAGCACGCCACCGAACAGCATCGCGGCGGCCACGCGCAGCAGGATCGATACATCCTGGTTGAGTTCCATCGACGTCTCCGGGAGTTTCCCGGAGCGTTGCGCGTCAGCCGTCGGATCGCGGTGAAGGCCGCACCACGGCCCGTTCACCCGGTAGCGCCGGGCCATGCCCGGCACCACCGTCCCTGCGGTCACCGCATCACTGCGCCAGATAACCGCCATCGATCGCGTAATAGGTGCCGGTCGCGAACGAGGCATCGTCGCTGGCCAGCCAGGCCACCAGCGCCGCCACTTCCTCGGCCTTGCCCAGGCGCTTCAACGCGTGGCGGTCTTCCAGCGTGGCGCGCACCTTCGGATCCATCTTCTCCAGCAGCGGCGTGGCGATGAAGCCCGGCCCCACCGCGTTGACACGGATGCCATCGGCGGCATGCTCCCACGCTGCAGTCTGCGTCAGGCCGACCACACCATGCTTGGCTGCCACGTACGCGGTCGAACCGGCATAGCCCACCTGGCCCAGGATCGAGGCCATGTTGATGATGCTCCCGCCCTTCCCGGCCGCGCGCATGGCCTGGATCTGCGCACGCTGGCACAGGAATACACTGGTCAGATTCACATCGACCACCCGCTTCCAGCCATCGACGGGATAGTCGCCGCTGCTCGCCGCCGGACCGCTGATGCCGGCGTTGTTGACCGCGACGTGCACCCCGCCCAGCTCCTTCACTGTGCGCTGCACCGCCGCCTCCACGGCAGCCTCATCCGTGACATCCAGGGCGATGCCGATGGCGCGGCTGCCACGCCGGGCCAGCGCTTCCACGGTGGCGTCCACCGCGTCCTGCTTCAGGTCCCACACTGACACCGCAGCACCGGACGCTGCCAGCAGTTCGGCCACGGCCAGGCCGATGCCGGAAACGCCACCGGTCACGATCGCCGTCTTGCCGCCGAGCTGATAGTCGATCATCTGTGTTCTCCATCTATCGGGAATCGATGTGGACACGCGTCCACCCGCGACCCACGGTACGCCCCGCCGTGTTACGGCCGCGCCACTTCCAGGCGCTGCAACGAACCTTCCCATCGCTGCAACGCGTTCGACCGTATGCTCAACCTCACCCTCCCCTGCTGTGGAAACTCCAATGAATCCCGCTGACGCCCTGCTGTTCACGCCCACTCACCTGGGTGACATCGCTGCCGCGAACCGCATCGCCATGGCACCGCTGACGCGCAACCGCGCCCTGCCCGACCGCGTCCCTTCTCCGCTGGCGATCACCTATTACCGCCAACGTGCCAGTGCTGGCCTGATCATTGCAGAAGCCACCCAGATCAGCCCTCTGGGCCAGGGCTACCTTGATACGCCGGGTATCTACAGCGCCGAGCAGGTCGCTGCGTGGAAATCCATCACCGACGCGGTACACGCCGAAGGTGGCCGCATCGTGCTGCAGCTGTGGCATGTGGGTCGCATCTCCCACACCAGCCTGCTGCCGGAAGGCGAAGTGCCGGTGGCACCCAGCGCCCTCCGCGCCAACGGCAAGACCTTCACCGCCAATGGATTCGAGGATGTCTCCGCGCCGCGCGCATTGGCGCTGGAGGAGATCCCGCAACTCATCGAGGATTACCGCGTCGCCGCGCGCAATGCCATTGCCGCAGGCTTCGATGGCGTCGAGGTACATGCAGCCAACGGCTACCTGATCGACCAGTTCCTGCGCGATGGCAGCAACCATCGGGACGATGCCTACGGTGGAAGCATCGAGAACCGTACGCGGCTGCTGTTCGAGGTGGTCAGCGCGGTCGCCGAAGCAATCGGCGCCGCCCGCACCGGCGTGCGCCTGTCACCGGTCACGCCGGTCAATGATGCCCATGACAGCAACCCGCAACCGCTGTTCAACCTTGCAGTGGAGCGCCTGGACACGATCGACGGACTGGCCTTCATCCATGTCATCGAAGGTGCAACCGGTGGCGATCGGGACAACATCCCGTTCGACTACCCTGCGCTGCGCGCACGCTTCCGTGGTGCCTGGATCGCCAACAACGGATACGACGCTGAGCGTGCCGGGCAGGCCCTTGCCAGCGGCTATGCCGACATGATCGCGTTTGGTCGGTCCTTCATTGCCAACCCGGATCTGGTCGCTCGACTGCGCAGCGGTGCGCCGTTGGCCGAGCTCGACCCGGCCACGTTGTATGGCGGTGGCGAACACGGCTACATCGACTACCCGGCACTGGATGCCTGACGACGGCTGCATGCCCGGTCCACCGCGACCGGGCATGGCCCGGCGTTGCCCATGGAAGGTGGCGCCGGGCCAGGCCCGGCGTTGCCCGCCCCGTTTCAGTACACCGGCAGATCGATGTAGCTGGCCTGCGCCGCGCTGTGCCAGACCCGCTGCGTGGCCTTCTGGTAGTCGCCCGGCTTGGCCAGGTAGATGTTCGGCACATAGGTCTGCGGGTTGCGGTCATACAGCGGGAACAGACTCGACTGCACCTGCACCATGACCCGGTGCCCCTTCTGGAAGGTGTGGTTGGCGTTGGGCAGGTCGAAGCGGTAGGGCAGCACCTGGTTCGCCGCCAGCGGCTTCGGATCGCTGAAGCTTTCGCGGTAGCGGCCACGGAAGATCGCCAGTGACACCGGCAGCTCATAGCCGCCCATCTCCGGCGCCGAGGCCTCCTGGTCCGGATACACATCGATCAGCTTCACCACCCAGTCGCTGTCGGTGCCGCTGGTGGACGCCTGCAGGTGAACCACCGGCGCGCCGCCGATGCGCAGCGGCGCCGTCAGCGGTTCGGTGATGAAGGTCAACACGTCCGGGCGACCATCGACAAAGCGCTGGTCCTTGACCAGCCAGGTGGTCCACATGTCGCGGTCGCCGAAGCGGATCGGGCGCGGCACGAACGGCACCGGCTTGGCGGGGTCGGACACGTATTCCTCGAAGTCGCCCTCGCCCGCCGCCGGCGCCTGGAACGCCAGCTTGCCGCCGGCACGCAGATAAAGCGGTTTGCTGCTGGCGGCGCACCCCTGGTCGCAGCTGCGCGGCCAGCCCTTCAGGCGATCCCAGTGGTTTTCACCGGTGTTGTAGATCAGCACCGGCGGTGTGTCCGCCTTCGGCGCGCCGTCCACCAGGTACTGGTCGAAGAACGGCTTGAGCACATCGCGGCGGAACTGCAGCGCGGTATCGCCGTCGAACTTCAGCGCGCCCAGTTCGCTGGCGCTGTAGTTCACCTGGCTGTGCCGCCATGGCCCCATCACCAGATAGTTGCGGTCGTTGCCGCTATCGCGTCCTTCCATCGCCTGGTAGGCGTGGTTGGCACCCCACATGTCCTCCTGGTCCCACAGGCCCTGCAACCACAGGGTCGGCACCTTCAACGGCGTCTTGGCCATCACCGCATCCAGCGCCTGGCCCTGCCAGAAGGCGTCATACGCCGGGTGCTCGACCAGCTTCTTCCACCAGGTCAGCTGGTCCACGCCGGTGAAACGGGCGTAGTCGCCAGCCGAGCCGATGCGCAGGAACGTGCTGTAGTCGTCATAGCCCAGGCTCGGCAGCGGCGTGCCCTTGCCGCGCTTCTCGGTCTGCATCGCGAAGTAGTTGAAGTTGACCTGGCGGAAGGCACCGTAGTTGAGCCAGTCGTCGCCCATCCAGCCATCGACCATCGGGCTCTGTGGCGCCGCCACCTTCAACGCCGGATGCGGATCGGTCAACGCCATCACCACGGTGAAACCTTCATAGGACGAGCCCAGCATGCCGACCTTGCCGTTGCTCTCGGGCACGTGCTTCACCAGCCAGTCGATGGTGTCCCAGGCGTCGGTGGAGTGATCCACCTTGGTGTTGTTCAACGGCCCGCGCAGCGGCCGGGTCATCACGTAATCGCCTTCGGAGCCGTACTTGCCACGGATGTCCTGGAATACGCGGATGTAACCGCTGTCGACGAACACCTCGTCGCCCTGTGGCAGCAGGTCGCGCATGCGCGGCGAGTCACTGCGGTTGGCGCGGCCGGCAGCATCGTAGGGCGTGCGGGTCAGCAGGATCGGCGCGTTACGGGCGCCCTTGGGTACCACGATCACCGTATACAGCCTGGTGCCATCACGCATCGGCACCATCACCACGCGCTTGTCGTAGTCGCGCCCCACATCCGGGGCAACGAAAGGCTTGCCGCTGATGTCCGGGGTCATCGGCGGAGTATCGGCAGCCAGCACGCTGCTGGACAGGCAAAGGGCGATGGCTATTGCAACGGCACGCACACGCATGGACAACCCCTTCCGGCGGGAAAGTTCCAAGCCTACTCCTGCCCTGCCCTGTGAAGGGTGTGACGGCTTTGCATTCTGCGGCGGATGCGGGCAGGACTGATGGCACATGTG
>NZ_JAOCKC010000030.1:0-32784 GCF_029844625.1 Stenotrophomonas sp. GD03680 | reverse complement strand
CGCCTACCCACCCGGCCCCTGACAGTTCCCTGCACGCAGCCACCACCACGGGAAAGATCAGAAAAATCAAAATCAAAAGCCAATCCTTCAGACATTCCCGATGTCTGCCTGTGTCGACCAAGGTCGACACCTACCAACAGCCGCGTGAACCTGTCGGGGCCGGGGCGGTGTGGGCCTGCAGGACACGCCGTAAACCCGTCCATGGGGGCTCGATGGCGCCATCCATGGCGCCAACGGTCCTGCAGGCCCACACCGCCCCGCCCAACCAACAGAAATCCAGCACCGCTTTTGCCGTTGACGTTGCCGTTGCTTCAGGGGTGCAGGGCTGCAAGCCCTGCCGGAAACCCTCACCCTGCCGGAGTGCCGGCACCGTGCAGGTAATCCAGGCTCACCTGCAGCAACGCACGCAGTCCCACGTCCAGCGCCTTCTCATCCAGCAGGAACTTCGGCGAATGATTGGCCGGTGCCGTCGCCGGATCGATGCCCACGCTGGTGGAGCCGACGAAGAAGAACATGCCCGGCACCTCCTTGGCATACAGCGAGAAGTCCTCCGCGCCCATCTGCAGGGGCGGTTCGTACACGTTGTCCTTGCCCACCACCGCCTGCAGGCTCGGCAGCATGCGTGCCGTCAGCGCCGGATCGTTGACCGTGGCCGGGTTGCCCTCTGATTCGTAGATGTCGGTGACCGCCTTTGCCCCGTGCGCGGCCGCAGTGTGCTCTGCGACGTTGCGCAGGTCGGCGAAGATCTGCTGGCGCATGCCCTCGTCGAACGTGCGGATGGTGCCGACCATCTCCACCTCGTCCGGAATGATGTTGTAGCGGATGCCGCCGTTGATCGCACCGAAGGTGAGCACCGCCGGCTGCTTGGACAGATTCGCGCGACGGCTGACGATGGTCTGCGCGGTACCGACCAGATCGGCCGTGGCAACGATCGGGTCGACACCGTTCCACGGCGCGGAGCCATGCGTCTGGCGACCGATCACCTTGATGCCGAAGCGGTCCGAGGCGGCCATCAGCGGACCGCCACGCACGGCGATCTGACCGGCCTGCACGCTGGAGAACACATGCAGGCCGAACACGGCTTCCGGCTTGAAGTCGGCGAACAGGCCCTCCTTCAGCATCAGCGCGGCACCGCCTTCTTCCGGCGGCGGCGCGCCCTCCTCTGCCGGCTGGAAGATCAGCATGACCTGGCCCGGCAGGTCCTTCTTCATTGCCACCAGCGCCTCGGCCACACCCAGCAGGGTGGCGGTATGGGCATCATGGCCGCAGGCATGCATCACGCCCACCGTCTGCCCGCGGTACTGATCGGTCGCCTTCGAGGCGAACGGCAGGCCGGTCTGTTCGGTCACCGGCAGCGCGTCCATGTCGGCGCGCAGGGCGATCTTCGGACCCGGCCTGCCGCCTTCGATGATCGCCACCACGCCATGATGGGCAATGCCGGTCTTCGGCTTCAGGCCCATTGCGCGCAGGTGCTTGGCGACCTCGGCCGAGGTCCGTACTTCGCGGTTGGACAGCTCCGGATGCTGGTGGAAATCACGGCGCCACTCCACCACTTTGGCCTGCAGCCGCTGTGCGGCCGCGGTCACCTCGGGACGCTGCCCGTCCTGGGCATGGGCAAGGGCCGGCAGGGCCAGGATCAGGGCGGACAGCAGCAACGAACGGCGCATCTCGGTACTCCACGGCAGGGTTCTGCACCTGAATGTAGGGCAACGCTGCCTTTACGGGAACCTCCACGGCCGGCACCGGTCCTAGCGCCCGTCCCATCCGTCATGCAGGAAACGTGATGTGGCACAGGTATGCTTTGCGCATTGCCCACCGGGCCCCGCCCGTCCAGCCCTCTTGGAGTCCTTGAATGTCACGTGTTTGGAAGATCGTGCTGCTGGTCGTGGCCGTACTGGTGCTGGCCGTGGTGGGCCTGCGCGTGCTGGGCGGTGGCAAGGACAAGGCCGGCAGGCCCGGCGTCGCCGCCGGCCAAGGTGGCGATGACGCCGATGCCGCACCGGTACCGGTGACCGTGGTCGACGCCGTGCGCCAGGACGTGCCCGTCTACGCCAGTGCGCTCGGTACGGTCACCGCGATGAATACCGTCACGGTCAGCCCTCAGGTCGGCGGCCAGCTGATGAGCCTGAACTTCCGCGAAGGCCAGGAAGTGAAGCAGGGCGACGTGCTGGCGGTGATCGACCCACGTACCGCCCAGGCCAGCTATGACCAGGCCGCTGCCGCCAAGCGCCAGAACGAGGCGCTGCTGGCGACCGCGCGCTCCAACTACCAGCGCTCCAATGCCCCCGAGTACCGCCAGTACGTCGCCAAGACCGATCTGGATACACAACGCAACCAAGTGGCACAGTACGAAAGCGCAGTGGCCGCCAACGAGGCGAGCATGCGCTCGGCGCAGGTGCAGCTGCAGTACACCAAGGTCACTGCGCCGATCTCGGGCATCGCCGGCATCCGTGCAGTCGATGCCGGCAACGTGGTCAACGCGGGCACCGCCCTGGTCACCCTGACCCAGATCCACCCGATCCACGTGCTGTTCAACCTGCCCGAACGCCAGCTCGGCGATGTGCGCCAGGCACAGGCGGCCGGCAGCGTTCCGGTGGCTGCGCTGGACCGTGCCGATTCGCACGTGCTGTCCGGCGACGGCAAGCTCGATGTGGTCGACAACCTGATCAGCGCCGACAGCGGCACCTTCAAGGCACGCGCGGTGTTCGACAATGCGGACAACGGCCTGTGGCCGGGCCAGTTCGTCAATGTGCGCATGCAGCTGCGCACCATCGGCGGCGGCGTGGTGATTCCGACCCAGGCCGTGCTGCGTGGCCCGGACGGCGAGTATGTCTACGTCGTGCAGGGCGACAACACGGTGAAGATGCAGACCGTGCGCAGCGGCGTGGAAGTGGGCGACAGCCACGTGCAGATCGCCGAGGGCCTGAAGGGCGGCGAGCGGGTGGTCAGTGAAGGCCAGTTCCGCCTGAAGCCCGGCAGCAAGGTCACGGCCCTGAAGCCCGGCGAGACCCCGGCTGCACCCACCGAGGCCGAATTGAAGGCCGCCGAACAGAAGAGTGGCGGTGCAGGCCGCCGCGGTGGTGGCCCGCGCTGAGCGCAGGCCACCGATTCCTTTCGCGCCGGCATCGACGCCGGCGCTGCCATTGAAGCGCCAGCAAGGATCAGTCCGTGGGCTTTTCGACGATCTTCATCCGCCGCCCGATCGCCACCTCGCTGCTGATGGCGGGCCTGTTGCTGCTGGGCATTCTCGGTTATCGCAAGCTGCCGGTGTCGGCACTGCCGGAAATCGATGCGCCCAGCCTGGTGGTCACCACCCAGTACCCGGGTGCCAATGCCACCACAATGGCCTCGCTGGTCACCACCCCGCTGGAGCGGCAGTTCGGCCAGATCTCCGGCCTGGAGCTGATGACGTCCGATTCGTCGGCCGGGCTGTCGACGATCATCCTGCAGTTCTCGATGGACCGCGACATCGATATCGCCGCGCAGGACGTGCAGGCGGCGATCCGCCAGGCCACCCTGCCCTCGTCGCTGCCCTACCAGCCGGTCTACAACCGGGTGAACCCCGCCGATGCGGCCATCGTCACCCTGAAGCTCACCTCGGACACGCGCCCGCTGCGGGAGGTCAACAACTACGCCGATTCGATCCTGGCCCAGCGCCTGTCGCAGGTGCAGGGCGTGGGCCTGGTGTCGATCGCCGGCAATGTCCGCCCGGCGGTGCGCATCCAGGTCAATCCGGCGCAGCTGTCGAACATGGGCCTGACCCTGGAAGAACTGCGCAGCGCGCTCACCCAGGCCAACGTCAATGCGCCGAAGGGCTCGCTGAACGGCAAGACGCAGTCCTACAGCATCGGCACCAATGACCAGCTGTCCAGTGCCGCCGAATACCGCGACACCATCATCAGCTACAAGAACGGCCGCCCGGTGCGGCTGTCGGACGTGGCCGCGGTGGTGGACGGCGTGGAGAACGACCAGCTGGCCGCATGGGCCGACGGCAAGCCGGCTGTCCTTCTCGAAGTGCGCCGCCAGCCGGGCGCCAACATCGTGCAGACCGTCGAGCGCATCCGCGCGATCCTGCCGCAGTTGCAGGGCGTGCTGCCGGCCGACGTGCATCTGGAGATCTTCAACGACCGTACCGAGACCATCCGCGCCTCCGTGCACGAAGTGCAGTTCACCCTGGTACTGACCATCGGCCTGGTCGTGGCGGTGATCTTCGTGTTCCTGCGCCGCCTGTGGGCCACGATCATTCCTTCGGTGGCGGTACCGTTGTCGCTGGCCGGCACGTTCGCGGTGATGGCGTTCACCGGCATGTCGCTGGACAACCTTTCGCTGATGGCACTGGTGGTCGCCACCGGCTTCGTTGTCGACGATGCCATCGTCATGATCGAGAACATCGTCCGTTACATCGAGCAGGGCAAGAGCGGCAAGGAAGCGGCCGAGATCGGTGCGCGCCAGATCGGCTTCACCGTGCTGTCGCTGACGGTATCGCTGGTGGCAGTGTTCCTGCCGCTGCTGCTGATGCCCGGCGTCACCGGCCGCCTGTTCCATGAGTTCGCCTGGGTGCTGAGCATCGCGGTCGTGCTGTCGATGCTGATCTCGCTGACGCTCACCCCGATGATGTGCGCCTACCTGCTCAAGCCCGACGCGCTGCCGGAAGGCGAGGACGCGCATGAACGGGCGCACGCGGCCGGCAAGCAGACCGTGTGGAGCCGCACCGTCGGCCTGTATGAGCGCAGCCTGGACTGGGTGCTGGACCACCAGCGCCTGACCCTGGCCGTGGCCGGCGGCGCCCTTGTGCTGACCGTTCTGCTGTACGTGCTGATTCCCAAGGGCCTGCTGCCCGAGCAGGACACCGGCCTGATCACCGGCGTGGTGCAGGCCGACCAGAACATCGCGTTCCCGCAGATGGAGCAGCGCACCAGGCAGGTGGCCGAAGCGCTGCGCAAGGATCCGGATGTGACTGGCGTGTCGGCTTTCATCGGCGCTGGCAGCATGAACCCCACGCTCAACCAGGGCCAGTTGTCGATCGTGCTGAAGGAGCGCAGCCAGCGTGATGGGCTGGACCGGATCCTGCCGCGCCTGCAGGAGGCCGTCGCCGGGATTCCCGGCGTAGCGTTGTATCTGAAGCCGGTGCAGGACGTCACCCTCGACACCCGCGTGGCCGCGACCGAGTACCAGTACTCCCTGTCGGACGTGGACGCGGCCACCGTCGCCACCCAGGCCACGCGCCTGACCGAGGCCCTGCGCCAGCGGCCGGAGCTGGCCGACGTGGACAACAACCTGTCCAACCAGGGCCGTGCCCTGCAGCTGACGATCGATCGTGACAAGGCCAGCGTGCTGGGCGTGCCGATGCAGACCATCGATGACACGCTCTACGATGCGTTCGGCCAGCGCCAGATCTCGACCATCTTCACCGAGCTCAACCAGTACCGCGTGGTGCTGGAAGTGGCACCGGAGTTCCGCACCAGCACCGCGCTGATGGAGCAGCTGGCGGTGGCCTCCAACGGTGCTGGCGCGCTGACCGGCACCAACGCCACCAGCTTCGGCCAGGTCACCTCCTCCAACTCCTCCACGGCCACCGGCATCGGCGCGCAGAACACCGGCATCACGGTCGGTGCCGGCAACATCATTCCGTTGTCGGCGCTGGCCGAAGGCCAGGTGACCAGCGCGCCGCTGGTGGTCAGCCACCAGCAGCAGCTGCCGGCCGTGACCGTCTCGTTCAACGTCGCGCCGGGCTATTCGCTGTCCGAAGCGGTACGCGCGATCCAGGAGACCAAGGACAGTCTGGACATGCCGGCGCACCTGCATGCCGAGTTCATCGGCAAGGCCGCCGAGTTCACCGGCAGCCAGACCGATGTGGTGTGGCTGCTGCTGGCCTCGCTGGTGGTCATCTACATCGTGCTGGGCGTGCTGTACGAGAGCTACATCCATCCGATCACGATCATCTCGACCCTGCCGCCGGCAGGCGTCGGCGCGCTGCTGGCGCTGATGCTGTGTGGCCTGAGCCTTTCGGTGGACGGCATCGTCGGCATCGTGCTGCTGATCGGCATCGTCAAGAAGAACGGCATCATGATGGTGGACTTCGCGATCGAAGCACGCCGCGCCGGTGCCAACGCGCATGAAGCGATCCGCCGCGCCTGCCTGCTGCGCTTCCGCCCGATCATGATGACCACGGCTGCGGCCATGCTCGGCGCGCTGCCACTCGCGCTGGGTACCGGCATCGGCTCGGAACTGCGCCGTCCGCTGGGCATCGCCATCGTCGGCGGCCTGCTGCTCTCGCAGCTGGTGACGCTGTACACCACGCCGGTGATCTACCTGTACATGGAGCGCTTCTCCGAGTGGCTGGCGCGCCGCCGCGAGCAACGCGCACTGCGCGAGGGCACGCTGCAGGAGCCGCAGGCATGACCCCTGCCCCGCTGCTGCGGGGGGCCGCGCGATGAACCTGTCCGGCCCCTTCATCCGCCGCCCGATCGGTACCGCCCTGCTGGCCATCGGCCTGTTCATGGTGGGTCTGATCTGCTACCTGAGGCTGGGTGTATCGGCACTGCCGAACATCCAGATTCCGGTGATCTTCGTGCACGCCAGCCAGGCCGGTGCCGACGCGGCGACGATGGCCTCCACGGTCACCGCACCACTGGAGCGTCATCTGGGCCAGCTGCCGGGCATCGACCGCATGCGCTCGTCGAGCTCGGAAGGCAGCTCGCTGGTGTTCATGATCTTCCAGAGCGACCGTGACATCGATTCGGCGGCGCTGGACGTGCAGACCGCGATCAATTCCGCTCAGGCCGACCTGCCCTCGGGCATGGGCTCTCCGATGTACCAGAAGGCGAATCCGAACGACGACCCGGTGATCGCCATCGCACTGACCTCGCAGACGCAGTCGGCCGATGAGCTGTACAACGTGGCCGACTCGCTGCTGGCCCAGCGCATCCGCCAGATCAGCGGCGTGGCCTCGGTGGACATCGCCGGCGCGTCGACGCCGGCAGTGCGCGTGGACGTCAACCTGCGGCTGATGAACGCGCTGGGCCTGACCGCCGACGACCTGCGCAACGCGGTGCGCGCGGCCAATGTGACCTCGCCGACCGGCTTCCTCAGCGATGGCAACTCCACCACCGCGATCATTACCAACGATTCGGTGGCCCGCGCTGCGGACTTCGCCAACCTGGTGGTGAAGACCGAAGGCGACGGCCGGGTGATCCGCCTGAAGGACGTCGCCAACGTCTACGACGGCCAGCAGGACGCCTACCAGGCGGCATGGTTCGACCACAAGCCCGCGGTGGTCATGTATGTGTTCACCCGCGCCGGCGCCAACATCGTGGAGACCGTCGACCGGGTGAAGGCGCAGATCCCGACGCTGCGTGACTACCTGCAGCCGGGAACCACGATGACGCCATACTTCGACCGCACGCCGACGATCCGCTCGTCGCTGCACGAAGTGCAGATCACCCTGCTGATCAGCCTGGCGATGGTGGTGCTGACCATGGCGCTGTTCCTGCGCCGGCTCGCCCCGACCCTGATCGCGGCCGTGACGGTGCCGCTGTCGCTGGCCGGCGCCGCACTGGTGATGTATGCGCTGGGCTTCACCCTGAACAACCTGAGCCTGCTGGCGCTGGTGATCGCGATCGGCTTCGTGGTGGACGATGCGATCGTGGTGATCGAGAACATCATGCGCCACCTCGACGAAGGCATGCCGCGCCTGCAGGCAGCGTTCACCGGCGCACGCGAGATCGGCTTCACGATCGTCTCGATTACCGCCTCGCTGGTTGCGGTGTTCATCCCGCTGCTGTTCGCCAGCGGCATGATGGGCGCGTTCTTCCGTGAGTTCACCGTCACCCTGGTGGCGGCGATCGTGGTGTCGATGATCGTCTCGCTGACGCTGACGCCGGCGCTGTGCAGCCGGTTCCTCAGTGCGCACGACCATCGCGCGGCACCCTCGCGCCTGGGCCGCTGGCTGGACGCCGGCCACGAACGCATGCTGCGCATCTACACGGTGTTCCTCGATTTCTCCCTGCGCCACGCGTTGCTGCTCTCGCTCACGCCGCTGATCCTGATCGGCGTGACCGTCTTCCTGTTCGGCGCGGTGAAGAAGGGCGCCTTCCCGCCACAGGACACCGGGCTCATCTGGGGCCGCGCCAACTCCAGCGCGACCGTGTCCTTCGAGGACATGGTCAACCGCCAGCGCCGCATCACCGACATGCTGATGGCCGACCCGGCGGTGAAGACCGTCGGCGTGCGCCTGGGCAGTGGCCGCCAGGGTTCCAGCGCGCAGTTCAATGTCGAACTGAAGTCACGCAAGGAAGGCCGCCGCGAGACCACCGCGCATGCACTGGCGCGACTGAGCGCCAAGGCCGACCGCTATCCCGACCTGCAGCTGCGGCTGCGCGCCATCCAGGATCTGCCCAGCAACGACGGCGGCGGCTCCAGCCAGGGCGCGCAGTACCGCATCTCGCTGCAGGGCAACGATCTGGCGGCGCTGCAGGAGTGGTTGCCGAAGCTGCAGGCGGAACTGAAGAAGAACCCCAAGCTGCGCGATGTCGGCACCGACGTGGACAACGCCGGCCTGCGCCAGAACATCGTGATCGACCGCGCCAAGGCCGCGCGACTGGGCGTCTCGGTCGGTGCCATCGACGGTGCGCTGTACGGTGCATTCGGCCAGCGCCAGATCTCGACGATCTACTCGGACATCAACCAGTACAGCGTCGTGGTCAATGCCCTGCCTTCGCAGACGGCGACCCCCACCGCACTGGACGAGGTCCATGTGCGCGCAGGCAATGGCGAGATGGTGCCGATCACTGCGGTGGCCACCCAGGTACCGGGGCTGGCGCCTTCGCAGATCACGCATGAGAACCAGTACACGACGATGGACCTGAGCTACAACCTCGCCCCCGGCGTCAGCATGGGCGAGGCAAAGGCGATCATCGATGCGACCGTGGCCGGCATGCGCATGCCGGGCGACATCCGCCTGGCCGACGATGCGGGCTTTGGCTTCAATTCCGATCCCAGCGACATGCTGATCCTGGTATTGGCGGCGATCCTGACCGTGTACCTGGTGCTGGGCATGCTGTACGAAAGCCTGATCCATCCGGTGACGATCCTGTCCACGCTGCCGGCGGCAGGCGTAGGCGCGCTGCTGGCCCTGTTCGGTACCAACACCGAGCTGTCGGTCATCTCGATGATCGCGCTGGTGCTGCTGATCGGCATCGTCAAGAAGAACGCGATCATGATGATCGACTTCGCGCTGGTGGCGCAGCGCGAGCACGGGCTGACCCCGCGCGACGCCGCACGCGAGGCCAGCATCGTCCGCTTCCGGCCGATCATGATGACCACGATGGTGGCCATCCTGGCTGCGGTTCCGCTGGCGATCGGCCTGGGCGAAGGGTCGGAGCTGCGCCGGCCGCTGGGCATCGCGATGATCGGTGGCCTGCTGTTCTCGCAGAGTCTGACCCTGCTCAGCACGCCGGCCCTGTACGTGATCTTCTCCTGCCTGGCCGAGCGTTGGCGGGCGCGGCGCGCGCGCAGGCGCGAGGCGAAACTGCTCAAGCGCGCGCAGCGCGCCTAGCCTCGGTAGCGCCGGGCCACGCCCGGCGCGCCGCTACCACCCGGGCGACGCTCACGGTTTGACGCGCTGTAACGAAAAGAGAACAATTCGCAACCAGCCATGGTCCTGCGCCCCTGCGGCGCCCCGCTCCCAGTTCACGGACAGCCTGCGTGATCCCAGCCACTGCCTCTTCCCCCAACCATGGGTGGATGGCCTGTGGCCGTCCGCCGAGGAATCCGATCGATGCCTTCGTTCCGCACCCCGCGCCTGGCCCTGCTGGCCGCCGCCCTGTCCACCGCCTGCGCAGCCCATGCGCAAGCCCCGGCTGATGCCCGCAGTGCCACCAACCTGGACGCCATCAAGGTGGTCGGCGAACGCACCCACACCGAGGCCGGCGCGCTGGGTGACCGTGCCCTGCGCGATACCCCGTTCGCCATTACTGCGGTCGGCCGCGAACAGCTCGAGCAGCGCCAGGTCGTATCGCTGGGCGAAGCCTTCCTGTTCGATCCATCGGTCACCACCCAGGTAAGCGCCTACGCCAGCGGCTGGAGCTCGCCCATCCGCAACCGCGGCATCGATCTGAACTACGACAGCTACCGCGTGAACGGTCTGCAGGTGTCCTCGTGGGGCACCGAATGGCCGCTGGAAGTGATGGAACAGGTGGACCTGCTGAAGGGCCCCGGCGGCTTCCTGTACGGCTTCGGCGCGCCCGGCGGCATCGTCAACTACATCACCAAGAAGCCGACCGATACCCCTGCCTTCTCGGCGCAGCTGGGCTGGCGCGAACAGGCCATCATCAGTGGTGGTGTCGATGCTGGCGGCCGCTTCGGCAACGAAGATATGTTCGGCTATCGCTTCAACGCGTATCAGGAGAAGGGCGAAACCTTCAACAGCGGCCATGTCGACCGCAAGGTCGGCGCGCTGTCGCTGGACGCGCGCCTGAGCGATGCGCTCACCTGGACCTTCGACGGCGTGTTCCAGTCCCGCGACCTGAGCGAAGAGTCGCCGCAGTACTACTTCATCGGCATGACCTCGCTGCCGCGGCCGATTGCCGGCGACGTCGACAACAGCGTGCCGGGCACCTACTACGATACCCGTTCCAGCCTGCTGTCCACGGCGTTCACCTGGCAGATCAACAGCGGCTGGAAGGCCAGCCTGAGCTACGGCGTCACCACCTCCTGGAACGACGTCAACAAGATCTTCGCCTACATCGACGATCCGAACGGCGACTACAACGTGAACGTGTATGAGCTGGGCGGCAAGAGCCAATGGAAGCTGGCGCAGGCGCTGGTGCAGGGCGGCTTCCGCACCGGCCCGCTGCAGCACCAGCTGGTGGCCGGCGTCAGCCACCAGACCGGGCTGGGCTGGGACCGCCCCTACGAGTGGAACACCATTGGTCGCGCCAACCTGTACCAGCGTTCGGCCATCCGCCACGACGCGGTGGGTTCGCGGGTGATGACCCGCGGCGATGAAACCGTGCAGCAGGCCGTATTCGCCAGCGATACCGTGGACTTCGGCGGGGGCTGGTCGGTGCTGGCCGGCTGGCGCTACAACGACTTCGAGACCAAGGGCCGTTACCACACCTACCCGGTCACCCCGACCTATGCGGTGATGTTCAAGCCCAGCGAGGCCGTGACCCTGTACGCCAGCTACATTGAATCGCTGGAAGCCGGCAGCCGCGTGGGCAACCCCTACATCAACGCCGGTGATGTGCTGGGTCCGACCATCAGCAAGCAGTACGAAGTCGGCGCCAAGGTAGAAGCCTCGCGCTGGAATGCGAACGTGGCCGCATTCCGCCTGGAACGCGGTGCCAACATCGACCAGCCCACCGACGCCGGCCTGCGCCTGGTGCAGGATGGCATCACCCTGTACGAAGGCGTGGAAGCCAGCGCCGACCTGCACCTGACCGATGCGCTGACCGTGGGTGGCGGCGTGACCTGGCTGGACCCGACCTACGACAGGCTGTCGCCCGACAATGCCGCGCAGGAAGGCAACCGCACCGTCGGCGCCGCGCGCTGGAGCGGTGTGCTGCATGCCAGCTACCAGCTGCCGTGGGTCGATGGACTGGAAACCTATGCTGCCGTGCGCTACTACGGCGATGTCTGGTACGACGCCGACAATACCCTGAAGCTGCCCGACTACACCCTGGTCAATGCCGGTGTGGGCTACCGCCTGATGGCGTCGGGGCACCCGGTCACCCTGCGCGCCAGCGTGGAGAACCTGGCCAATCGCAGGTACTGGTCGAACGCGGGCGTCGGCCTGCCGCGCACCTTCGCGGTGAGCGTGCGCTGGGAGATGTAACCCGGCTTGTGCGGGTGCGGACCGTGGGTCCGCACATTGAACACCGCACCCACGCGCACACCGCCATAATGGAGGCAATCCGCCGCCCGAGCCTGCATGTCCGCGTCCCATTCCCGCCTCAGCCGCCTGTGGGCACACGAGAAAGCCAGCTATGGCCTGCGCGTGTTCATCGCCCTGTCGGCTGCGATGGCCGTGTGCTGGCAGCTGGACGCGCTCCCCGCGCTGCCCGGGGCGTTCCTTGGCATCATCGCCAGCGCGATCGCCGAAACCGACGACAACTGGTGGGGCCGCACCAAGGCGGTGCTGCTGTCGCTGCTGTGCTTCTGCATCGCCGCCGCCTCGGTGATCGCGCTGTTCCCGTGGCCGTGGCTGTTCATCGGCGCACTGGCGTTGTCCACCTTCGGCCTGACCCTGCTGGGTGCTCTGGGCGAACGCTACGCCTCCATCGCCCAGGCCACGGTCACCCTGGCCATCTACACCATGATCGGGCTGGAACAGCATGGCGGCGCCGGAGATCTGCCACGTGCCTTGCATGCGGTCAGCCACCTGCTGGCCGGTGCGGTCTGGTATGGCCTGCTGTCCATCGTCTGGACCGCGCTGTTCGCCAACCGCCCGGTGCGCGAACGCGTGGCCCGTCTTTACCAGGAACTGGGCCGCTACCTGCAGCTGAAAGCCGCCTTGTTCGAGCCGGTGCGTGAGGCCGACCTGCAGCGCCGCCAGCTGGACCTGGCCGAACAGAACCGGCGTGTGGTGGGAGCCCTGAACGAAGCAAAGACGGCGATCCTTGCGCGCTTCGGCCGTTCCGGCCGGCCCGGGGTCAACTCCGGCCTGTACCTGCGCCTGTACTACATGGCGCAGGATTTCCACGAGCGCGCCAGCTCCTCGCACTATCCCTATGGCGCACTGGTGGATGCGTTCTTCCACAGCGACGTGCTGTACCGCTGCCAGCGCCTGCTCGACCTGCAGGGGCAGGCCTGCGCGCGTCTGGGCGAAGCCATCCGCCTGCGCCGCCCGTTCGTGTATGGCGAGAGCAACCAGCAGGCCGGACGCGACCTCGCCGACGCGCTGGCCTACCTGCGCGACCAGCAGCGTCCGCAATGGCAGCGCCTGCTCGGCTCGCTGGATCTGCTGGTGCACAACCTGCGCAGCATCGAGCGCCGGTTGCTCGACGCCGAACGCTCCGAGGCCAGCCTGGACAATGTCGACACGCGCCTGCGCGACAGCAACCCGCACACCCTGCGCGAGATGGGGGTACGGCTGCGCCAGCAGCTCACGCCGGGCTCGGTGCTGTTCCGCCATGGCCTGCGCATGGCGCTGGCGCTGATCGCCGGCTTCCTGGCGATCCGCCTGTTCAATGCCCAGAACGGTTCCTGGGTGCTGTTGACCATCGTCTTCGTGTGCCGGCCGAACTTCGGCGCCACGCGCCAGCGCCTGGCACAGCGCATCATCGGCACCCTGGCCGGCCTGGTACTGACCTGGGCGCTTCTGCAGCTGTTCCCGCAGCTGCACGTGCAACTGCTGATCGCCTTGCTGTCGGCGCTGCTGTTCTTCTTCACCCGCACCGATCGCTACCTGGTGGCCTCGGCCGCGATCACGGTGATGGCGCTGACCTGCTTCAACCTGATCGGCGATGGCTTCGTGCTGATCGTGCCGCGCATGGTGGATACGATCCTGGGCTGTGCGATCGCTGCGGCGGCCGCCTTCCTGATCCTGCCGGACTGGCAGGGACGCCAGCTGCATCGGGTGCTGTCACGGGTACTGGATACCGCCGCGCGTTACCTGGATGCGGTGCTGGGCCAGTACCGCAGTGGCATGCACGACGACCTGGCCTACCGTATCGCCCGCCGCGACATGCACAACGCCGATGCGGCGCTGTCCACTGCACTGTCGAACATGCTGCGCGAGCCCGGCCATGTACGCCGCAACCTGGATGCCGGCTTCCACTTCCTGGCGTTGTCCAACACCCTGCTCGGTCATCTGTCGGCACTGGGTGCCCACCGCGACCAGGTCGACAGCTACGCCGGCGACCCGCTGGCACTGGCCGCCGGCGACCGGGTACGCAAGGCGCTGCAGCAGCTGGCCGGCGCGCTGGCCGCACGGCAGGCGGTTGCGGAGGATGACAATGATGCCGACCGCGCAGTCGCTGCGGAGCTGGAGCAGATCGAGGACGTGATGCCACCGAAGCTGCAGTTGATCCGCACCCAGATGGCGCTGGTGCTGCGCCTGCTGCCGAAGCTGCGTGCCGCCGCCAACGAGGCCGTACGCAGCCTGACCTGACCGCCACCCGGCAGCACTGGATCCGGGCCCCGCTGGCGGGCAGGAATGCTAGGCTGCGCCGGTCAAGGAGATTCCATGTCCGGTCACAACCAGTTCGCCCTGCTGCGCCAGCGCCGCTTCCTGCCGTTCTTCATCGTGCAGGCGCTGGGCGCTTTCAACGACAACGTATACCGGCAGGCCATCATCGGCCTGCTGTTCTACCTGGGCGTGTCCGAAGAGCAGCGTTCGCTGTACACCACGCTGGCGCCAGCGATCTTCATTCTTCCCTATTTCCTGTTCTCGGCATTGGCCGGGCAGATCGCCGACAAACTGGAGAAGTCGCGGCTGATCGTGATCACCACCACGATGGAGATCGTGATCATGTCGTTGGCAGCGATCGGCTTCCTCACCGAGAACCTGCCGTTCCTGCTGGTGGCGCTGTTCTGCACCGGCATGCAGTCGACCCTGTTCGGCCCGGTGAAGTACTCGGTGCTGCCCTCGGTACTCAAACCCGAGGAGCTGACCGGTGGCAACGGGCTGGTGGAGATGGGCACATCGATCTCGATCCTGTCAGGGATGATCATCGGCGGCGCCGTGTTCCTGCTGGCCGGCAGCCACGGGCCCGTGTTCGCGGCATCGCTGGTCATCGCCCTGGCGGTCTGCGGCAACATCGCGGCGCGGATGATTCCCAAGGTCGATGCCGGCGACCCGGGCCTGAAGATCAACTGGAACCCATTGCCGGAGTCGCTGGTGGTGCTGCGCATGGCACGCCAGCAGAAGGCGGTGCGCAACGCGATCCTGGGCGTGTCCTGGTTCTGGTTCGTCGGCACCGTGCTGACCTCGCAGCTGCCGAATTATGCGCTGGCCAACCTGGGCGGCGAACCCAAGCTGTACCTGCTGGCACTGGCGCTGTTTTCCATCGGCACCGGCGTTGGCTCGCTGCTGTGCGAGAGGCTGTCGGCGCGCACGGTGGAGATCGGCCTGGTGCCGCTGGGCGCGTTCGGCATGACCGCGTTCCTGCTCGATCTCTACTTCGCCCGCAGCGGCGAGGCCACCGTGCAGGGGCTGAGCATCACCCAGTTCCTGCAGCAGCCCGGCAGTGTGCGCATCGTCATCGACCTTGTCGGAATCGGCCTGTTCACCGGCATCTTCGTCGTTCCGCTGTTCGCCCTGATCCAGAGCCGCACGCCGAAGGCGCAGATGTCACGCGTGTTCGCCGCGTTGAACATCCAGAACTCCGGTTTCATCGTGTCCGCCGCACTGCTGTCGCTGGCCGCGCGCGAACTGCTGCACTGGAGCATCCCGCAGCTGTTCCTGGCGCTGGCGATCGCCAATGCCGTGGTGGCGATCTACATCTTCACCATCGTCCCCGAATTCCTGATGCGCTTCCTGAGCTGGGTGATGGTGCGCACCCTGTACCGGCTGCGCCCGCATGGCATCGAAGCCAATGTGCCGGATGAAGGCGCAGCACTGATCGTCTGCAATCATGTCAGCTACATGGATGCACTGATCCTGTCGGCGACGATTCCGCGCCCCGTACGCTTCGTCATGTACTACAGGATCTTCAACATCCCGGTGATGCGCTGGATCTTCCGCACCGCCAAGGCCATCCCGATTGCCGGGGCTCGCGAGGACGAGGCCTTGATGCAGCGCGCGTTCGAGGAGATCGATGCGGCGCTGGCCGAGGGTGAGCTGGTCTGCATCTTCCCGGAGGGAGCACTCACCCGCGATGGGCAGATGGCGCCGTTCAAGTCCGGCGTCGAGAAGATCCTCGAACGCCGGCCGGTGCCGGTGGTGCCGATGGCCCTGCGCGGGATGTGGTCGAGCATGTGGAGCCGGCGCGACAGCCGGCTTGGCCGCATGCGGGTTCCGCGCCGCTTCCGGGCCACCGTCGAGGTGGTGGCGGCGCCTGCCATCGATGGTCGCAGCACCGACGCGCCGGCACTGGAAGCCCAGGTCCGCGCCCTTCGCGGCGATCACGCCTGACGGAATCCCTCCGTTCGCGCATAGCCGGGCCATCCCCCACATACGCCAGCGTCAAGCGCCGTGCCCGTCATTGCCGGGCTGAAAACGCATACATGCGACGCAGGTTGCGGTAGATTACGCACCCACAGGGGGGAGGTCCGGCCCGTTCACTACGGTCGGCCACCAAGGAATGGAGTCTCACGTTGAATCAACCGCCACCACCCGGCCGTCCGGTCTACATCCCCAACCATCTGGTGTGGGCGATCCTGACGACGCTGTTCTGCTGCCTGCCGTTGGGCGTGGTGTCGATCGTGTATGCCGCCCAGGTCGACGGCCGCCGCGCGGCCGGCGATCTGGCGGGAGCCTATAGCGCGTCACGCAAGGCGGGCTGGTGGGCGGCGGCTTCGGCCGCGGCCCTGCCGGTCCTGTTGCTGTTGTGGTTCGGGCTCTTCGGCGGCCTGGCCGCACTGGGCGCTCTTTCCGACCATTGATCCACCACCACCCATCAAGGAGCTTGAATCATGAACACCGCTACTCCGCAGGTCCCGAACAACCTGGTCTGGGCGATCCTGAGCACCCTGCTCTGCTGCCTGCCGGTCGGCATCGTGTCGATCGTCTATGCGGCACAGGTCAACGGCAAGCTGGCCGCTGGCGATATCGCCGGTGCCCAGGACTCGTCCGCCAAGGCCAAGAAGTGGGCCATCTGGTCGGCCATCGCCTGGGTCATCATGGTCGTGCTGTACGTGCTGTTCTTCGTCGTGCTCGGTGGCATCGGCGCGATGAGCAACGGCAGCTACTGAGGCCTGCGGACGGATCCGGCGGCGTCCGCGCCGGATCCGTCTTCGCCTGATCGTGTCCGCTCTTCCTTCCCGGCTCGCCCGCTGGGCACCCTTGCTGGCCTCCACCGGCCTGGCCGCAGGCGCGGCCGTGGTGCTGCGCAACGTCAATCCCTACGTGGCCGGCAATCCCCTGCCGGGCTGCCCGCTTTACGCACTCACCGGCCTGTATTGCCCCGGCTGCGGCAGCACGCGCTGCCTTTACTCGCTGGTCCATTTCGATCTGGCCGGCGCGATGGCGATGAACCCGCTGCTGGTCATCAGCCTGCCCCTGCTGCTGCTGATGCTGCTGAACATCGCCGGCATCCGCCCGCGTGTGCTTGATCCGCTGATGCGGATTCTGGCCAATCCCATGTTCTGGCTGTGGCTGCTGCCCGGTTACGCACTGCTGCGCAACCTGCCGTGGGCACCGTTCACCGCACTGGCGCCGGTCTAGATTCCCACTTCGCGTCCAGGCGCGTCGCGAAGCGTGCTGCGGTCAGGCCGCACGCGCCTGGCCAGCGGCTACGTCACCCAGCCGGCGATCACCAGCACGGCCAGCACCGCCAGCCACAGCAGCAGCATCCGCCACACCAGACTCATGGCATCGCGCAGGTCAGGCAGACGTTGCCAGACCGGCAGCAGGCCCGCCTCGGTGTAATCATGCGCGTCCTCGCGCAGCTCGGCATTGACGCTGGCCCGCGCCACCGCACCCAGGAATCCGATGCCTCCGACCAGGCGCTCGCCATGCGCTTGCCGCCATGCCTTCCACGCCGTGTCGAAGTTGCCGACCAGTGCCATCGAGAACGCCATCAACTGTGCCACCGGCCATTCGATCCAGCCCAGCAGGCGCTGGGCCACTGCCAGCGGTTCCACCGGTACGCGTGCACGCATCGGGCTTTCGGACATCAGCGCCAGCAGGCGATAGCCCAGCGCGCCCACCGGGCCCAGCAGCAGGAACCAGAACAGCACCGCAAACCAGCGGCGCAGCGCATTGAGTACGGTCGCCTCCACCAGCGAGGGTACATCCTCGCGCAGGCTGCCACCGGCCGCCTGCAGATGGCGCACGGCCGCCTGCCGGGTCGGTGCGTCATCGGCATCGATGATCGCTTCGATGTCACGGTCCAGGTCGCGCGGCCCCCAGCACCAGGCCAGAACCGCCACGCCCAGCAGCAACGAGGGCAGCCCGAACAGCACGCCCCGCAGCAGCCAGGCCAGCAGCGCCATCAACACCAGCGGCGGCAGCAGCGCCAGCACCACGCCCATGGGGCCCTGCCAGGCCTTGCCGCCGTGCGCATCCAGCCAGCCCAGCCAGCGCCGGAAGCTGTCAAAGCGGCGCAGCGAGGCGGCAGCGGCCGGGGCGACATGGCCCAGGGCCAGTGCAACCAGCACGGCAGCCAGAGTGGTGAACATGGCAGGTCTCCCTACGAAACAAGGTGCTCGGCGTCGCTACCTTACCCGTCGCGACGCCGCCATCAGCGGTCTGCCGCACTGTAACCCGGGCCGTGTTCAGGTGGCGGCAATGGTCGCCGCCGTTCTGACAGGCCGATGCGGTCTTCACGCCCGCTGTTGGCGATACCAGTGCTCGATCAGCCCCCGCGAAATCGAGATCGGCGGCGACAGGCGGATGCCCTGGCCATCATCTTCGACATCACGTGCCAGCGCCGCGCCCACCTCGTCGGCACTGAACCAGCGCGCATCCTCCAGTTCGCCATCCACGGTCGGCACATCGTCCTGCGCCTGCGCGCGGAACCCCACCATCAGCGCGCCCGGGAACGGCCAGGGCTGTGAACCGAGATACTGGCAGGCAGTGATGCGCACCCGGCTCTCCTCGTGCACTTCCCGCACCACGGTCTGTTCGAAGGTCTCGCCTGGTTCGACGAAACCCGCCAGTACCGAATAGCGGCGCGGCGCCCAGTTGGACTGCCGCCCCAGCAGCAACCGGCCCTGGTTTTCCACCGCGACGATCACCGCCGGGTCCACCCGGGGATAGTGTTCGGTCGCGCACTGCCCGCAGCGGCCAACGAAGCCACCGCGGGCAAAGGCCACCGCCCCCCCACAGACGCCGCAGAAGCGCGTGCGCGAATGCCAGTAGGACATGCCGCGCGCGTAGCTGAAAGCGGTCGCATCGGCCACCGGCCACAGCAGTGCCGCCTGGCGCAGGTCGAGCCGGCCAGGCGCAGTGACGGCAACCGCGGACGCTTCCACCGAGAACCAGGCTTGCTCACCCCGCAGACCCAGGAAGATCGCGGCACCGGGGCCGCCCCCGATGTCGGCGCCGGTCAGCGCCAGTGGCTGGTCATCAGCACCGGTGAAGGCACTGCCGTCCTGGTCAAGCACGAGAACCCGCGCATCCGGCCACAGGCGTGCCAGCACATCGGCATCTTCGCGCAGGGCATCGGCGCGCTCCAGCGGTTCGCCAATGAAGGCGAAACCGGACAGCGGCGAAAGAATATTGGACATCCAGCAAGCCTGCCGCCATTCGATGCGGGTGGCAAGGTCGGCGCTGTGCGCATTCTGCTGTGAGGTGTGGAGACCGCTCGACACACCTGGCGCGGAGCGCAGGCCCCGCGCCCTGCAATCACATGCTGAAGCTGCTGCCGCAACCGCAGGTGGTCTTCGCGTTCGGATTGCGGATCACGAACTGCGCGCCGGTCAGGCTCTCGGTGTAATCCACTTCAGCCCCCATCAGGTACTGCAGGCTGAGCGGGTCGACCAGCAGGGTCACCCCGCTGGTCTGTACCGCCAGATCGTCCTCGGCACGGTTCTCGTCGAACTCGAAACCGTACTGGAAGCCCGAACAGCCGCCACCCTCGATATACACACGCAGCGCCAGATCGGGGTTGCCCTCTTCCTGGATCAACGACTTGACCTTGGAAGCCGCTGCTTCGGTGAAGTTCAGCGGCCGCTCCAGCGACTGGTAATCGGGCGCGGCCGCCGTGGGGGCGCCGGGCAGGGAGACTAGCGTGCTCATGGCATCAGCATGGGGGCACCGGCGGTGGCTTTCAAGCCATCGCTTCGGCCAGCTTGCGTCGGGCCGCGGTGTCGCCCTTGCCACTGGCGGGATCCCCGCTTTCGGGTGCAGGCAGGGCCGCCAGCGGTGCGCTGGCATGGATCAGGCGTCCATTCAGCTGGGCCCCGGCGTTCATCTCCACCACCTCGTAGTGGACATTGCCGTTGACCCGCGCGCTCGGGGTCAGTTCGACCTTTTCGGTGGCGTGGACATCCCCCTCCAGGCGGCCGCTGATGACCACCACCTGGGCACGGATCTCCCCTTCGATCACGCCATGCTCGGCGAGCGTCAGGGTCGCGGTGCTGGCGCCTTCGGCGGCGATCACCTTGCCATGGATGCGACCTTCCACGTACAGGCCACCACTGAACTCCACATCACCGCGGATCACCACCTGGTTGCCGATCAGGGCATCCACCACCAGCTGGCCGTCACGGTTGGATTTGCTGTTTCCGAACATCTGCCTACTCCCCTTTGCTGGCCGGCGCGCCGGCCTGTTTCCAGTCGAATACCTGGGTGGCGCCCCCCGCACCACTCCCCAATGTCACCCGCACGCGTTGCGGAGTGAAGTCAGCCGGCAGCATCACGCTGCCGGTGAGCTGCTGGAAGTACCGGAACGAATAGTCCTGTCCCGGCACCTTGCTGCGCTGGTGCAGATCATCCCAGCTGATCGTGGCCAGCTTGCCGTTCTTCACGCCTTCCACGGTGAAACGCATCTGCCCCTGGCTGATGGCCCCGCGGTTGAGATTCTGGGTCAGCACGGCGGTGTACTGCCAGGTGCCGGCCGATTCCGGGCTGAACTCGATCGAGTGGGTGTTCAGGCCCTTGCGCTGGCTGGTCGAACCGACCAGGCGCTCATAGAAGGCGACGTCCGCGCGCAACCCGGCGATCTCTTCGTCGCGCTCGGCGAGCGAGGACTGCACTTCGTTGTTGGCGGCGCGGCTGATGCGGTCGGAGGCTTCCAGCGTGGCCTGCTTCTGGCGCAGTTCAGTCAGCTGCGCCTGCAGGCTCTCGGCACGCTTCTCGGCTGCCTGCAACCGTTGTCCCTGCTCGCCACGCGGCGCCCCCATCCAGCAGCCTCCGATCGTGGCCAGCACCAGGCTGAGCAGCCAGATGCCTCCAATCACCCACAGGCGACGGCGGTCCGCGGGCGGATGTGACGCGCCGGGCAGGCGGACCTGCACGCGCATGGGAGGACGGTTGGTCATGGGTAGATCCCGTGGCATCGCGGGCGCGACACCGGCACGGCCCGTGTGGCAAACGACGGGCTAGTGTATGACAGGATCGGCAGGATTCCTGCGCTGGAGGCGACCGAGGTCTGTGGCGTTCAGGCACGCCATCGTCGATAGTGTGGCCCCTCGCACAGTTCCGCCGTCGGAGCATCGCCATGACCGAAGCCCACCTGTTCGTGATCGGCATCCTGCTGGCCTGGCTGGCCGGCATCCGTGTCTACCTCACCGTCTTCGGTGTCGGCCTGGCCGGCCTGCTCGGCTGGGTCGACCTGCCACCCGCCCTGCAGGCAACCGAGTCGTGGTGGGTGCTGGGTACCTCAGCGGCGCTGGCCGTGACCGAGTTCTTTGCCGACAAGATTCCCGGCGTGGATTCGGTCTGGGACCTGGTGCAGACCCTTGCCCGGGTCCCCGCCGGCGCCTTCCTCGCCGCCGCCACCCTGTCGCCGGATGGGCAGCTGGGTACCGGTGCGCTCGCTGCCGGCGCCGGCGTTGCCCTGGCCAGCCATGGCCTGAAGGCGGGCACCCGTGCCCTGCTCAACACCTCGCCGGAGCCGGCCAGCAACTGGGTCGCCTCGATCGCCGAAGACACCGTGGTGGTTGGCGGCCTGGCATTGGCCCTGGCACACCCCTGGATCGCGCTGGTCGTGGTGCTGGCATGCAGCCTGGCCGGCGCATTGCTGGTCTGGCTGGCATGGCGCGCTCTGTGGCGCGGCGTGCGTTGGCTTGCCCGTGCCGGCAACGGCAATGACCGGCAACAGCCACGCACCGGATGAACGCCGGGCGTGTCGCATAATGGCTGCGATCATCAGGAGCCCCCATGGCCGCAATTGAATCCCCCGCAGGCGTCCGCCCGGGTCGCGCTGAAACGCCACCGGCCGATCATTGGCAACGCTGGGCCACTGCGGTGGTGGACGCGGGTGCCTCCCCATCGGTTCCGTCCAGCGTCGCTGACAGTGGGCCTGCCTCCGGCGGTGCTCCACCGCCGCTGCCGGGCGTCACCTCACAGCCCGAGGCGGGCAACCACGACCCGGCACCGGCGCCGGCGGATTCACCCTACCGCGTGCTGATCGTCGAGGACGACCGTGCGCAGGCCCTGTTCGCGCAGAGCGTGCTGCACGGCGCCGGCATGCAGGCCATCGTGCTCAGCGATGCCGAAGGCGTCCAGCAGTCGATCAAGGACCATCGCCCTGACCTGATCCTGATGGACCTGCACCTGCCCGGCCTGGACGGCATGCGGCTGACGGCGATGATTCGCCAGCAGCCCGGCCTGCAGTTGCTGCCCATCGTGTTCCTCAGCGGCGATCCCGATCCGGAGCGCCAGTTCGAAGTGCTCGACAGCGGTGCCGACGACTACCTGAGCAAGCCGATCCGGCCGCGGCACCTGATCGCGGCGGTCGCCAACCGCATCCGCCGTGCCCGCGCGCAGGCGGCAACCTTGCCCGGCGCCTCCGGCACGCCGGCCACCAGCAATCCTGAAACCGGCCTGCCGACGCGCCATCATGTGCTGCAGCAGCTCAACGCCGCCCTGGCCCACCATGATCGTGGCGGCCTGTTCTTCATCGAGGTGGCCAGCGCGCTGGGCCTGCGCGAGCGCTATGGCTACGCTGCGTTCGAACGGCTGATGGTGCAGGCCGGACAGCGCTTGGCCGAAGCCGGCCATCCGCACCTGCTGGCGCGCCTGAACGACAACAGTTTCCTGCTTCTGGCGCGTGATGCCGATGAGGACAGGCTGGAGAACGTGGCCGCCGCCCTGCGCGAGCAGCTCTCCGCGAGGGCCTTCGTGATCCGCGATGACGAATCGGTGCACCTGCGTGGCGTGGTCGGCTATGCACCGCTGTCGCCCGGCTTCGAGGATGCCGCCAGTGCGCTGGAAGCCGTCGAGCGCACGACCCTGCAGGCGCGCCTGCTCAGTGCCGGCGTGGCCGGCCACGTGCATCGGCAGGCCATCAGCGAACAGGAGCATCTGGCCCTGCTGGAAGGCCAGCTGGAACTGGCTTACCAACCCATCGTCGCCGTCGCCGGTGGAGGCAGCGCGCAGTACCAGGTCCTGCTGCGGCTGCGCCAGGCCGACGGCACCGTGCTGACCGCCGGCCAGGTGATTCCGGCCGCCGAAGCCGCCGGCCGCATCGCCGACCTCGACCAGCAGGTGCTCGATCATGCGCTGGGCCTGCTGGATCTGTACCGGCATGCCACCCAGCCGCTCAATCTGTTCGTCTCGCAGTCGCTGCGTACCCTGCAGCGCGACGCCTTCGCCGACTGGCTGCTGGAGTCGCTGCAGCAGCGCGACCTGCCAGGCAGTGCGCTGGTCATCGACGTGCGCCTGCCTGATGCGCTGATCCACACCGTGCCGCTGCAGCAGTTCTGTCAGCGCATGGCGCAGGCCGGCGTGCGCTTCTGCCTGAGCCAGTTCGAGCCCGGCAACGATGCCGACGCGCTGCTGGGCCAGCTGCCGCTTTCGTTCGTACGCATGGCTGCACGGTTCTCCAGCAGCCACGCCAATCCAGGCACGCGCGAAGAACTGCGCAGGGCGATCGAGCGGGCGCACGGCGCCGGTCTGCAGATCATCGGGCAGCAGATCGAAGATCCGCAGGCAGCGGCCGCGATGTGGGTGGGAGGGGTCGACTACATCCAGGGCAACATGGTGCAGTCCGCCGGCAGCGACCTGAACTTCGACTTCCACAACGCGGTGCTCTGACATGCCGCTGTGGGCGGTGCTGCTGGTGGCCCTGGCCGTGGCGGCCATCGCGCTGCTGCTGGCGGGGCTGCGCCTGCGCACGCGCAGCCAGGCGCTGGCCGCACTGCAACGGGATCGTGCCGCGCTGGCCAGCGAGCGCGACCAGCTGCGCCGCACCACCGAGCGCCAGGGCCAGCTCGAACAGCAGTTGCTGCAGGCCAAGCAGGCGGCCGAGGCGGCGGTGCTGGCCAAGGGCGAGTTCCTGGCCACGATGAGCCACGAGATCCGCACGCCGCTCAACGGCATCCTGCCGATGCTGGAGCTGATCGCGCGTGGCCCGCTGGGCGAGGACCAGCGGCAGATGCTGGCCACCGCATCGGCCAGCTCGCAGCAGCTGCTGCGTATCGTCGACGACATCCTCGATTACTCGCGGTTGGAAGCACAGGCATTGGAGCTGGAGATCACCAGCTTCAATCTGCGCGAGCTGCTCGACGCCGTGGTGCAGCTGATGCAGCGCGCTGCCGACGCCAAGGGACTGGCACTGGTGCTGCAACTGGATCCGACGGTCCGCCTTCCCGTGCGCGGCGATCCGGTGCGCCTGCGGCAGGTGCTGAGCAACCTTCTGGCCAATGCCATCAAGTTCACGGCATGCGGCCAGGTGCAGCTGCGCGTGCAACGGCTGGGCGAAGGTCCGGCCCAGCACCAGTTGCGCTTCGAAGTGATCGACACCGGCATCGGCATCGACGAGGCCCAGCAGGCCCGCCTGTTCCAGTCCTTCAGCCAGGCCGATGCGTCGACCACCCGCATCTATGGTGGCACCGGCCTGGGCCTGGCCATCTGCAAACGCATCATCGACCTGATGCACGGCCACATCGGCGTCCAGTCGACCCCCGGCCAGGGCGCCCGCTTCTGGTTCGAGATTCCGTTGTTGAAAGTTCCCGGCGACCTGCCGGCGATGGCACGCGCACCGGCCACCCTGCTGCTGTTCAGTGCCGACAGCCACCTGAAGGCGCGCATCGAACGCATTGCCGCCCATCACGAGCTGCAGGTGCAGGTCATCGACGGGATGGACGCGCTGGCCGAGCGGCTGCGAGCCGTGCCCCGCCCCGGGCACGCTGCGCCGGCCTGGCTGCTGATCGATGCGCCTGCGCGCCGCAGCGGCGGAACCCGCCTGCGGCAGGCGCTGGCTGCGCGCGGTGAGGACGACACGCTGCAGGTGCTGTGGCTGCAGGACGAGCCGCTGCCCGCGCAGGAGCGCCATCGCCAGCTGCCGGTCGCCTTCGAGGATGCCGCCCTGCACGCCCTGCTTGCCACGCCCACCGCCAGCGCGCGCCCGTCCGCCTGGCTGGCTGCCGCCGAAGAGGGCCAGGCACCGGCTGCCCTGCCAGCGCTCGGTCTACGCGTGCTGCTGGTGGAGGACAACACGGTCAACCGCATGGTGGCCGAACACCTGCTGCGGGTATTCCAGTGCGAGGTCCGCAACGCCGTCGATGGCGAGCAGGCACTGGTCGCGCTGCGCGAAGGCGGTGTGGACGTAGTGCTGATGGACTGCCAGATGCCGGTGCTGGACGGTTACGCCGCGACGCGCCAGTGGCGCGAGGAAGAGATCGCAGCCGGAGGCCGGCGCCTGCCGATCATCGCCATGACCGCCAATGCCATGGCCGGTGATCGCGAACGCTGCCTGCGAGCAGGCATGGACGATTACCTGTCCAAACCGATCGCGCGCGACACGCTGCACGCGCTGCTGCTGCGCTGGGGCCCCAAAGCCCTCCCCACGCCGGCAGCTCCGGCGGCGGCAGCGAAGGCCGGTCCAGAACCTGTCGCCCACCCGGTTCTGGACCGGAACGTGCTGGACGAGCTGCAGGCGGTCATCGGTGATGCCGCCACGCAGATCGTATCGGTGTACCTGGAAGACGCACCGGCGATGGTGCAGGCGCTGCAGCAGGCGGCGCAGGACCACGATGGCCAGCGCCTGCAGGCAGTCGCGCACAGCCTGAAGTCCTCCAGCGCGAATGTCGGCGCGATGTCGCTGTCGGCGGTCGCACAGCGGATCGAGCACGAGGCCCGCGCCGGCAGTCTGCAGCGCCCCGCCGTTGCGGTTGCGCTGCTGGTGGCCGAATTCGCCCGGGCACGGGTGGCGCTGGGCGGGTACCTGGCACAGCATCGCGCCGGCCAGGCGGGCTGACTCACTCTTCGAGCTTGCTCAGCAGGTACTTCGGTTCGCCGATGCGCTCGATCAGGTCCAGCTGCGTTTCCAGCCAGTCGATATGCTCTTCCTCCGAATCGAGGATCTTCACGAACAGCTGGCGGCTCACATAGTCGCCGACCGAATCGGCATAGGCCACCGCCTCGCGCAGGGTGACCACGCCATCACGCTCGAGCGAGAGGTCACACTGCAGGATCTCGGTCGGGTTCTCGCCGATGCGCAGCTTGCCCAGCGCCTGGAAGTTCGGCAGTCCTTCAAGGAACAGGATGCGGTCGGCGAGCATGTCGGCATGCTTCATCTCGTCGATCGATTCCTTGTACTCATGCTCGGCGAGTTCCTTGATGCCCCAGTTCTTCAGCATCTTGGCGTGCAGGAAATACTGGTTGATCGCGGTCAGCTCGTTGTAGAGGACCTTGTTGAGGAATTCGATGACCTTGGTGTCGCCCTTCATGGGGATACTCCTGCACGCTGAAAACGCAGGCACTTTAACGCCTTGCGTGCGGCCGTGAAGGAACGCGAATCGTGCGCATTGGCCTGTGCGGCCACACGTGAAGGATGCGAAGGCGCGGCATCAACGCACCGCGGAAAAGACAGTCAGGCGACCTGGGCCAGACCGAGTACCGGCAGCGGCAGATCGTGGGTGGCACGTGCCTTGGCCAGCAGCTCGCCGGCCATGTCCAGGCAGGACCCGCAGGTAGCGCCGCATCCGGTGCGCATGGTCAGCTCGGCCACCGACGTCACGCCATGGCTGGCGGCTTCGCGGATCTGGTGGTCGGTGACTCCGTTGCAGATGCAGACGTACACAGGCGGGAACCGGGCTGACAGGCCAGAAGCGGCCTGGTCGCTATTCCAATGGAAACGAGAATGGTTGTCAATCAGAGACCTGAACCATTCTCGATACCGTTCAGGCGGTCAGCTCGTCGGTCCTTCCTGCGCCTTTTTTGGCCAGTAGCCCCTGCTGCGCGGCCGCTTGCGCGGACGGTCGTGGCCCGCGGTGTTGCCGGGCATCCACGCTTCCGCTGCGCTCTTCGGCATGGCAGTGACGCCCTGCCCCGCCACCCCGCGCGCCAACGGCGCCAGGTGCCGCAGCGCGCGCGCGTAGACGCCGCGCTTGAACATCACCACATGCTCCACCGGGTACCAGAAATCCACCCAGCGCCAGTGGTCGAACTCCGGCGAATCGGTATGGTCCAGGCACACATGGGATTCGTCACCGGTCAGGCGCAGCAGGAACCAGACCTGCTTCTGGCCGATGCAGACCTGCCGTTCATTGCGGCGGACCGCCCGCGCCGGCAGCTTGTAGCGCAGCCAGCCGGGCGTTGCCCCCAGCACTTCCACGTGCTCAGGCAGCAGGCCGGTCTCTTCCTGCAGTTCGCGATACATGGCCTCGACGGGCGTCTCGTCGGTGTTCATCCCACCCTGCGGGAACTGCCAGCCATCCCGGCGCACGCGTCGTGCCCAGAACACCTGCCCGTCCTGCCGCATCAGCACGATGCCGACGTTCGGTCGATAGCCGTCCGGATCGATCACGATGCGGACTCCTAAAAAAATCTACTGGTCAGGACTATCCCACGCCGCCTGTCAGGCGACAAGCGCGGCACAAATGTGTTGACAGTCCCACGGCGTATCAGCAGAATAGCGGGCTCACCAAGGCTATGTAGCTCAGCCGGTTAGAGCACAGCACTCATAATGCTGGGGTCGGTGGTTCGAGTCCACCCATAGCCACCATGCTGAAGTTGTTTTTCAGCGTGAAAAGTGAGAAAATAGTTACACGATACATTGCCCCGTCGCCAAGCGGTAAGGCACCTGACTCTGACTCAGGCATTCGGTGGTTCGAATCCATCCGGGGCAGCCAAATTGAACGCAGAAGGCCAGATCGAAAGATCTGGCCTTCTGCGTTTCTGGGCTCCGCGGGGGCTCCCCTCCAGAGAGAACCCCGGGGTTGTTCGCAGGAATGGGCCCTGACCCCACGCTCTCCAATGCACAACCCCGAAACGGCAAAAGCCCGGCCAAAGCCGGGCTTCTGCTTTTTCCAACCAGCGGGCTCCCGGAGGAGCCCAGCCAGGCGCAGTGGATCAGCGCTTGGAGAACTGGGTGGCGCGACGGGCCTTGTGCAGACCGACCTTCTTACGCTCGACTTCACGGGCGTCACGGGTCATGAAGCCAGCCTTGCGCAGCTCGGACTTCAGGGTTTCGTCATACTCGACCAGCGCACGGGCGATGCCCAGACGGATCGCACCGGCCTGGCCGGTGGTGCCGCCGCCGGTGGCGGTGACCAGGATGTCGAAGCTTTCGGTGTTCTTGGTCAGCTCGAGCGGCTGGCGCACGATCATGCGCGCGGTCTCACGACCGAAGAACTCGTCCAGCGGACGGCCATTGACGGTGATGTTGCCCGAACCCTTGCGCAGGAACACGCGAGCGGTGGAGGACTTGCGGCGGCCAGTGCCGTAGTTTTGAGTGATAGCCATGATTAGATATCCAGAACCTGCGGCTGCTGTGCGGCGTGCGGATGCTCAGTGCCGGCGTAGACCTTGAGCTTGCGGTACATCTGGCGACCCAGCGGGCCCTTCGGCAGCATGCCCTTCACGGCGATCTCGATCACGCGCTCCGGGTGGCGCTCCAGCGCCTGGGCCAGGGACTCGGTCTTCAGGTTGCCGATGTAACCGGTGAAACGGTGATACATCTTGTCCTGCAGCTTCTTGCCGGTGACGGCAATCTTTTCTGCATTGATGACGACCAGGTAGTCGCCGGTATCAACGTGCGGGGTGTAGACCGGCTTGTGCTTGCCACGCAGACGGCGGGCCAGCTCGGTGGCGAGACGGCCCAGGGTCTTGCCCTCGGCGTCGACGAGGTACCAGTCGCGCTGGACGGTCTCGTTCTTGGCAGTGAAAGTGCTCATGAAGAACTCTAGGTTAGGTCGGGCTCATTGCGGCGAAGGACTCGCCGGAACTCTGCCACGCGTTGTGAAAGGTGAAGCGCAAGAGGCGGGATTGTACGCAGGTCCAGGCCCCGGCGCAAGCCGCCCCCTGTCCCGGGTTGGCAGGGGCGCGGGCGCGGGCGAGAATCGGCGGGTCTCCCGCCCCACCGTATCGCCATGACCGTGCTCCGCCAGACCACCCCGCTGGACCACCTGCTGACCGAAGCCCAGCGCGCCCTGGACACGGTGTTCGGCAACCCGCCGGCCAGCCGCCCCTATCCGGCGGTGGACACCGACGAGCCGGGCATGGACGCCCGCCAGCGCCGCCATGCGGCCGGGCTGATGCGGATCAACCACGTCGGCGAGGTCTGCGCGCAGGGCCTGTATTTCGGCCAGGCCGCCGTGGCCCGCGACCCGGCCACCCGCGAGCATCTGCTGGAGGCAGCGCAGGAGGAAACCGACCACCTGGCGTGGTGTGCCACCCGCCTGGCCGAACTCGACAGCCGGCCGAGCCTGTTCAACCCGCTCTGGTACGCAGGCAGTTACACCATCGGCACCCTGGCCGGGCTGCGCGGTGATGGCTGGAACCTGGGTTTTGTCGTCGAGACCGAACGCCAGGTAGAGGCCCACCTGGATGAGCATCTGGTCGATCTCCCGGCCGCCGACCTGCGCAGCCGCGCGGTCATCGAAGTGATGAAGCAGGACGAGGCCCGGCATGCGGACCATGCCGAGCAGGCCGGCGCCCGCCGCCTGCCCTTCCCGATTCCGGGGGCGATGGCGCTGGCCTCGAAGGTGATGAAGACCATCGCGTACCGCCTCTGAACGGCCGCCGCGCATGGCCCGGCGCTGCCGGCAACGCGGCATCGGACGCCTCGGCGCCGGCTCAGTTCGGCGACACCAGCTTCAGGCCGATCACACCGGCGACGATCAGGCCCACGCAGGCCAGGCGGGCCGGTGAAGCACTGTCGTTGAACAGGTAGATGCCCAGCACTGCCACGCCCATGGCCCCGATGCCGGTCCAGATGGCATAGGCCGTGCCGACCGGAATGCTCTTCATGGCCTGGCTCATCAGGTACAGGCTGATCAGCGCGGAAACGACCGTGGCGGCCGTGGGCAGTGGCTTGCTGAAGCCTTCGGAGTACTTCATTCCAAGCGCGAAGCCGATCTCGAACAGGCCGGCCAGCAGCAGGTAGATCCAGGGCATGGGTGGGGGTCCTTACCTAGTGGTTGAAAAACGAAACGGCCCGGTGTCTTCACACCGGGCCGTAGGTCGGTACATCGCCGTGGAACTATGAATTGCGCAGCACGCAGGTTCCACGGGGCGGGTCGTCCCGCCTGGGTGACGATGCCTGCCGGCATCGCACAGGGGTGTTACTCGGACAGGTTGCGACCGTGGAACAGCTCTTCGATCTCGCGCTTGAGCAGCGCCTCGATCTTCATGCGTTCCTTGAACGACAGGTTCCTGGCCTTTTCCTCGAACAGGTACTGATCCAGGTCGAAGTCCTTCAGGTGCATCTTCGTGTGGAAGATGTTCTCCTGGTAGACGTTGACGTCGAACATCTCGTAACGCGACTTGATGTTCTTGGCCAGGAAGTTCTGGATCGAATTGATCTTGTGATCGATGAAGTGCTTCTTGCCCTTCACATCACGGGTGAAGCCACGGACGCGGTAGTCCATGATCACGATGTCCGATTCCAGGCTCTCGATCAGGTAGTTCAGGGCCTTCAGCGGCGAAATGACGCCACAGGTGGCCACGTCGATGTCCGCGCGGAACGTCGCGATGCCTTCCTGCGGATGGGTTTCCGGGTAGGTATGGACGGTGATGTGGCTCTTGTCCATGTGCGCGACCACGGCGTCGGAGATCAGCTCCTTGCCCGCCAGCTTCTTGTCGATCACCGGCTCTTCGGAGATCAGGATGGTCACCGAGGCACCCTGCGGATCGTAGTCCTGGCGGGCCACGTTCAGGATGTTGGCGCCGATGATCTCGGCGACATCGGTCAAGATTTGAGTCAGCCTGTCGGCGTTGTACTCTTCATCGATGTATTCAATGTAACGCTGACGCTCCTCTTCGGTGCGCGCGTAACACACGTCATAGATGTTGAAGCTCAGCGCCTTGGTGAGGTTGTTGAAACCCTGCAACCTCAGGCGAGGCAACGGCTTGACCACGGCGGTCGATTCCTGTGTAAGAAGAGAAAGGGTGAATTATGGGGCAAACCGCCCCCGGGGGGAACGTGAAGACGCAAGAGTTCTGGCACACTGTTTGCCCTTAACAATTGCGCTGGTTAAGCTCCGCTATCGACCCCGTGAATCCGTTCATGCGCAGAGGGAGCGCCCCTATCGTGTCAACCGTGCGCCTAGCTAGCAGTCCACTGGCCCTGGATATCGCAACAATCGATCGTTTCCTGGCGCACAGCCACAGGCGGCGATATCCCACCCGGACCGACGTCTTCCGACCAGGAGACCCGGCGGGAACCCTGTATTACGTCATCAGCGGCTCGGTTTCGATCATGGCCGAGGAAGATGACGATCGTGAGCTGGTGCTGGGCTACTTCGGTGCCGGCGAGTTCGTCGGCGAGATGGGCCTGTTCGTGGAATCGGACCGCCGCGAGGTGATCCTGCGGACCCGCACCGCCTGCGAGCTGGCCGAGATCAGCTACGAGCGCCTGCATCAGCTGTTCCTTGGCCCGCTGTCGGCCGACGCGCCGCGCCTGCTGTACGCGCTGGGCCAGCAGATCTCCAAGCGTCTGCTCGACACCAGCCGCAAGGCCAGCCGCCTGGCGTTCCTGGACGTCACCGACCGCATCGTGCGCACCCTGCACGATCTGGCCCAGGAGCCGGAGGCGATGAGCCACCCGCAGGGCAGCCAGCTGCGCGTCTCGCGGCAGGAACTGGCGCGCCTGGTCGGCTGCTCGCGTGAGATGGCCGGCCGCGTGCTGAAGAAGCTGCAGACCGACGGGTTGCTGCATGCCCGCGGCAAGACCGTGGTGCTTTACGGCACCCGTTGAGCGTTGAGCACCCGGTGGGTGCGGACCTTGGTCCGCACTCCTTCGCGCGCTAGGCTCGGTGCATGGAACTGAGCAGCGAATTCTGGTGGTTCATCCTCATCGGCCTCGGTGCGCAGCTGGTCGATGGCGCGCTGGGCATGGCCTTCGGCCTGGTCTCCTCATCGGTGATGCTGAGCATGGGATTGCCGCCGGCCCAGGTCAGCGCCAGCATCCACACCGCCGAAGTGTTCACCACCGGCGCCTCCGGTGTGTCGCATCTTGCGGCTGGCAATGTCGATAAGCGCCTGTTCGTGCGCCTGGCGCTGCCCGGCGCGATCGGGGGTGCGATCGGTGCCTATGTACTCGCCCAACTGCCCGGCGATTTCATCCGCCCGTTGATCTACCTGTACCTGCTGGTGCTTGCCATCGTCATCCTGGCCCGTGCCGCCGGGCGCTGGACGCCCAGCAGCGAGATCCGCCGCGTGCCGGTTCTGGGCTTCTTCGCCGGCCTTCTGGACGCCAGCGGCGGCGGTGGCTGGGGCCCGATCGCCACGTCCACCCTGCTGGCGCGTGGCGGCCAGGCCCGTACCACCATCGGCACGGTCAACGCGGCCGAGTTCGTGGTCACCCTGACCATCTCGGCCACCTTCCTGCTGTCGATGGGGGTGCAGCACCTGCAGATCGTCGCCGGGCTGCTGATCGGCGGCATGATGGCCGCGCCGGTGGCCGCGATCCTGGTCAAGCGGGTCAAGGAACGCTGGGTACTGGTCGCGGTTGGCGTGCTGGTACTGGGCATCAGCCTGTTCCAGATCGGCCACGCGGTGACCGGGTACCTGGCGCGCTGACCGCGCTCCGCGCTCGCCGGGCATGGCCCGGCGCTACCGGATGG